>JAVBPX010000009.1:0-10492 GCA_031549365.1 Alphaproteobacteria bacterium
AAGATCATATGTTTTATTATCTCTCCCCGGAGGGGCGAGATGGGTAGTGTTTTTATTTTCTCCCGCACCACTCAACCACGACAAATAATTGTCGGGTTTTAATTGCAATGATCCGTCTGCACGTTGTTTCGCCGAGATAATGATTGGTGCGGAGTTGTGATTCCGAGGGATGACATGTTAATATTTTAGTTGCTGTCGCAACGTTTGTTTTACTGGATCCTCTCGCTGCGCGATCCGGATGACCAGGGATTTGGGGTGGTTTAATTGTGGTTATTGTTTTTATTTCCCCCTCTCTATAAAACATGATGATCGAAGATCATATGTTTTATGATCTCTCCCCGTTGGGGCGAGATGGTTTTTAATTGCAATGATCCGTCTGCACGTTGTTTCGCCGAGATAAAGATTGCCACGGAGTTGTGATTCCGAGGGATGACAATTAATTTTTTATTATTCGGATGGGGTGAGGGAAAAGCGGGCTGTTAATGGGGCCGTTTCCAAAATTTCAATTTTTAATGTGTCGTTATCGCGGATAAAAGTTTGCAATTTTGATGAATCGTTTTTTAATTTCCAACCCAATGATTCCAGTGTTTTTTCGTAATAGCGTTGAAATTCGCGTCGCGATACGGAATCCGAGGTTATGATTGTTTCGATGATGTGACCATCAGGGGTCGAGAATAAAAATCCAGTTTGTTCCACGGCCAATGTTTTTTCCATTTGTGGGATGTCTTCGAAATTGGGTAGAAATGTTGTTGCGAAAGAAGGGGTTGCGAACAGTAATATTGCAATGATTGCCACGGAGCCATAGCTCTTTGCAATGACATTAATTAATGGATGCCTGATTGTGCAGGAAGGACAACGGGTTGATAAAGTTTTATTTGATGTTGTCATGTATGCATCCTCTATTGCATTGGTGGGAAGCAGGGGCCAGTTGGATCATTTGTTGGACAGCATGCGGATTCCGCAGGAGTCCATTCTTCGCCCGCACAACAACCGAATTGGTTTGGTGGGGTGCCGTCTTCGCACAGTGCGCCACCCGCGGATGCGCCGCCAAAATTCATTGATCCACCGCCAGATCCGCCAAAAATTTGTTTATCAATGTCAGGGGCCTTTTCCTTTTTTGCGTATGGGTCGATACCCGATTGCAATGCGGCAAGATCTGATGGTATGTATTTTTCCATTCCGGTGGCGAATGATTTGGCCATGGATTCGTTTGTTGTTGCAGCGATTCCATTGACCATGGTCGAGCGAACCTGGCCGACATTATCGTTTTCGTTGATTTGTGCGGCAGCAATAGTACCAAAGTCGGCAGATGTAGTTTTGAGGTCGCCAAAAGCTTCGTCTGAGAAACGTACGATTAAATCGCGTGGTGAATATACAGTGATGCGAGTTCCTGCGGGTACGATAAATGGTGGTGTTGTGTTGTCCATCATGTCGGTTACCAATTTTTGGGCGACGCGATTCCAGGATGAAATTATTTCCTGTTTCGCCAATTCAGAGCTGCGCATATTTCCGGATTGGGTTACAGTATTGTTATTTAAATCAATTTGGTTTACGAATTTATCCGAAATTGGTGCGATTAAATTGACTGCGGCTGGGACCAGCGATGTTATCATTGGCATGACGAATTCCTCCATATAATCGGTGGATCCACGGCCTGGGACGCCAATCCGCCCCTGGGCATCGGCCGAGAATGGTTGATTGCTGGGAAAATTAAATTCGGCTCCGTCTGGACGGACAAAACGATACCAATCAATTTGAATTTTTCCGATTGCCTTGTACCGGCCAGGCGCATTGTCTGTTACGCGACCGAGCATTAAAGTTCCAGTTGGTATTACAATTGTGCGTTCGTTATCTGCGTATACGTTACGTTCAACCACGGCCTGGACCGGGAGTTTGTTTATGGTTTGTGATTCAACACGGATGTCAGATACAATAACAGCAGGTATTGGTTTGAATTGACGCAGAACGTATTTATTGTTTTTTGGAAGAGATGAAACCTGGGCCCCGGATGTTATTGATATTGGAACAAATTCAGATTTTTCATGGTCGCCAGCACCAGGCAAGCGGTTTGCAGCAAATCCCTTTTTTTCAGGGTCGGTGTTTTTAGCGACGGCGGCTGCACGAGCCGCAACAATGGTCGCAAAATCAATGGATTGCTGTTGTGATTTTTTTCCATGTGTAGGAGAGTTCAATTGCGGCATTAATGTTGATTCTGCGATTTTGCCGGAATTAACCCTTTCGGCGTCGGTTCCGATTTTTTGTGCGGGATTATCCAATGATGGAGAATAGATAAATCCAGTGTATGGATCGTATTCGCCCAGAGGTTTTTCGCATTTTGTATCCGCAAATCCATAATAATTATAATGGCCGGCGGCAGGAACAATCCAACCGTTTGGACGGCCAGATAAGTCGTATGAGCGAGATGCGAAGCGTAAACAATTTTCTTCGACAATTGTGGGTTCGGGTTGTTTTTTTGCTTCCTCGATTTTTGGTAATTCAGGGACAATGTTTTCGAACCAGGATGTATCAGTTTTTTCTGGTTTTAGTTCGGCAACCCGTTCACGGATGGTTGATAATGAAACAGTTATGCGTTCCCGTTGCTTTAAGCTGTCGGGACCGTTTTTTGGGCCGTAAGTAATTATAATCTGTGTTTCAAATTCCGTTGTGTATTTTGATGGAGCCCAAGACAAAGTAATGTTGCAATAGTTTAAGTTTGGTTCCAAGATACCCAAATCACGACATGTGTCCAATAATTTTAAATCGGGATCTGTTTGGGATAATGCGACGTCATAAATGCGGACGCTGTTGCCAGATGTTATTTTAATGTCCGATTTTGTTGTGCGATTTAATTCAGCGTCATTGATTATAACGCGATCTGGATCCATTTTAATTTTAGGAGTTTGATCAACTGTAATCGCAACATTTGGGGTTTGTTTCGATGGCATTAATAAAATTACCACGAATATCGCAACGACAATAAAAGCCATGCCCAGCAAAATCCAATGCGTGTATTTTGGTAATGATGGTTTTTTTTGAGCGGTGGCCATATTTTAATTTCCTGAATTAATTATTGGATGCGAACAACGTGGCACGAGGTACCTTGGAATTTTGTCAGTTGGTCGCAGAGCTTTTGAGCCTCGTCAATTGAGCCGATTGGGCCGACGCGTAAACGATATAGACGGCCGGTGGTTGATGCTGAGCCAAGTTCGCCGACGCCCTGTTCGTCAACGGCGAAGAATACGCGGTCGGAATATGGAGCCAATATGCCCTGGGCACCGTCTGTTGAATTAAATGTGGCCAGTAATTTTGTCCAGTAATCATTCAGAGATTTTACAGATGTATCAGATCCCAATTCAACAGCAACGCCAGTTTGGTTTGATGAAATAATTGGAATATCGCGCCCAGGCAAATATGATCCACGGGTTGAACGTGTGGATGACATTGGAGCGGTCGCCATGGCGGTTCCCAATGCGGATGTTTGCATTGTGCCAGGGTTTACCATCATTGTTGTTTGTGGTGCGCCGTATGTTTGGCCCATTGGTTGGTTGTACATTGATGCCGGTTGTGAATAGATATTATTCAAAGATGCAGATTGTTCAACGTTTGCAGATGCCAAGGCGTAAACAGATGCTGGGTCGGAAATCAAGAATGGCTTTTCACGTTTTTTGATGCAAACGATCCTTTGGCCAGAGCGTAATACCAAGTCGCCAACAGATTCAACGACCAATAAACGGCCGTTTGGACCATCGGTTCTGAATCCCACCGGAGATTCCCCGCCTTCGATTAAAATGCTGACCACTGGGCGTTGAGTCATGGCGATAACCTTGTCCCCGAAATCAATGTATGTAAAGATTTTATCGCGCCATACACGTTCAGGTGCGATTACATAATCGTCTGGGTTTGGAACAAAGATGTCCAAGTCAAAACGGAATTCTGTTGGGTCAACCTTGATAGATTTAATCCAGCCGTAGTCTTCGTCGTCAAGTCCTGTGGATGTTTTTTTCCCGCCGAAAATTGAATTTAGGCCACCCGCGCCAGATGCGGTTGCGGTGGATGCCAAAGATGATACGGATGCATTCCCATCAATTAAAATGTCAACCATTGAATGGGTGATTACATTTGTATTTGATGGTTCAGAGCGAAGATATAAAACATATTTGTTTCCAGATTTGCCCATGATAATTAAATTTGTGTCTGCGCCCTGGTTATCCTTGGCAGGCATGACCATTAATGTGTTGCGGTTGGTCCCCTGGGTTGTGATTTCGAAATATTCAGGACTGCCAACATAGGCGTCGGCAATTTGTTCGCCATTTGGCATGTTGATAATGGTTATCATTCCATTGCGTAGTTTAACAGGTAAAATCGCGCCAGGCGCCCAAGTCAATTGTGCGTATCCAGGTTTTTTGCTGTCCGCCAACATATTGTTTTCAGGGTTATCCCAAGCATCCTGGACCCCATAATATTCGGCATTGGCCGTTGATGCCAAAAGCCCAAGCAATATAAACATTGCGGAATAAAGACGTGTTTTCATTTTTAAGCCTTTCCTATTTTTCATAATGGTATCCTGTTACGTAAATCCCAAGTGGATTATTCAGGCGTTCGCCCCATAAAGTATCCATCGGTGGAGTTATCGCGATTGTTATTTGAATTGTAAAATCTTTTTGATCACTTTGTCCAGTGTTATCAACATCAATTGCCCGGATTTTTACGGCCCAGGTATCAATGCTGCGCGGTTCGATATTCATAATTTCGATTGAACGGCGCAATCCCATTTCATTGTTGATCCCAATTTGATAAGTTGGAGTTTTTGTGAATTCAGAATAAACATTTTTTGTAGACATCATAGCAACAGGTCCATCCGGGTTCCAACGAGATCCCATTGTGGTTCGGTTTGCCGAGATTTCTTCGCGGGCGGCGATGTATTGTTTTATGAAATTTTCTTTGAAGGTTTCCAAGTTATATTTATTTGGAAAATAGGACTGAATCAATACGCGTTGTGAATCGGCAGGTGCCGTGCCCATGAAAAAAATTTGAGTTTTTGTTAATGGGTTCATCATGATAAATGTCCCGATTAATACCAACAGCGTTGTCAATGCGCCAGCGAACACAAATGTTAGCATTCGTGATGTGAATAGTGATTGTGTGTCGGTCATTTTTCTCTCGCTTCCTTGTGATTTTCAGTCTAGCGCGTTTTTGTGTGTTATTGCAAGTAAGTTTTTTTGATTTTGTATTGTTATTATTGATTTTAGAAGTGGTTTGTGATGAATCAAAATTAATGGGATATTTCTTTGACGTCAAATACGCGGAAGTCAAAGATTAATGTTGGGTCTTCGCCATTTTGTAACAATTCTGATTCGTTCCAAAGACGGCCGTGATATTCCGCGCGGATAAATACGTTTTTGCGTTCAATTTTTGGCGTTGCTTGTATATCGTTTGGTTTGTCGAAAGTTGTTAGGCGGACTATGATTGAATAATAGTCATTTTTCTTTTCGATTTTTTCAATGTCGGCCAGGCGAAGAATGCCGCGATTCGACATTTCAAGCATTTCGGAAGCGACGGATTTTTGCCAGGTTTTAAATATTTCTGTGGCGGAGAAAACCTCGACCGAGAAATATTGCCCGGGACGATGCGATGCGTTTTTACGACGGTCCATTTCAGCAGAGTATGGAATAATTTCATAGTAATCGCGAACATAACGCTCAAGTAATGAATTGGTCAATGATTCGGTATTTATCATGTCCAGAGATATAGGTTTTTCCAGGCGTTGTTCCGAATAGGAATTTGTTTGAAAAATTTCAGGTTGTATTTTATGCTCGTCAGACATCATTTTTGATAGAATTTTTCCCGACATGCTGAGGCTCATCATCATGATGCAAATTAAAGTTAGGGCGCCGAAAATTGTAATTATGCGTTTCATTTCGTTGTTACCAAGGGATAGTAGTTAAATTCTGATACGTAAAATCCTGGGAATGGGATTGAATTTAAATCTTGGTCAATGCGGATATACATTACAACAGGGGTGCGTTTGCCGCGGGATTCAATTTCAACAGTTGCGCGCCACATAGTGCCGGATGATGAATCGGTGGATGGCTTTTTTAGCATTGTTGCACGCAGGGTTCCGTCCACAATTTTTTGTGTTTCGCCAGAGGATGCCATTTTTTCATAAATTTTTAGTTCGTTTTTACGAAATTCTTGAAATACGTTCGGATGTGATATGCAACACAAAGTGCAATCTGAGATTTTTGAATTTTGGCAGCTATCCCATTGGCATTGACACCAGTTTTTTGCGTTTGATGTCGATATGTTTGAAATATAAAAATGTCGCGGAACGTATGACGCGATGGTGTATTCCATTGCGATTTGTTCCCAAGGCATAGTTTTGATTGGGTTTTTATAATCGGTTTCTGAAATTGCAACCCAATTTTGAGTTACTGGGTCTGTATATAACAAGTATGCGTGTAATCGTTCATTTTTTTGTGCCCACAGTAACCATCCGCACATGATAATTATCAAAACGAACAATACAATAGAGCCAATGGCAAAGAAGCGCGAGAGTTCGATGTTTTTTGATTCTGGGAATGCTGGTGTATCAAAACGTTCAGGGTATGGGACGTTGGAAGGGGTGCGTTTCGATATGTGTTTGTTGGACAAGTATTAGCCCCGGTAAATCATCATGCAAGCACAAGGTGATAATTTTAATTCGTCGTTGTCGTAACCTGTGCCAACTGGGTCGCGATTGTAAACCTGGCCACAGCCTGCCAAGGCAAGTGCAAATAAAAATAATATTGCAAATTTTTTCATGATATTTATCCCTTTGTTCCCCCGATTATTCCCTGTATCAAGATTATAGAAAAAATTTTAGTATTCGGTCAAGAGTTTTTACCAGTCCATTGGGTATATAGAATTTGATTTAGGTTTAAAGTCAATGAAGGCAGCGCGAGGAGGTTGGATTTGCCAGAATGGAATCAGAATTCCATCCATTAGAGCAATCCGACTGATCATGTGCATTGCAGCGCCCAGATTAATTGTTGGATTGTTAAATGAATTGATAATGCGATCCACCGATTCATTGCGATAGTTTGCGTAATTTAAGCCGTAATTATTTAATGCTGAATCTGTCCCGAAGTATAAATTTAATGCGTATTTCGGATTCGTTAAAATTGGCATAGTGGCAACAACCATATCGTAATCGTAATATTTTAAGCGTTCATTATAAGTGTAATCGCTGACGATATCCAATTGTGTTGGAATGCCAATTTCGTTTAGTGTTTTTACCATGTTGATTAATTGCTCTATTAAAACAGTATCCGAATTAATTGTGTCAGGTGCCAAGATTTTTATTTGAGCAGTGTCCGCACCGCGCATGAATTTTTTTTCGTGGGTGTTGTAATTATATCCTGCGTTTTCAAGCGCCAATCGAAGTGGAAGCAAGGGTTGAATGGTATTCGTTGCACAATTTTCACTGAAAAAAGGGCAGGAGTCCGCAGGTACCCGAGTGTATTCCATAGCAGATGGAGGTGAATAATTTCCAGAATAGATTTTTGGATTTATTTTGTCGGATAGGCCCAGAATTTCGATAACGTTGCGTTCTTCGGATGTCATGAATCCATGATAATCGGATAGTAAGCAATTAAATCGAGTCGCGTCCATGCCTGCCAGTTTTTGGTTTGTTATTGGCAATGCCAATCCAATTTGAGTTCGAATTTCAAGGTTTTGGAACAAAGGTGTTTGAGTGTTTAGCCATAAACCAGATACCGGAGTTTTTGTTTCGGATAGATGTTTTATGTTGTTTTCGTCCGTCTTTAATTCGTGGTATGGGTCGTCGTATATAACATTAATTTTTTTAGAGTTAAACAATTTCCATAATTCGTCATACGGATGATTTTCAAATGCCAAGCTGTGCAGTTTAGATTTAGTGTCGACTTTAGTGTCGACAGGAGTTAGTAAAATTTTGGTGTCAGTTATTGATTCGATTTTATATGGGCCAGATGTTGTTTTTAAAAATTTTAGCGATGCGTATGTTTCGTTCTTGATTTCATTTTTTGGCAAAATTTGCATTGTTAAAAAAGTTAAAAGTTGGGATTCCGAAGTTTCAGATATTGATGCTATTAATGTTTTATCATCGATTTTTTCAATTGATAGTATTGGTGATAATTCGGCAGTAAGAGTTAAGTCTGATTTATAAAAATTAAATGATGCGATTATGTCGTCCGAAGTAATTGGTTCGCCGTTTGACCAAAATTTATCAAAGAGTTTGATTGTTAATTTGTTTTCGCGTTCAGATATTGAATATTCCCCCAGGTTTGATTGTAAATATTTTTGGTCGTTTATTCGGATTATTGGTTCGTATAATAAGTCTGAGATAGCGTATGGTAAAATAGGGGTTGGTTTTATTGTTGTGATTTTATTGGCCGTTCCGATTGTAATCGTTGCCCCAAAAGCGTTTGATACAATCAAGCAAAATGCAATGAATATAAAAATAAAACGGTCAAAGCGATCCATAATTCTCCCCCGAGTAATTCAATCATAGCGGGTTTCGTTTTTTGTTGCAATTAAAACATTTGAAAATGCGCTGATTGCCACGGAGCCTTGGCTCCACAACGCAACCACGCAATCAAAGATTGCTGTTGAGTGGTGGGTAGAATTATTTATTGGCGAGGAGGTGAGTGTGGAAGTGTGGAACTTCTTGGCCGCCGCCGGGGCCTGTGTTCACCAATATTTTAAAGCCTGGGTTTAATAATTCCAGTTTATCTGTCGTTTCGCGAACGCAGCGCCAGAAATCTGATTGTTCTTGGGAGGATGCGTCGCGGGTAAAGTGATAGATGTTTACGTATGGGCCCTTTGGGATTATCAGTACATGTACGTCGGCGCGCGGATTAACATCATGGAATGCCAGGGATTTTTCAGTTTCGTGGACGCGTTTGCATGGAATTTCATTGCGCAGTATTTTTGCAAATACATTATTTGGATCGTAATTACAGTTTGGACACTTTTCAGAGCAGCAGGTCATGATTATCACCATTGGTTGGGATTTTTTATGTCAGATGTATTTTAACACTTTTTGTAAAGCGGTTCAATTAAAAGTGGAAAGATTTTTATAAACAGGTGTTATGATGGGGTGGATTTGTTTTTTGCTATTCGGATTACAAGGGCGCCGATACCACCCCATTGGGTTGGTGCAGTTGTAACAGATTGTATCCAGGGATAGTTTAAAGAATCGCACCAGGTTTTTACTGATTGGTTTATTATTCCTGAGCCACGGCCAGTTATTATTAGTGCGCGTGTTGTCCCGTTTTCGTGACAGTTTCGAACAAAGCGGTCGAACAATATGAATGCCGAGTCCACTGTGTTATCATGGAGATCTAGTTTTGTTTCTGGGATTTTTTCTTTGAGGTGCGACATGTGATTGAATTTAACAATAAAATGTTTAGGTGTAAAGGGGAATCGTAATTCGAAAAACAATATTGTTGAGATTGATGCGTCACTGTGTGGCTAGCAATGACAATATTACATTGCTGTCGCAATGGTTTTATTACTGGATCCTCTCGCTGTGCTTCCACCTTTGTTAAAACTATGGTGGACAGGCAGGATGACATTTATTGCAATGGTAAATATAAATTAGGCGTTTTGAGGGAGCTTTTTGGAAAGGTTTTCCATAATTGCAAACACGTTATCACGTACAGAATCATTTGGTAATTTCCAAAACAAATTAATCAATTTTAATGATTCGTTACGTGTTAATGGATCATTTTCAGATGGCTCGGATACATGTAGACCGCGGCGTTTTGATTTTGTAGGTGAAAAATCATCCATGATTACTGTTTGATTGGGGAGCCCTTCGAAGAAGAAGGCCACAGGTGTTTTTAAGGCCATTCCAATTTGAAACAGGCGGGATGCTGAAATGCGGTTTACAGCAGTTTCGTATTTTTGGATTTGTTGGAATGTGATATCGCAGGCGGTTGCCAGTTCGTCCTGGGACATGCCGACCATATTACGGCGCAAGCGTAAGCGTTGGCCGACGTGGATGTCGACGGGGTCCGGAGTGAAGGTTGGTTCTGGTTTTGCCATGGTAAATTCCTTTGGTTATTTTCGTATTATGGGAAATTTTTCCCAAATTGCAAGCTTAAATTGAAATTTGTGTTTTTTGTTTTGATTGAAAGTGGGATTTTTGTTTAATTGCAATGATTGCCACGGGGTTATTGCTGCCGAGAGATGACAATAAAAAGTTGCTGTCGCAACGTTTGTTTTACTGGATCCTCTCGGCTGCGCGATCCGGATGACCAAGGGTTTGGGAGGGTTTTAATTGTGGTTATTGTTTTTATTTCCCCCTCTCTATAAAACATCATGATCAAAGATCATATGTTTTATTATCTCTCCCCGGAGGGGCGAGATGGGTAGTGTTTTTATTTTCTCCCGCACCACTCAACCACGACAAATAATTGTCGGGTTTTAATTGCAATGATCCGTCTGCACGTTGTTTCGCCGAGATAAT
>JAVBPX010000013.1:0-39045 GCA_031549365.1 Alphaproteobacteria bacterium
CATATGTTTTATTATCTCTCCCCGTTGGGGCGAGATGGGTAGTGTTTTTATTTTCTCCCGCACCACTCAACCACGACAAATAATTGTCGGGTTTTAATTGCAATGATCCGTCGGCACGTTGTTTCGCCGAGATAAAGATTGGTGCGGAGTTGTGGTTTCGAGGGATGACAAATAATAAGTAGAAAAAACTTGCAATTGGGCGATTCGTGGTATACAATTGCTTTGTTCTTGAGATTTTTGGGAGCGGGTCTGAAAAGATCCGCTTCTTTCATAGGGTTTTAAGGATGGGTGGAATCAGAGCGATAGGTTTAAATGTAGAAAGATTATGAAATATCTGTTTGCGCTGTCGTTGTGTTTCTATGGGATGGTAAAGGAAAACAAGAGTTCCGATCCGTTGGCCGTATTTTATGGTGACGGGATTTAAGATGATAGAAGAGGAAAGTAGTATGGTGT
The DNA here is from genome assembly GCA_031549365.1 of Alphaproteobacteria bacterium. GTDB lineage: Bacteria > Pseudomonadota > Alphaproteobacteria > Rs-D84 > Rs-D84 > JAVBPX01. The sequence goes on from JAVBPX010000013.1 coordinate 454, forward strand.
TGGTTGAAAAGTTAGAAGAATTATTTAATCCCATTTTGAAAGATATGGGAGTTGGATTGGTATCAGTTAATATGTTGCCGGGCGAAGTTGGCACGGAGTGCCAAATTTTGATTGAGAATTTGGATGCATCGCCTGTGTCCGTTGATTTGTGTTCGAAGGTGTCGCGTACATTATCTGCGTTTTTGGATGTAAACGACGTGTTCCCGCACAAGTATAATTTGGTTGTATCGTCGGCTGGTATTGATCGGCCATTGGTAAAGGTGGATGATTACAAAAAGTTTAAGGGAGAGGATGTTATCATTCAAACCCGTCAGGTAGTTAATGGGTTGAAAAAACATTTTGGAAAATTAGATGGAATCGATGAAAAGACAAATGAAGTAATTTTAGTCGATGACAAAAAACAAGTTTTAAAAATTAAATACGATTTAATTTCAAAAGCGAATTTAGATCGTGTTTCAAAAATATTTAACAAACAAAAAGCGAAGTAAAAGGAGTTGAAAATGGTTTTTGTTGCAATGCCTCGTCAGGATTTGTTGGTTGCTGTGGATGCTTTGGCCGCCGAGAAAAACATCGAACGCGATGTTGTTTTTGAAAGTTTAGAAGCTGCGATTAAAAAAATCGCAAAGACAAAATATGGGGAAGGCTTGGATATTGATGTCAAGATTGATCGCAAAAATGGCGCGATTCATATTAAACGTTTATTTCAAGTTATTGATCCAAAAATGGTTGGTGTTGTTATTGAAGCCGATGAATTTGGTAAAGGTGGATTTGAATATAATGAACAAACCATGTTGACCCCAGAGCAAGCAAAAAAATATGTTGCAAATGCACAAATCGGAGATGTGGTTGAAGATCCTTTGCCAGAACCAGAATTTGGCCGTATGGCTTTCCAACAAGCAAAGCAAATTATGTCAAGTCGTGTTCGTGATGCTGAACGTGGGCATCAGTTCGAAGAATTTAAAGATTCGATTGGCGATATTGTTCATGGAACCGTTAAACGTATTGAATTTGGAAATGTATTTGTTGATATTCAAGGCAAAGCCGAAGGGTATGTTCGTCGCAACGAATTAATCCCAAGAGAAAGAATGCAGCCAGGAGATCGTGTTCGTGCATTGGTTTTGGATGTTACGCGCACAAATTCCGGCCCGCAAATATTTTTGACCAGAACGCATCCATTATTCATGGAAAAATTATTTATGCAGGAAGTGCCAGAAATTTACGAAGGTATTATTAAAATTAAATCTGTTGCGCGTGCGCCAGGTTCACATGCAAAAGTTGCCGTATGGACGGATGATCCATCCGTTGATCCTGTTGGTATGACAGTTGGTATGAAGGGTACACGTATTCAGCCAGTTATTAACGAATGCCAAGGCGAAAAGATTGATGTTGTATTATTCAGCGAGGATCCAGCGGTTTATGTTGTTAATGCAATTGCGCCAGCCAAAGTTGCAAAGATTATTTTGGACGAAGATACACATACTGCCCAGGTTGTTGTTAACGAAGATCAACAATCTTTGGCGATTGGACGTCGCGGACAGAATGTTCGTTTGGCCGCACAATTAACTGGATGGAATATTGATATTTTATCAGAAGCAGAAGAACAAGAACGTCGTCAGCGCGAGACCAAAGAAAAATCTGCATTGTTTATGAAGGGATTGGATGTTGATGAAATGATAGCACAGTTGTTGATTGCAGAAGGATTTAGATCTGTGGAAGAAGTTGCTTTTGTTCCATTGCATGAATTGGAAACAATTGATGGATTTGATGCGGATATTGCAGCCGAATTGCAACAACGTGCAAAAGATTTCTTGGCACGCGAGGAAAAAGAATTTTCCGATGCCGCGGGTGCTTTGAAGATGGCAGATGATTTGTTGAATTTCAAATTATTAAAACGTCCAACATTATTAAAATTGGGTCATGCCGGTATTCGTACGCTATGTGATTTTGCCGATTTGGCAACCGATGAATTGGTTGAAATTTTAGGCGAAGATGAAATCACAGAAGTTATGGCCGGACGTTTGATTATGAAAGCACGTAAAGAATGTTACGGGACAGAAGAAGTAATCGAGGACGCTGAATAATGACAAGATCTGATAACACGATTGAAAAATTAGTAAAACAAAATCCAAATATAATTAATGATTTGGATGAGGCCGTGATGTTATTGAATGCATTTAGTCAGATAATGTCTGGAAAAGTGGATGCTGGGTTTTTTAATCGTGTTTCTGGATCTGTGGAAAAAGTTACAAGTGTGTTGAAAAACATCAAAGAAAGCGCCAGGTAAAAATTAAGAGGAAAAAATATGACTGAGAGAAAAACATTAACTTTGGGAAAAAGCGTTAAAGTCGATTCTGTGCAATCGGCCAAGGGTGATGCTATTTTCGTTGAAAGACGTCGTAAGGTTTTATTGCCAGGCGAACAAGAATTACAAGAGCCGATAAAAAAAGCCCCTATTAATCCGCAAGAGGAAAAATTGCAGGCTGTGTTACAGGCCGCGCGCGAAAAAGAATTAGAACGTGCCAAGCAGGTTGCCGAAGAAGAAGCATTGCGTGCAAAGAGAGATGCCGAAGTTGCTGCGGAACAAGCCGAATATCAAGAAGTTCAAGAGCAATTAAAGCAGAGAGAAATTGCCAAAGAAGAAGCTGAGACGGATGATCGTGGAGCATTGAATCATAAACCAATAGTGGCGAAAGCACATGGGGTGGTTGATGATGAAGCCGATGTCAAAAAAGACAAGAAAAAAGGGCATAGGTCCGGTGGTTTTGATGCGTCCGGTCGTATTACAATTCGAGATATCGTTGTTAGCGATTCTGATGAAGATGAAGAAATTGCGGTTCGTGGACAACATAGACGTCGTAGTGAGGCGGCAGCAAAACGTTTCCGTGAAAAACAAAGACAGGCTTTTCAGCCAACAGAAAAAGTTGTGCGCGAAGTTTTATTGGGCGACACAATTGTTGTTAAAGATTTGGCGAATATGATGGCCGAAAAAGTGGGCGTCGTTATTAAAAAATTAATGGATATGGGCGTTATGGTTTCCATGAATCAGTCAATTGATGCGGATACTGCGGAATTGATTGCGGGTGAATTTGGTGCCCCGGTTAAGCGTGTTGTTGAAATGCCATATCAAAATTTATTAGAAATTAAACCAAATTCAGAAAACATGGTGTCTAGGCCTCCGGTCGTTACTGTTATGGGGCATGTGGATCATGGAAAAACTTCGTTATTGGATGCATTGCGTTCTGCTAATGTTGTTGCGGGTGAGGCTGGGGGAATTACTCAGCATATTGCTGCGTATGAAGTGGTTGCAAAAAATGGAAAATCGATTACGTTTTTAGATACGCCTGGACATGAAACCTTTTCTGCGATGCGTGCACGTGGCGCACAGATGACAGATATTGTTGTTTTGGTTGTTGCTGCGAATGATTCAATTATGCCGCAGACAATTGAAGCGATCCATCATATCAAAGCCGCCGGTGTGCCAGTTATTATTGCGATTAATAAAATTGATTTGCCAGAAGCAAATCCGAACAAGGTTAAAACCGATTTATTACAGCATGAAATTCAAGTCGAAGATATGGGCGGAGATGTTTTGTCTGTGGATATTTCTGCGACCAAAAAAATTAATTTGGATAAATTAGAAGAATTGATTTTATTACAGGCCGAAATGATGGATTTAAAAGCCGATCCGGATATGCCTGCGGCTGCCCAGGTTGTTGAAGCAAAAATGGAAAAAGGATTGGGCGCAACGGCAACAATTTTAATGCGTCAGGGAACATTATCAATTGGTGATGTGTTTGTATCCGGTATGACTCATGGACGTGTTCGTGCGATTATTAATTCGAAAAATGAGCGTGTAAAATCAATTAAACCAGGTCAGCCAGGTGTTATTTTAGGATTGGATGCTTTGCCTTTGGCTGGGGATGACTTTATCGCATTGCAAAATGATGCCCAGGCACGGGAAGTTGCAGAATATCGTGCGCACAAAGCAAAAGAAAAAGAAAATATTGCAAAAAAATCCACTTTGGAACAGTTGTTCGCAAAGGCAAAATCAAGCGACAAGATTGTTGTGCCTGTGATTTTAAAAGCTGATGTTCAGGGGTCCGTTGAAGCGTTGCGTGATATGATTAAAAAAGTTGGATCAGAAAAAGCCAATGTTAATTTGTTGTCTGCGAGTGTTGGTGCAATTTCCGAGGGAGATATTCGTTTGGCAAGTGCTTCGAACGCTATTATTATTGCTTTTAATGTTCGTGCCGATGCCGCGGTGAAAGAAATGGCGCGTGCCGCAGGAGTGGATATTCGTTATCATTCTGTTGTTTACCACATCACAGATGAATTGAATGATATTTTGACCGGAAAATTAGAGCCAGAGCGCAAAGAAACATTTATTGGGTATGCTGACGTATTGGCTATATTCACTGTTGGAAAAGGCGTCAAAGTTGCCGGCTGTCGAGTTACAGAGGGTGTTATTCGTCGCGATGCAAACGTTCGTTTATTGCGAGATAATGTTGTTATTTACGATGGTAAAATCGGCGTATTAAAACGTGAAAAAAACGAAGTCAAAGAAGTATCTGTGGGTACTGAATTTGGTATGTCGTTTGACAAGTATAATGATTTGCACGAGGGTGATAAGGTGGAATGTTATACTGTTGAAAGTGTTAAGGCCACACTGTAAAATCGCGTGAAAACCGGCGATTAAAAACAAGTTCCATAAAATTTTAAACACTTATGTACGTTCATGTACACCGCGTGTCTAAAATTTTATGGAATTCTTTATACTCATCCGATTTTGACGCGATTTTTGGCGTTTGTTTTTTAAGATCGGTTTTATTTGTTGGGATTTTTAATTTGGGCTTTACATTTTTATGCTTTTTGTGGATGATGTTTGTATGAAATATTTTTTGATTTTAGTTTCTATGTTTTTAGTTGGTTGTGGCGGAATTATGGAAGGGCCAAGGACAACCGATATAAAAGTTATCAATTTATCAAATTATGAAATGAATGTAGTTGGGTATTTTCAAGACGACAAGGGCGAAAAGAATAGGATTGAGGTTTTTGAAAAAGCCGATGAAATAGTTGGGCAAAGGTTTGAATTTATTGAGGACGGCGGGTTTAAAAATTATTATAAGTATGATTTGGGTGAGGTTTATGAATCCCATGATAATGGTGGTTGGGGTGGATGTGCTTTTTTTGTAATTCCGCCGTTGGGGTGTTGGCCGAATTACTGGTTTTGGGATTACAATAAATTATTTTTAGTTATTAATTTTAAAGATCAGTATGGCAATATTTGTCGAACAGTTGTGTCAGATTCAAATCGGTCGGATATCAAAATATCGTCAGGAGATGTTTCAAAAATTGATAGAAAAAAGTGGCAAGATGATATTTTTGAGCGTAAAGTGGAAATTGTTATATCAGATGATTTTAAATGTTTAGACCGAGGTGGATAATATGAGTGTGGAAATTGAACGTAAATTTTTAGTTAAAAATGATTCCTGGAAAGGACAGGCAATGGGAGTTTTATATCGCCAGGGATATTTAGCCAAGAAAGGATGTACTGTTCGTGTGAGGGTGCATGGAGATAGCGCGAAATTAACGATAAAAGGTGCGCGAGTTGGATTGAGCCGGTCGGAATTTGAATATGCAATTCCGCGTGCTGATGCCGAGGCTATGTTATCTGAATTTGCAGATGGAAAAATTATCGAAAAAATCAGATATAAAATTCCATATGGTGATTTAGTGTTGGAAGTTGATGAATTTTTGGGCGAAAATTTAGGATTGGTTATGGTCGAGGTTGAATTGCCGAACGAAGATTTTGAATTTGAAAAACCGGATTGGTTTGGTATGGAAGTTTCAGGGGACGATAAATATTACAATTCAAATTTGGTTAAAAAACCGTATTCAAAATGGAAAAAGATTGATGGGCGTGTTGTTAAAAATTTATTGGGTAAAGTTCGAGGTGGTTAAGTGGTTCGATTTTCCAAGATTAATTTAGATAAAGATTTGTTTTTTAGGTTGGAAAAACAGATTTTTGATATGGAATTGGACTGTGATTGCGATACGTTTGGTGTGGTTAAAAGGCGTTTAATTAATCGCGAGGTTTTGACGCCAGATCAATTTTTTTATCAGGCGGTCTATGTCGTTTTGGCCGGGGGATTTTCCCAAAAAACGGCCAAGCGTAAGCATGCCGAGATTATGGAATGTTTTGGGATTGAAAATGGTTTGTCAGACGTGGGTGAAAAAAATTGCAATAATTGCCACGGGGTCGTGACCCCTCGCAATGACAAAACGAGAAACGTTGCGGGGCCGGGGTTTGATGATTTAATTAAAATTTTTGGAAATGTGAACAAGGTTAATGCCATATTAAAATTATGGAATGGTCGTGAAAAATTTTGTTCAGAATATTATAAATTAATGGATATTAAAGCACGTTTGGATTATTTGTCGGGATTGCCGCACATTGGTAAAATTACTGCGAATCATTTGGCCAGAAATTTGGGTGAAAATGTCGTTAAATACGATATTTGGATTCAGCGTTTGGGTGTTCGAGTTTTTGGAGGCGCCGATGATATGAATTTGGTTGGTTTTCCATTGAATGATAAAATTAAAAAATATGCGGATATGGTTTTTGAAAAATTGGAAAAAGATACCAAGTATCCGAAGGGATATATTGATTTGATATTGTGGAAGGCCAGCCAGGAAAAGATCATTTGAAAATCAATGAAAAGCGCAGCATTTGGCTGCGTTGTTCATTTTGTGCCGCGGCACGTACCATATGTACGCTGGCGCGCGGTCAAAAAATTTCAAAACACAACCAACTACTACGCTTTGATTGATTTTTATGTTTTGGTAAATAAGGTGGGTTATTTTATTTTGGGTTGGATTTTATAGACAAAGTAGGCTGGGATGATTCCAAATATGCCTGCAACAATCCAGACAGACGCCAGAGAGCCCGTTAAGTATATTGCCAATGATGCAAACAGTGGAGTAATAATTTTGGCGACGTAGCTGGATGTTTTGAATATTCCAAAAAAACGAGATTGTTCGGGTTTTGTTGTAATGTCGAAAAATGGGATTTCTTTGATTGGTTCGACGCAGGCGTTTGAAAATTGCCAGATGATAAAGAAGCCCAGCAATGTAAATCCGGTTGATGCGGATGCCAAGAATGCGAACACGGTATATGTTAAATATCCCAAGATTAAATAGCGTTTGGCGCCGTGTTTGGTTGCCAAGGATGCAATCCATGGTTCAATTAAAATAAATGGAATAATTCCGAGAGAGAGTACGATACCGACTGTTTCCTTGCTGAATCCGGCCGAGATAATGGCGAGGGGGACGTAAAGACTGCGAAGAGAGGCAATGGCGTAAAATCCATAATTGGCCATATAGGCGTGGCGCATATTAGAGCGACGGAAAAATAAAATTAAATTCCGAATTATGCGACGGATTGTGGTTGGAACCCTTGGTGGACGGACGTTTTTTTCGGCTGCCACCAGTTTTTGATTGAAAAAATATGCCATACAAATTATCAAAATTCCGCACATCAGCAAAAATGGTGCGCGCATATTATCCATTTTGGTTGCAACGTACATCGCAATAACAGGCGCGATTAATGAGCCAATATTATACAGCATGTAATAGCGTCCGGACAGTTTTGACAGAGTGCCCCGTTTTGCAAAATCTGCCAGGAATAGTGATGTGCAGATGCTGAATGTAACCCAGCCGAATTCTCGGACTATGTCCAATACAACGAACGATCGGGTGGCGATTGGAAAATACATACAGAATGTTGTTATGATAATTGTCGACATTGCAATGACAACAATTTTTGGTTTGGATAGCAGGCGGAAAACTTCGCCACTGAACAATGTGTACAGCATTACCATAAAGGCGAAGAATGAGCTGTATAGGCCGACCAGGGACGCCGAACCGAATACTTCGAATAATACCAGTGAATATACTGTTGAAAAGATTGATGAAGCCAGGCCGTAAAAGAAACCAATGTTGGCAAAGGTGTTGCCGGAGGTTTTTGCGCTCATCGATACGTATTTGTCCATTTTGAATCTCGTTTTGTATGCTGTTTGTTGTCGCGCGCATTATATCATAAAATTGGCTTTGGTTCAAGGTTTGTGGATTGCCCCTGGCGAGGCTTAATTTCAATTCTTGTCGCGGAGTTATGATTCCGAGGGATGACATATAAAAAAACCCTGCATTGCAGAGTTTAGTTGATGAAATTTCCGATATCGCCATTGGCGATAGGGGGCAATAGTATTAGTGGATGAGGCAGGCGAGTGCGGCGCCAGCGTTTTTAATTAAAAACCAAGTCATGCGGTGGTCTGTCATATAAATTGCGATCATGAACAAAGACATGCTGCCGATTACGATTTGAGTGTTTAAGATTTTACCCTTCATGCAATAGACAACAATGTTATAGATTAAAAACAGTACATAGCCGTCAACAAGTGCCGAGATAATCCATAAAGAGGTGCAATTAAATGCCAATGTGTTTAAGCACAAGATTGCTGGGTACATGAAAAATACGGAACCCAATCCCTTGACAGCGATTTCAAAGTCGCGTTCGCCACCGGTGATTTCAGAAATTAGCATAATTAATCCAGATAGCAAGAACAGTACAACAACTGCCAAGATTGGTGTTACGATGAATTTTGCAAAAACGGTTGCCATGGTGATTGCATGCCCGCCCAATAATTGCAACAACAATACCAATGCGCCGCCGATTAGGCCGTAGATGAATGCTTTGATCATTGGAGCTTCGAAACTGCCGTCTGCGACAATCGATGAGAAATAGCGTTTTGGATTTACCAAGATCATGGCAATGTGTTGAAGCCAGCTGGTTATGCCGTGCTTTTTAATTGTTTTGCCCGTTTTTTTTGCGGTGGTTTGAATTTTTTCGATTTCAGATTTCAAAGCTGATTGCTTTTTTTCGACTTGTTTTGTTTGTTTTGCCATGTTAATCTCCATCTTGTCAAGTGCATTATAGACAATGGTGCGTGGAAAATCCATCGAAAAATTAGGATTCTGTGATATGTTCAAAATTGCAATTTTAGGCAGGCCAAATGTTGGAAAATCAACATTATTTAATCAATTGACTCGTCGTCGTGATGCAATTGTTCACGATCGTCCGGGTGTTACGAGAGATATTATTATTGGACAGATTGATTGGGGTGGCGTTGAAGCCGAGATTTTAGATACTGCCGGGATTGATTTAAAGATGTCTGGGGATGCGGTTGAAAAGGCCATGGCGGATCAATCCCTGTATGCTTTGAAGTTGGCGGATGCCGTGTTATTCATTGTTGATGGGCGCCATGGAGTTCATCCGGATGATGTTGCTTTGGCCAGGATGATTCAAAAATCGGGCAAGCCTGTGTTGTTGGTTATGAATAAAGCTGAATCCAAAAAGGGGACTGAATTTCAATATGATTTTTATAGATTGGGATTGGGGGATCCGAAACCATTATCTGCCGAACATCGGACGGGATTAGAGCATATTTTTGATTGGTTAAAAACAATGACTTGTAAAAAAAACGAAGATGGTATTGATTGCGAAGAGGGTGCGGATAAACCACAACCTTCACGCCCAGTTCGTTTATCAATTGTTGGCCAGCCGAATGTTGGAAAATCAACTTTGATTAACAGTATTGTTGGAGAAAATCGTGTGTTGGTTCATGATATGCCTGGGATTACACGTGATACTGTTTTGGTGCCATTTGTGTGGGCCGGTCGTAAGTTGGTTTTAACAGATACAGCAGGAGTCAGAAAAAAAGCAAAAGTTACGGATGATGTTGAAACAATTTCATCAATCAAAGCATTAAAAGCAATCGAGCAATCGGATGTTATTGTTTTGGTTTTAGATGCAACATTAGGATTGGAAAAACAGGATTTAACCCTGGCCGCACGTGTTGCCGAAGAAGGAAGAATTTTAATAGTCGCATTAAATAAATGGGATTTAATTAGTTCCGAAGAGCAGGAAGATTTATTATTCAAGTTAAAGAATGAATTTTCAAATTCATTCCATCAGATTATTAAACCAACGATTTTGCCAATCAGTGCTATGAAAGGTACGGGTGTCAAAAGTTTAATGAAACGGGTATTCACATTATGGGATTTAACAGATAAACATCATGCGACCAGTGCGATTAATAGGGCTGTTGAAAAATTAATGGCTGCGACGCCTCCGCCTTTGTCGAAAATGAAAAAGCCGATGAAGGTTAAATTTGCGGCGCAAACAGAACAGCGGCCAACCACAGTTACATTAAACGTAAGTGGCGCCACAGAGTTCCCAGAATCATACGAACGTTATTTGCGTAATGGATTGGCTAAAAAATTTGGCTGGGAGAATTTGGTGGTGCGTATACGCTATAAAAAATCGGAAAATCCGTACGAAAATAATTGAAAATGGGCAATTAAAAACAAGTTCCCTAAATTTTTATACTCTGCGCGTTTTGAATTATTTTCGCGATTTAGTAAATTTCTGGGGGTTGGACGATGTACGTGTTAACGACTGTGGGTTTTATATTTTGAGATATGGGTGTTAATGTTTTTTAAAGTGCTATTAATTAATTCAATCAATTTATCCAAAAATGTTTTATTCATAAAACGCAAACGTTCCATCGCCATTGCGCGGTTCAATTTTTGCGCACTGTATTGTTTTTCAGTCAGAGTCATTTGTTTTTCACTGTATTTATTCATGATAATCACCATTTATTTAAATTAGTGTTAATGCAACAACGCCAAGCAACATTAAAAGTATTGCCCCAATTGTTAGTGTCCAGAAGTGTTTCATGATCATGTCTTTGGCGGAGGCCTGATATTTCCATAAAAAATAGCCGACAATCGCAAAACGCATTGAACGAAATATTCCAGACATGCCGATAAAAAGCCAAGCGTTTATTCCCAAAAAGCCAGCCGCCAAAGCGACCAATTTATATGGTACTGGTGTAAACGCAGATATTAAAATAACCAAAAATCCGTATGTCGTAAATAATTGTCGAGCGTGTTCGAATTTTTCAGGATTGCTGAATGTTTCAATCAGATATACCCCGACAGAATCAAACATATACATGCCGATAAAGTAAGTAATTATACCGCCAATCAGTGATCCCAAGGACGTCAGTGCAATCACCCACCAAACGTTTTTGCGGTTGGATATTATAGGAGGAGTCATGAATACTTCGGGTGGGATAAATAAAAATACCGATTCACAGACTGTCAAAAAAAATACCGCGAAAAGTGCGATTGGTTTGTCTGCTTGTTTGAATAACCATGTTTGTAACTTCATGGGCGACAGTGTAGCGGGTTTTTAAACAAATTGCAAGTGTAGTATAAAAATGTTGATTTAGGGTGGCGATTAGTGTAGGGTGATCATAGTTAATTTGGATATTAAATAACAAAGGGTCGCGTTGCGACAAGTTTATTAGATTGGATTTCAGCCGATGCTGGAATGACATAATAGATAAGGGGAAGGATTATGAAAGTTTCGGTTTTATTTAAAAGATTTTTATTGCCATTATTTGGTTTGGTTTTGGCCGACCAATTAGTCAAAGGAATTTTATTATTTTTGATTACACAGCGTGTGCCGTTGGTGGCGGACGCTTTTCAAATTGCCCCATTTCCCGTGATGTTTGGATCGTTTACTGAATTTTTTAATTTGGTGTTTACTTGGAATCCTGGGACCAGTTTTTCATTGTTTAGATCTATTGGTTTATCGCATCAATTGGGAATTATTGTTATGGTTTCTATGGTTATTGGGTTTTTGGGTTATCATTTATTATTTCGGGCGAAATCAAAGTTCGAATATACGGCGTTGTTATTAATTGTTGGCGGCGCGCTGGGTAATTTAATTGATCGTATTCGTTTTGGTGCCGTTATTGATTTTATGGATTTTCACGTTGGAAATTGGCATTTTCCTGCGTTTAATGTGGCCGATGCCTTTATCACGATTGGTGTCATGATTTATTTGTATGGTTTATTTCGTAAAAAAATATAAAAGGAAGTATTATGGTTAAAGTATTGGAAAAATCAGGTGCGGCGACTCCGCAAAAGTCGGTTATTAATTGGGGCCCATTTTGGTGGTTTTTGTTGTTCTTTTCATTGACTTGGTTAATTTATGGAACTTTTTTTCAGACCAAGCCTGTTGCCGAAGAAGTTCAAAAAAATGTCGAGATGTCGATGGATTTATCAAATGTTGCACGGGTTAATTTAGAGAGCTCGGTGGATGCAATTACAGTTCAAGGATTACGTGTTAGCGATGTTGCTTTGAAACATTATTTTGAAAATCAGGGTGAAAATGAGCCTATTAAATTATTGGCAGGAGAAAAAGATTTTGTCGAGGTTGGGTTTTTATCATCGAACACAAATGTGCCAGAAGTTACAACAAAGTGGAATGTTGTTGCGAAATCGTCCAACAGTATCGAAATGAAATATGTAAATTCAGCAGGGGTTCAATTTACACGTTTTGTTACGGTTGGGGAAAATTATGTAGTATCAATTCGTGATGTGGTTTCAAACAGATCCAAGGCCGATATTGCTGTGTTGCCGTATGCCCGTGTTGTTCGATTTGCTGATTCAAAAGATGGCGCAAAGTTGGCGGTTAGTCAGGGCGGAATTGCGAATGTTGATTCAAGTATTGAACGTGAAAGTTGGTCCAGAATTGTTAAAAAACCACGCGTTTTTGAAGGCGCAGCAGGATTCGTTGGGTTTACAGATCAATATTGGCAGACAATTGTTTCAGTCGATTCGTTGGGCCAAACAATTCGTATGAAACAACGCAATGACGAATTATTCCAAGCAGATGTTCAGGCCGAAGCTGTTGTTATTAAAGCGGGCGAAACACGTGAATTGAGTGCCAATGTTTTTGCCGGACCAAAATCGCAAAAGATTTTAAAAGAAGCTGCGACCGTTATGGCTGGTGTTGATATGACCATGGATTATGGTTGGTTTTTCTTTCTGTCGCGACCATTTTTATGGGCAATGACTGCGTTAAATACTTTGGTTGGAAATTATGGAATTGCGATCATTATTTTGACTCTGATTTTGCGTATTTTAATGTATCCACTGACTAAAAAATCATATAAATCAATGGCCGCTATGAAACAATTACAGCCAGAGATGAAGCGTATTCAAGAAAAATATGCAAATGATAAAATGCGTATGCAGCAAGAAATGATGTTGTTATATCAACGTACAAAAATTTCTCCGATGGGCGGATGTTTGCCGATGTTGTTACAGATCCCAATATTTTTTGCGTTATATAAAGCTTTGGTGATTTCTGTTGATATGAGGCACGCAGGTTTTTTATGGATGCCGGATTTGTCAGTGGCTGATCCAACAAGCATAGTTAATTTGTTTGGATTATTACCATTTGCCATTCCAGCATGGATGCCTGCGTTGGGGTTGTTGCCAATATTGATGGGTATTACAATGTGGTGGCAACAAAAAATGCAAAGCGGTAATTTGGGCGATTCCCCAATGCCAGGTATGTGGATCATGAAATGGTTGCCGGTGATATTTGTATTTTTCTTTGCCGGATTGCCAGCGGGATTAGTGTTGTATTGGACGGTATCGAATTTGTTGGTTATATTACAACTGAAGTTCTTTAACAAATAAAAACCATTGAAAACGCATCACTTTTAAACAAGTTTACCGTTTTTCAGAACCCTTATGTATGTTTGTATACACCCCGGGTCCTGAAAAACGGTAAATTCTTTATAATTAATACATTTTGAATGGTTTTAATAATCGCGTGAAACCGACCCCGGAATGAATTAATTTTTGAATGGTAATGATAAAAATTTATGAATTCCCGGTCGTTACCGACGGGCAAGCGGTGCAAGCGTTAATTCAGATTTGACATAGTCGAAAATGCGCCCTTGGGATCAACGAGCCCATCCAATCATAGATTGAGGGTTCTATTACATAAGACAAAACATTTGGTTGATAGAATATACAAAGAGTCTGTTATGGAAAAAGAGGCCCAGCATATTGGAGAGTTTGTAAAGAGAGAGGTTCCGATTATTATTAAATCCCGTTTGGATGAGGGGCGTTTAAAATAATTTAGTGGCCGGTGGCAGACAATTGAACGTCACGATAAATATATGTGTTTTCAACAAGGCCCAAGCCGAACATTAGAGCGAGTAGTGATGATCCGCCAAAGCTCATTAATGGTAATGGTACGCCGACCGTTGGTAATAAGCCCATAACCATTGCGGTGTTAATAAAATAATACGTAAAGAAGTTTATGCCGACGCCGAAGGTCAGCAATTGACCAAATCGGTTACGTGTGGTTTTTGCAATCCAAAATATTACAGATATGATTGCTGTATATATCATCAGTAGAAAAAAGCCGCCGATGAAACCCAATTCTTCGCCCAGCATCGTGAAGATAAAATCAGTTTGTTTTTCGGGTAAAAAATTTAAGTGGGATTGGGATCCGTTTAAATATCCTTTGCCCTTCCATCCGCCAGAGCCGAGGGCGATTTTAGCCTGATTTATCTGATACCCGCCGCCACGAATGTCGCGCGATGGATCGATAAATGTCATCACGCGTTCGCGTTGATAATCATGCAGGCCATATGACCAAGCGATTGGGGCGATTACCAAAACAGATGCGATTGCAATCATAATCCATTTGCGTGGAAAGCCCGCGATGAAAAACATCCCGCCGCCGACCATCATTAGTGTTATAGCTGTGCCCAAGTCCGGTTGTTTTAAAACAAGCACGAACGGCATCAGTACGATTAAAATTGGAACAATCATTTTTTTTGGTTGGGTCATTTCATGTGCTGTCATCCAGGAAAAATAACGGGCGAGTGCCAAAATAACAGCGATTTTAATAAATTCAGACGGCTGGATTGCGAAAAAACCCAGGTTCAACCAACGTTGGGCGCCCATGCCAGTATGGCCGATAAAGCTGACCAGGATTACCAATATAAATATAACAGCATAGATTCCGTATGCAGATTTTATCCAGGTTTTAATGTTCCCAAGCGCCGTTGCAAAGAAAACCACGAGTGCGAATAAAATTTTAAACAATTGTGATTTTGCCCATGGATCCCATGATCCAAATGTGTACAGGCATTCCGATTGGTCAGGGCATGGTTTATAGCCTGCGGAATATAGGATAATCAGGCTGAGCGATAATATTACTGCAATCATTGCAAATAGGGGCCAGTTCATGCGGGACAGGCGTTCCGAAAACGACATGTTTTCAGCGCGAGAAACACGTGATGATGTTTTTTTAATCATTTGGCATAACCTTTAGAGTTTCGCGCATAATTGATGCAGCTACGTGGCCTGCGATGGATCCGGAATTTCCGTGTTCCAATAAAACAGATATGGCATAGCGTGGATTTTCAGTTGGCGCATATCCAACAAACATAGCGTGGTTGCGCAAGTGGTATGGAAGGGATGCGGATGAGCGGACGCCTGTGGCGCGTTCCTCGGTCGTGATTCTGCGAACCTGGGAGGTGCCGGTTTTGCCGCCCATTTTTTGACCATTCACATTAATCGCTGATAGTGATGCGGTCCCGTCCGTAGTGGTTACGCGGTTAAGACCGTGCATTACTGCGTCGATATGTTTTTGCGAAATTCCAATTGATGGAAATTCGTTTCTGGATGTTGAATCCATCATTAATGTTGGCATTATTTCGCGGCCGGATACGGCGCGGGCGGTCATTATAGCCAGTTGTAAAGGGGTTGATAGGACGAAACCCTGACCAATTCCGGTTAAAATTGTATCTGCGTGCCTCCAGGTTTGGCCGACGTTTTTTTCCTTCCACCGTTTGTCCGGCAATAAACCAGGGTGTTCGCCAAGTAAATCTTCCAATAATGTTTGCCCCATACCCAAGCGTTTGGCCATGTTGCGGATTGCGTCAATTCCAACGCGGAGAGCAACTTGGTAAAAATAGACGTCGCAAGAATGCGCAAGTGCGTCGGATAGGTTTTGCCAACCGTGGCCATCCTTTTCCCAGCAATGGTATCGGTGTGTTCCATAGTTCCAGCCGCCGTCGCAGTATATTTTTTCGGTCGGAGTTATGGCGCCAGTTTCAAGGGCCGCCAAGGCAACCACGATTTTGAAGGTGGAACCGGGAGGGTAGGCCCCCTCGATACATTTGTTCAAAAATGGTTTATATGGGTTGTTTTGTAATTCAGTCAAATGCGATTCTGAATTTTCGCCCTGAAATAATTGTGGATTAAATGATGGCGTCGAAGTCATGGCAAGTATTCCGCCAGTTTTAATATCAATTACAACAGATGCGCCGGATGTATGTGGTTCAAGTGCGCGTTCCATTTGTTTTTGAATAGCAGAATTTATGGTCAGTTTTAAGTCTGTGCCGCGTATGGCGGGCATGGCGTCTGAGGAGAAATCCTCGATCACGCGGCCAAGGGCGTCAACCATGAAAACATTGCGGCCAGCGGTGCCGCGCAATAACGGATCATAGCGACGTTCGATGCCGTATTTCCCAGTTTTAAAATACGGAGCCTCCATCATGGAATCAAATCTTTTTTTTATATCAGATTCCGATACGTCCCCAACGTATCCAATTGCGTGTGATGCAAAGTTGCCGTTTGGATACATTCGTGTAAAACCCTGTTCAACGTGCAGGCCGGGTAATTGTTCGCGAAGACTTTGCAGTTCGGCCATTTGTTCCCAGGTTAAATTTTCGCGGACGAGAGTTGGAACAAATGAACGTTGTTTTTCGATTTTTTCGTTTATGCGTTTTAATTCTCGAGCGTTTAATTTTAATTCGCGAGTTAAGCGGTCGATTACGTTCGAAACATTGCCGTTTTGGTCGGTTGTTTCCTTGGGTATAATATAAACGCGGTATGTGGGTTTATTTGTTACAATAATTTCATTATTCATATCCAACATTTTGCCGCGTTCTGGTAATATTGGTTGGATGCGTAAATAATTATTATCAGATAGTTTTTTATAATGTTTATGACTGAACACTTGTAATTGAACCATCCGCATGACCAAGATTGATGTCATGATAAGTCCGCCAGATATTAACAGTACAGAACGACGATCAAAAATAGCGGATAGTTCGCGATCAATCATTTACGCCCCCAAGACATCAATTTGTTAAATATCAGCGATAGCGGGTAATATAAACAGCATGTTAAAATTATTGTCCAGATCAACATAGTTAATGAAATCAATGCACCAGATGCAATTGATGAAATGGCGCCCATTATAATTAATGCGCACGACATAATGCATGAAAAGAAAAACCAAGAATTCATTTTTTGTTGGGTTAAATTAAATATGTTTTGGATTCCCAAAACGCCATAAATTAACAGAAATAAAAATGTGTGCATTAGTAGAGTATCGTTTGTGTAGTCCAATAACAAAAACATTAAAAAGGCAATTGAAAATGGTAATTTATTTGGATAATAAATAATGAAAAAGAATGCGGGAATTACCATTAATATGCCGCCTGGGTTCCAGATTGGGTGCGACAAATTCCAAAATATTAAAAGCAACGCGGTTGGTAAAATCGCATGGAATGCATTTGTGAACCAGGTTGGTGTTTTTAATTTCATTAATTGTCCCCAGGTGCAAATTTTTTCGTTATATTTTTGTAATTTTCGGCATAGTCGAATAATAAAACCTGGACTGATGTAAGTGAAGACACCGGGGCGTATAATTTTATGGATGCTGTATTGTTTGCAAATACCGAGCCAATGTATCCAACTGGAATGTTTTCTGGGAACGTATCCCGGATGCCAGATGTCATGATTGGTGTTCCAGAATCCGGTCGAAATGATGGGTCCGAGAATAATTCAAACAAAGGTTTTGATGTATTATTTCCGCGGATAAATCCGTAAACGTTTGTGCCTGGGACACGGACTGGGACCGAGGAGGTTATATCAGTTATGCTTTTTATTTGAGAATAATTATCTGTTGTTTGGATTACTGTGCCAACCAATTCACCAGATGCAGATAATACAATCATCCCTGGTTTTACCCCGTGTGCGGAACCTGTATTAATCATGAAATTATGGTGTAGAGAGCTTTTGTTATTATGGATGATTTCGGCCCAGACCAATTTGTGTTTAGAGCCCGATACCATTTTTAATTGGGTGCGTAATTTTTCGTTTTCCGCAGTCAGGATTTGGTTTTGGTGCTCGGTAGATAATTTTTCGTCCAACATTTTACGTAATTCAACGTTTTCAGATGATGCCCGGTTTAAGTCCCCGATGTGTGATACAAAATTAATTGATGCACGAAAAGGCCAAGAAATTGCGTTTGCAACAGGTGTTGCAACGGCAACCAGAGGACGTTGGATTGCGGATAAAACGTGATAGTCTGGTTTTTCCAATAAAATATATAAAAAAAACATTGGGATCATGCCAACAATAAATGCGCGTTTTAAAAAACGTAATGTGCCCTGAATTTGGGCCAAAAATCCGCCAGTTTTTTTGTTTGATGCCTTCATCGAAAATCCCCAAGGTTTGTGCCGTTGTGTTATACCAATGTTTTTAGTAAAATGCAATTGCTTTTCTTTTTAGTTGATTTTTACTTTTTTATAGGTTATAAATTGGAAACTTGTGAAATAAAAGGGGTTCATTATGAAAATTTTAAGTTCTTTGAAAGGTTGGAAAAAACGCGGAAAATTGAAACAAATTCGCCGTGGAAAACAGGTTTTGTTGATTGATCCGGCTAATCCAAAATTCAAAGCCAAGCAAGGCCAGAAAAAATAAAATCGCGTGAAAACGGGCGATTAAAAACAAGTCCCCCAAATTTTTAGACACTTGTGTATTTCTGTATATACCGCGTGCCTAAAAATTTGGGGGATTCTTTATACTCATCCAGTTTTGACGCGATTTTAGAGTTTAAAATAAAGAGTATTGGGCTGCGTTTTTAAATTTATTTTTTCGGGTTTGATTTTTTATCTTTTTTTGGTACAGTGTCTTTTAACAAAAGGGTGAATTTATGAAAAAAGTTTTGGTTTTATTATGTGGGTTGTTAATGGCGGGATGTGTTTCCAGTTATCAGACCCCATCACGCGATGTTTGGGATTCTTTGTTGCGCGGGGCGAGCTTTGGCATGATGTCGGAAACTGCCAAGGAAGCAAAAAAACCAATGTTTTTAGATAATGGTGGAACCGCGTTGAAGCAGGGCGAATCGCATTTATATATGATTCAGTTGGAAAAAGAATTGGCCGATACTTTGCGTAAACCGGGGACCACGGTTCAACGTGTTGGGCCAGATGTTTTGGTTGTTATGATAAGGGATGTTTTCATGGATCCAAATGCGCCGGATTTTTCAGACCAGGGTACCGAGGAATTACAAAAATTGTCTGCGATTTTGAAAAAGCAAAATAAAACATTTATCGAAATTACAGGATACACCGATAATTTAGGTCAAATGGATGCGAATCAAGCAGTTTCGTTTGATATGGCAAAGCGCGTTGCAATATTTTTTGCCAAGCATGAAATAAGGCCGGTTCGTTTATTTGTCCAAGGTCGAGGCAGCACCCGACCAATTGCTGATAATGCGACGGAAGTTGGGAGGCGGATGAATAGGCGGATAGAGATTCGGATTTCCCCCGTTTTATAAATTTGCATGATAATGCGCGACTGAAAACAAGTTTATCGTTTTTCAAAACCCTTATGTATGTTTATATACACTGCGGGCCTTGAAAAACGATAAATTTTTTACATTCATCACATTCTGACGCAAATTTTGGTTTTTTAATGATATTTTGAATGTTTTTTGTGGTTAGGTATTTCATTTAAAAATTCTGTGATTTTACTGTTTTTGGCTTGGTTTTTTTCATTAATAATGCTAGGATTATTTCATGTCACAGCAAATACAAAAATTAATTCAGGTGTTTTCAAAATTGCCCGGATTGGGTAATCGTTCGGCCAGGCGAATCGTGTTGGCTATGTTGCAGGATAAGAGCGGAAACACAGACCGTTTAATCAATATGTTGGGCGAAACGGTTCGCGCGGTGAAGCCTTGCCCAAATTGCGGTTGTTTGAGCGATCAAAAATTATGCGAATATTGTTCAAATCCAAGTCGGCAAAATCATCAATTATGTGTTGTGCGCGATTTATCCGATATTTGGGTTTTGGAAAAGGCCAGTGTGTTTCAAGGACGCTATCATGTTATTGGTGGTTTGTTATCCGCGTTGGATGGTGTTAGTCCCGAGGATTTAAATTTATCAAATTTAGCGTCCAGGATTGAAAAAGAAGATATCAAAGATATTACTTTGGCACTGCCAAATACGATCGAGGGTAAGACCACTGCGCATTATATTGCTGCCTTGTTGTCCGGGCATTCGGTTAATTTTTACGAGCCAGCCCAGGGTGTGCCGATTGGCGGGGATTTGGATTATTTGGACGAGGGGACATTATCAATCGCATTTGAAACCAGGAAAAAAGTTGTATGAGCAAGGTTCAAAATTTACCACCTGTATCCGAAATGATGACACAGTATTCTGTGTTTACAAAAAAGTCGTTGGGGCAGCATTTTTTATTCGATTTAAATATCACAAACAAGATTGCAAAGAGTATTCCAAATATTTCCGATATGCATATTATTGAAATTGGGCCGGGACCTGGTGGATTGACCAGATCGTTATTAATGGCGGGCGCACGGCATGTTACGGTGGTTGAAAAAGACGATACAATGTTGCCGTTATTAAATGCAATCCGGGATGCTTCGGATGGGCGGATGGATATTGTTATTGCGGATGCGTTAAAAGTTGGTTCAGAATTTTACAAAAATATACCAGGGCCGCGCGCAGTGTGCTCGAATTTGCCATACAATGTTGGGACTGAATTATTGGTGCAATGGTTGCATCATATTTTGGATTTTGATTCATTGACTCTGATGTTTCAAAAGGAAGTTGCGGAACGGATTGTTGCGAATGTTGGTGATAATGCCTATGGCCGTTTGGCGATTTTGTCAGATGTTGTGGCAGAGTCAGAAAAATTATTTGATGTGGATCCGAAGTGTTTTACCCCGCCTCCAAAAGTGATGTCCAGCATTGTTCAGGTCAAACCAAAGGCGGATCCGTTGAATGCGAATGATTTAGCAAAATTGGAAAAATTAACTGCGACATTATTTCAAAACAGGCGCAAGATGATACGTGGTTCATTAAAAAAATATCATGGTGCAGAAGATGCGATTAAGTCGGTTGGTTTGTCAGGGACCGAGAGGCCCGAGGAGTTGGGGTCGGCGATGATGGTTGAGTTGGCCAAAGTGTTGAAAACCAACGCTTGAAAACAAGTTTTTTAAATTTTAGAACCTTATGTACGTTTATGTACACCGCGGCTCTAAAATTTAAAAAATTCTTACCAATCATTTGATTTTGAACGCTTTGGGTATAACAATTTAAATTGTATGTTTGTTATTTGTTTCTGTTTTTTATCCCGGTGATTGCCGGGGCATTTTATTTTGTGATGCAAAATAAAATGGGGGAATTAATTTTTATATTGTTGAGATTGTTGCGCTTCGCTTGCAATGACATTTGTGTTGCGTTGTAATGGTTTGTTTTAGTGGATCCTCTGGCTGCGTTTCCTCCTTTGTTAAAACTATGGTGGACAGGCAGAATGACATTTAATTGCAGCGTTTCGCCAAAGTAGGTTTATTAGCGGGTGGATTCAGTTTGGGATTTGATGGCAGGCTTTTTCGAATCGGCATCAAAAAATTTGCTAGAGATTAGAAGTGCGGCGATTCCAATTATAAATACAATGCAAACTGTGTCGGAAATGATTTCGTATTTTTTTTCGACGCGTTTAAGGTTGTGTTTTTTTTCGGAATAGGGTTCGGATTTTTGTCCCGATTTTTTTGTTACGACAGTACTGTTTTCATTGCGGATAAATGCGCGTTCTGCGTGGGCCGATTGGCGCGCGGCCAAGTGTTGATCATGTTTAAGAAGTGCCACGGTTGAATCTTTTAGGTTTTTTGGTAATTCAGCAAATGTTTTCATGGTTGTTCGATTTGGTTTTTGATTGTGGTTCTGTTGGAAAATTTTTGTCACGGAAAAATCATTTATGATTTTTCAAAATTTTCATAGGTTGGGATTAAGGTTGGCATGGATTTAATTTATTTTTGTTTTTGGTTATCTGGTTTTATTGTGATTGTTCGTAAAATTGCTGTTGTAATTGTTTTTATTACTGGATCCTCTCGGCTGTGCCTCAGGATGACCAAGGATTAAGGTTTGTTTTGATTTTATTTAAGTTATGAAATGTTTTCATGGTTGTTCGATTTGGTTTTGTTTAATTGCAATGATTGCCACGGAGCCTTGGCTCATCGCAATGACAAATAAAAAACATTAGGGGAGTTTTTTCGATATTTGGCGGAGGCGTTGGAGTAATTTTTCCAGGCCCGCTTCGATATCACCATTTGGAGTGGATGGAGCGCGTGATTGCAATTCGTCGGCCAGTACGATACAGACAGTTGCAAGCAGGGTTTTTTCGTCCAATGGGCCGATGGCGTTTAAAATCGCCCGAGCCTTGGCATCCACGATTTTTGAGAGTTGGTGGAGGCGTTCTTCTTGGCCGTCTTCGCAGCCGAGGGCGTATTTTTGGTTTACTATGTCGAGGGTGACGATACTCATTTTACTGCCTTTAATTTTTTTAAGATTGCAACGGATTCATCGATATAGTCAATTGCGCGGTCGCGGGCGGATTTTAGGGCCTCGCACTGTTGTGTTAGGATGGCAACTTCTAAATCCGTCTGTTTTTGCATGCCGTTTTGGGTGTCGCGTAGGCGCAAAATCCCGTTTTCAATGTTGTCAAGTTCGTTATAAATTTGGTCAAGTATTGTTGTGTTCATTTGTAAATAGTCCTTGAAATTTCATCGTTATATGTATAGAGTTTAATGGATTTCAAAATAATGTCAAATGGATATATTTTGAGGTTGGTGTTTAGTTCTGAGGAGAACATTTTGTCACGGAAAATTTGGTAAACAAATTTTCGAAATGTTCTTTTGGTTTGAATTAAGACTGGTGTGGAATAAATTAATTTAATTGCAAAGATTGCCACGGTGTCGTGATGCCCGAGCAATAACAATGATAAAAAAGGATTTAGGATGAGGCCGAGTGCAAGACAAAACAATCAATTGAGAAAGGTTAGTTTCGAGGTTAATGTTAATCGGTATGCCGAGGGATCGTGTTTAATTAAAATGGGAAATACCCATGTTTTATGTACTGCGTCCATTGAAAACGGGCGTCCGACTTGGAAACGTCAACAGGGTTTAGGCGGCGGTTGGGTTACAGCCGATTATGCGATGTTGCCGCGCGCAACGCATGTTCGACGCGGTCGCGATTCGAACAAGACCGATTTTCGTGCCGTTGAGATCAAAAGATTAGTTGGGCGCGCATTACGTTCGGTTGTTGATTTGGATGTTTTGGGCGAACGTCAGATATTTATTGATTGCGATGTTTTACAGGCCGATGGTGGAACGCGTTGTGCGTCCATTACTGGCGGATTTGTTGCGATGTATTTGGCGTGTGAAAAGTTGGTTAAATGTGGTGAAATGCGCAAAAATCCAATAACACATTTTTTGGCTGCAATTTCTGTTGGCGTTCACAATGGCAATGTCGTTATCGATTTGGATTACGATGAAGATTGCCATGCGGAAGTTGATGCAAATTTCGTTGTAGCAGACGGAGGTGCATTGGTTGAAGTGCAGGCTACGGGTGAATCAAAACCCTTTACAGGGGAACAAATGGATGCTATGCTGAAATTGGCAAAAGACGGCGTGGCCGCGTTAATTAATTTACAAAAACAAGTAGTAGAAGGATAAAATCATGGCAAACGATAAAAAAGTTAAAAAAAGCATTGCTGAACACCAAGAAGATGCGTTGTATCGTGAAATTTGGGAAGAAGTTCATGCCCAAAAAACGTATGATTTTGTTAAAAAACATGCGAAATTATTAATTGGTTTGGCGGCATTCATTTTATTGTTGGCCATTGGAAATCAATTGTTAAATCATTATAAAACTGAAAATGCGAAAAAAGATGCGTTGGCTTTTGAATCTGCAATGGTTACTGTGGCCGATCGTCAGGCTGATTCCGCGCAGATTATGTTGAAAAAATTGGGGAATAAATCATCGTCTGGGATGGGTGATATTGCAATGTATCAATCCGCCATGTTGTATTTGGAAAAAGGGCAAAAAGATGCCGCAATGGATCAGTTGCAAAAATTAGCAAAACATGGAAATACACGTGATTTTACGCATTTGGCGACAATTCGTTTGGCGTTATTAAAAGCTGATTCGATGAGCGGTTCCGCGCTAGAAAAATTTTTATCGCCGACGCTGTCGCGCAGATCGCCTTTTTATTATACATCAATGATGTTGGTTTCGGCAAAGTATGTGTCAGAAGATAACAATGTTAAGGCCGAAGCTTGGTTGAAAAAAATTGTTAATGATGACGATGCCCCGAAAATTATTTCTGCGCATGCGGAAACAATGTTGGCCGGAATGTAATTAAATTTATTTGGAGAGGGTTGATGAAAAAAATTGCTTTGGCTTTGGTTGCAGGATTTTGGTTGGTTGGGTGTTCATCCCCAGATCCAATTTTGCCCGGAGTGCGTGAACCCGTATTCCAAGAAAGCGTTGTTCAAATTGACAGCAAAACAATTGAAAATTTTCCGCCAAAGACTGATACAAAAATTGTTCGGTTTCCAAATAATACCGCGCATTATGCTGTTTCAGTTATTACAAAAAAAACATTGCCAAAGTTTGAGCGCGATTGGTTTAGATCAATTGGTTCAGGATTTAACAGCAAGTCGAATCATATAAGTCAGCCTGTGGTTGGGAATGGTATTTTTGTTACTTCGGATTCCATTGGGAATGTGCGTGTTTGGGATTTAAATACAGGGGTTAGATTGTGGGAACATCATGAAAGAACCAAAGCGTTTGCACCAGGGGCTCGCGTCCAATTGTTTAATGATGTTTTGATTGAAACAAAAAATGATGGCGAAATAATTGCCTTTGATTTAGAAGCTGGGAAAGTTTTGTGGGAAAAAAATGTAAAGGTTCCATTACATGGTCCGTTATCAGAAGAGCAAAATGGTTATACGTACACCGTATCCGAAGGAAACGAATTATATCAGATCAATATTAAAAATGGCGATGTCAAAAAAGTATTTTCAGGATTCCCAACAACGTCCAAGGTTATTGGGACTGCCGGCGTTGCTGTTGATAAACATTTAATTTATTTGGGTTTGTCGACTGGCGAAGTTTTATGTTTTAACACATCCACAAATCAAACAGAATGGGTTCGCGGAGTTTATCGTTCAAACATTATTACGGGCGGATATCCATTAACAGATATTTTGGGCAATGTTGTTTCCGATTCCAGTTCTGTTTATGCGACTGGGTTGGGTGGCGAATTGGCTTGTTTAAACAAGGCGACTGGGCAAAAGCAATGGACTGTTCCGATTGCGTCCGCGCAAGCAATGTGGGTGATGGAAAATATTGCATGGGCAGTTTCAACAAACCAAGATTTATATGCAATTGATTTGAAAAAGGGTGGGATTGTTTATATGACACCATTATCCGATGGTGAAGATTCAATTATGTTTTATACCCCGATTTTGATTTCAAATAATGGACAATATCAATTGTGGGTTTTTGATAATCATGGGTCGGTTACAATTGTTGATGCGCGTGATGGCAAGATTTTAGGGCGTCGCGAATTGACCAGTTCCAAGTTGGCCACGGCGCCGGTTGTTGCAGACGGGAAAGTAGAGGTAGTTACAGAGTCAGGTACATGGATGCAGTTTTCAATTGAGTAAAATCAATGAAAACGGCCATCTAGGACGTTTTCTTGTTCAAAATCCTCGGTTTCGTATGTTAATATACGCGCCATCGGATTTTGAAAAACAAAACTCCTATATGACTCGTTTTGATTGATTTTCGGATGGTGTGAGAACAGCGACTGGAAACAAGTTTTTAAATTTTTCGACCCTTATGTACCACTATGTATACCGCGGGTCAAAAAATAAAAGAACCCACCCAATCATCGCATTTTGAAATGATCGAATGTGTAGTAGAGTTTTTGAAAACACAATGCAACCATGCAATCAAAGATTGCTGTTGCTGATGAGGACCCAGAAAACAATTATTAATCGTTTTCTGAATCCGTCCCGAGGGATGACAATAATTTTCTTAATATTGCAATGATTGCCACGGAGCTATAGATCCTCGCAATGACATAGACAATAAAAAGTTGCTGGCGCAACCATTTTTATTAATGGATATCCGCCTGTGCGGGTATGACCATTATTCGTTATCGCCAAGTTTTATTACTGGATCCTTTCGGCTATGCTTCCACCTTTTTTAAAACTGTGGTGGACAGGCAGGATGACCGATGATTGAGGTTTGTTGCTAGCCCACTTAGGGGTAAGGGAATTTTAATAAGTGCAATTTTTTATTTATCTGATTTTTTCTTGATAGCAGAGGTGTATAGTTTTTTTGCCGTTTCATTTAAATCTTTCCAGCCGGATTTTATATTTTTATCGATTAGTTTTGCGTATTCGCGGTTTATTGCTCCGCCTAATTTTTCGCTGAACTTTTCGGCGTTGCGAATCATGTATAATGTTAACAGGCCGCACAGAAATACCGTCATAAATGATGTGTCGTTCATTGATGGTGTAATGTTGCGCAAATCGCCCGTTGTGTTAAATGCACCCTGCATAAGCGCATAGGACATTCCAGCGATTACGGACAGGATGCAGAAGTAAAATAATGCTTTGACCAGGGTTTCAATTAATTTAGATATGTCGCCAGTTGCAAACATGCCGGTAACTGTTTGGAATACCGTTTTAACAATTGGATTTTTAACGGATGTGTCGCCGCCGCCAAAGCAGGTTTTGATGGCCACGAATGGTAGGAAGAAAAGGGTTAACATTAAGTCTGCGATTACAGATAGGACCGAAATTGCGAAATTAAATGCGTTGATGATAAATACAATCACAAACATTATGCCAGTGATTACCATTAATCCAGAG
Source organism: Alphaproteobacteria bacterium (assembly GCA_031549365.1). Taxonomy (GTDB): domain Bacteria; phylum Pseudomonadota; class Alphaproteobacteria; order Rs-D84; family Rs-D84; genus JAVBPX01. Next base: position 27,446 of record JAVBPX010000013.1, read on the forward strand.
GTGCCAAAGCCGTATTTCATCCAATAAAATCCAGTTGATATGCATTGATAGAAAAATGTTGAAATTCGGGCAGGCATGCACAGCATATTGGCCGTAGTTTCGTTTGATAAAAATGGTTCGACCGTTGTTAATGGGTCCGATGCAACGTATGCGCGGATGGCGTCACAAGTATGCAGAGTATCAACGCCCACAGTTGTTGTTAGGATTAAATCAGATATATATGTGCCGAGCGATATAATTGGGCCCGCAAAAAACATGAAAATTTGGGCCGGATTAGATTGAAGTATTGCGATCCAGATTACGACGATTATGGATTTTTTTACTATGCTTTCTGCGAATTTTTTTGTGTCGGATCCAGATTCTATTAATGCGTAAGATTCAAGTGCAATCCACCAGGCAAGCAGTGTTATCAAAAACCAAGTAATGATATTCATAAATATTGGGTACAGCATTTGTGCAACATAGGTCATCGAATCAATGGTTAATTTTGCAATTTTTGTTTCGATTGGAATTGCGCCTGGTGTCATGAAATCCGTGTTCGGCACATCGTTTTGTAATTTTGTTACGACCAATCCACGTATCGCGTTGCCCAGGGGCAGGTTCGTTGCGTTATAATTAATTGGTTGTTCAACAGGCGGGATTGGTGATGTATTAATTGGATCATCTGCGAACACAATGGTTGGCATCAAAAACATAACAAAAATCAGTATCAATTTTTTCATTATTTGCCGCCCGATGGTTTTGGCTTGATTAAAATGCCTGGTAATTTTTGGATGTTTTTAAATCCAGTTTTAAACAACGATTCAACGTTTTGACCGAATTTAAAGAAATCCATATTGCCGCCAGCCAAGAATGTTTTATCAATTTTTTCGCGCAACAATGCGTGATAGAAAATAAATAAACCAATCATCATCCAGAAAAATTCAAATGAATTATTCAAGAAATCAAAGTATTCAGGAGTTTGGGACTTTTTCGTCATGAAGCATTGTTTGAATTTTGTTTTATCCGGAGTGCCGTCCGAGGTGCGGGCATATTGTTCACAGTCAGAGAATATTTTTGCGATTTGTGGGCGAGCCATGAGTTCGGATGCATCAGTTGCCGATAAATTTAGACCGATTTCAGGTGGAAATAGTGCGGTGTATCCATCAACTGGGCCCGGAAAGAATTTGTCCGATGCAAATAAAACCATGACATATATTATTGTGATTTTTAATGTTACGCCCACCATTTTTACCATCGATTTGGCAAGCGTGCCAATGGCGTTTGGGCCTACCCCTTCGAACAGTTTATATTTAAATGCGTAGCTGGCGATTATTAATGGCAAGAATACAACCAGTATTGCGAGTGAGAATATTATGTTCATTATATCAAATACGATTTCAAAACCGATAAACAAAAACATTAGCACCAAGGCAATGCCCATTATCCAGTGCAGCATGTGATTATCAAACCAACCGAAATTCATTAGGGCAAAGCCGCCAGATGCGCCCGCCAACATGATCGTATTAACATTTCCAATTGTGCATAAAAATGGGTCCATGATTGATTTTGAAACCAGTGTTGCGTTACTGTCCACACCGCGGGCCGCCCAATCTGGTAAATTTAATTCAGATGGATTTGAGTGTGATGTGCAATATTTTCCATCTATGTTTGTAACCGACATAGCAACAGAATTACCAACTGATAAAATGGGTGTTACGGTTAATGATGAAATTGTTGTCATCATGGATGATCCAGAAAATCCAAGTACTCCCAAAAAACCACCGACTAGTAATAGACGGATTCCCTGGGATTGAATGGGCTCCCAGTATTTTGCAAAATCGATTTTACGTTCGCCCGCGTCCAGTTTGGTGGTTTGGTCTGCGGAGTCTTTTAATGTTTTATATGTGTGAAACAGGATGAATATTGCCATGCCAAATACCAGTAAAATCCATGTGTGGCGAATCAATGTGTCGTATATTGCAAATGCGGCACCTGTTATTAAATATAACAATGTTTCGATATAGGGGCACAGCAGGCAAGATGTTGAATTTACCGAGCAGGTTCCATTTTCGCAGGCCCCGATTGCGTTCATAAATTGATCCAGGGATACATAAGTCAATGAAGATCCATTTATTGAATCGTACAAATACCAAAAGCCTAGGCCAATGACGCCGATCCATAGCAATAAACGAATTAATAAAATGATCCAGTTTGCTTTCATTGTTTTTTATCCTCTTTCTTTTTGAAGGATTTGATGAATTTCTTTGTCGTATTCGTTATGTCGCCTGCCAATTTTTCAAGATTTGTATTTACGTTATCGCCGTGAGTGGTTGAAGGCTTGACACTGAATGCGTCCGTTATCATCGATTGGACGCGAGGGATTTCGCGCATGATAAATTCAATTACAAATGCCAATGTTATAATGCCCAGTAGAGCGTTTGTTGCAAGAGGTGATCGCAAGGCCAATTCTGCCGATGAATAATCGCCGGACAAAATATATTGCATCATTGGGTTGCCAGCAGGGTTTGATGATCCGGACAAAAAGTATGCCATGATTGTCATTGATACGATGTATGTAATCATTACGGCGAACAAGGTTGTGATTGCGTTTATTACGTCGCTGAAAAAGCTGGCGGTTGTAGATCCCAAACCTTTGACAACGCCCGATGATTCCGAATTTTGAAACACATATCCAACAAGCATTAATGGAAAGAAAAATGCAAACATCGTAAGAGCAACAATTACGTCCACAAAGTGCCAGCAGAATTTTATAAACAGTTTAAAGAAAAACCAGATGATGATTAATCCTAGTAAAAATATTAACGTGTGTTCCAATAATCCAGGTAAGTTTATAACGTCTGACCAGGTGAAGGCAGATGATATCGCCGCAAATCCAAACATGATAAATGATTGAAAAACGGTTGTTGATGTTTTCATTAAGCGGATTATCCCATCGCGTAATTCGGGATTGTAGAAATGTTCGGAATTTTTATCGATTGGCATTGGTTCGTATTTTACACGGGCGTCCACAAATTCAGGGGTTGTTTGAAGCACTGCGTCCGCATACATTATTGTTACATTGGTTATAGGTTCGAAGGTTGCGCGGGTTACCAATTTTGGAAAGGCGACGCCCATGCCAAGTAGTGCCGAAATTACAGCGGCGTTAATTAATGTTGGTAATAATTTTTTTTGGTATTCTCCGACATCTTTGACGGTTTTCATGTTTTTGATAATTATGTACAAAACATAAAATGCGAGGCCGAATGCCATGATGATTAATCCCAAATACGCCATTTTATCATAAAGGGCAGCGGCTGTTTTAGATACGATTTGGAATAGCAAATCAAATACGGGACAACCCCAACATTGGATTGTTTTTTGTGTCGCGGATTCAAAAATACCAGCAGCATAAGTTGGTGCCGACAACAATATCATGAAAAGGTAGAGGATCAATTTTTTCATTTTGCCCCCCCTGGTTTTTTCATGAAGTTTTTTGCCAGGCCAGCAACGTTTTTGCCAAATGTTGTTATGGTGCCGGTTGCTGATTTATAAATGCTTTGATCAGATTCGCCGCCGTATGAGGCAATTTTCTTTTGAGTTAAGTCAAAGATTTCATACATCACCATGAATGTTAATATGGCAGACAGCCAGGTAAATTCATGTGCCCCGAATCCAGATACCAAATCGTTTGATGTTATTTGGCGGAGCCTTTCCATTTCTGTGGGGCCGAATAGTGCACGAACCAATTGGATGTTTATGATAATTACAAACGCAGACATAATCATCGTTAATATCAGTTTTCGGAGGGCTGAAATTATATCCGAAAATACGGGTAAAAAGTTTGCCCAATCGTCGTTGCCAGGCTTTATAACATAAACAACAATTTTAAATGGGTATAAAATTAGTGCCATTCCAAAATGAAATATTGCTGTGATAAACATTAAAGACATAAATAAATTGGATGAGAAAAATGCCAGCACCAGGGCGAGGCCGGTTAAGACCTGGAGAAATTTTAAAGTTATGGCGCCATTGATTGCAAGCTCAACGCCGGATTTTATGATTTCATTGTTTTTTTTGGAAATTTCCTGTAGAGGCGCGGTTAGATAATAGCGCGAGGATTCTGAATAGTAATCTGTGTCTGAATGCGCAGTTGCCGGAGTATAACGCTGTAATGTGAAGTCGTGTTCATTGCCAAGGATGTGTGATGTATATATTGCCCCAAATTGTAAAAATGGATCAATTCCGTATTGGATGATGTATTTTGGGTTTAATGGTAAAAGCAATGATATTGCGATTACCCCGCGCATGATTGGTTTTAAAATGTTTTCCGCCAGTTTAAATGGGTCTGGTTTGTCAGATTGGATTATAAAATCCGAGTTTAATTTTAATGCTGATAAAAATTGTTTTGGGATAAATTGTTTTACGATGTATACAGTCAGGCTGAACAGTAAAAAGATATAGATTAGTGTTGGAATAATTGGACGAAAATATTGATATGTTCCGATTGCCACGTGTGTAAACGCGTCCAATACCATTGGGACAAGAGGTGCCAGTGAAAGATCAATTAACGGTGTGGACATTATTCTTTTTTATCCTGTGGCTTTTTGCGGTAGAGTTTAATCATGTTTTTAATATTATCGTTGGCGGTTTTCATGTTTTGTTTTGCTTTTTCATAATATTCTTTTGGTATGCCAACGGTTTTAAATAATTCGTTTACCAGTGTTGGAATTGATGTCATAAACATGGTTAGAAAAATTCCGATGAAAATCATCATCATGATTGAATTGTTTTCAAGTGCGACACCGTTCATGAAAATTTCAGGGTCATTATTTTGAAATGCGGTTGCAATTATGTTGGCGCGAGGATTATTTGGAGAAAATAGTGCGTTCAAGAAAAATAGAGAAAAAGTTGTGAATATCCCAACAACTGCGATGCCGGCGGTGTTTTTAATTAATTTGTCGATGATTGTTTGGATGTCCGATTCTTTGACTGGGAAAACGGGGTTCTTTTGGAACAGCCAGCCAAGAAGCAGCAAGGGCAATAGTAAAAAATCCATGGCAAGTTCAACAATGATTTTTAAAAAATATAATGGCACAGGGAATGTTGCAAAAACGTACAAAAGCACGATTAATAATCCAATCAGGAAAAATCCAATGTTTGGAAATACGGGGACGCCCATAATTTGATACATGTGTGTTGAATTAAATGCCGAGTTTAGCAAGGTCCAGCCAACGGTCATGCCTGTCCCTGTTAGACGATGGAACATTGCAATTTGACATACCAGATTGTGGCGGAGTGATGGAGAAAAACTTTCCGTTTTGGCGTTTGGAGATGGGTCGTTTGCAGCAGTTGTTATTAAACAAGTTTCAAATGCGTTCGCGTGTTCGGAAGGTGAAAATTGCCGATCCATAATCCGGCCGTATGAAAGGCCGATTGAAAATATTGGTTCGATAAATGTTCCGGTTATTATTCGAGGTAGTGGAATATACAGGAGGGCGATGACAAATGTTGCGCGAATAAAATGGGTGCCGTATTGGCCGGCAAGTGTCCAGGGCGAATCTGGGACGCTGAATTTTGCGAGGTAGTGCGATAAAATTCCCCATGCAATCCAGATCGCTGTTATTAAAACAATGGATAAGAATATTATATCTGCAAGCGATGAGTAGGTCGCTGAAATTATATCGGATAGCCCAGATATAATGCCGCCAAACAAATTGCACGACCAACAGGATGAGAAAAAATCAAATGCGGATAACATATCGACAGGTGTGTTTGAACGATAGATTGAATACCCTGCGATTCCAACGGCCCCAACAATCAAGCCCACGACAACAGGAGCGACCGCCATTGCCGAGAATGGAATAAATGTCAGTAATAATGCGGACCAGATGCGTTTCATTTTTTCGGTTTGGGTTTAGATCCCTTGCGCGAATGTGTCGTAGGGATGACAGCGGTGGTTTTATTTTTTGTTGGCTTTTTGTATAAATCGGATTTTTTATAGATAAACCAAGGACAGCCAATAATTAAAAATATCGACGTGCCGAATAAAATCCAGCGGCCGCCCATTGCGCAAATTGTAAGAGTTGCGATGATAAATAAAATCAGGGCGATGGATTCCAGCGTGTTTTCACGTGTGAAGTTTAATAGGCGTGGTTTTTTGTTTGATTGCAAAGATTGCAACGGAGTCGTGACCCCCAGCAATGAGGATTCATTATTTTTCTTGGTTTTGTCGATGTTTTTTGGCATTTTTCCCCCATTCATTCGCATTATAGAAGTTTCGTACATTTTGGGCAATTGTTTTTTTATAAAATTTCGACGTGAATACTTGAAAAATTGCCGTTTTTGTGTTATATTGTGTTATCAAGGTTGGTTGGTTATTTTGGGCCAGCGTTGATAGACCAATCAGGAGGCCGTGAGTTGGCAAAGTATGATGCTTTTTTAGAGAATTATTTTCAGCAGATGCACGCAGATCAGGGTGGAACATCTGGGCAGTTTTCCGTATTATCAAAGGGGCATAAAAAAAAGGCAAATGGCAAAGATTTAGAAAAATTTTATAATGCTGCGTTTTTAGGCCGGATTGTTGAAGATATTAAGCGTTTTTCAAAATTACAAGATTTTCCGGCAGGAACATTGAACCCACAGCAATTGGCAGCAAAGCTAGATGCGGAATGGTTGAATAATGAGGATAAGTATATTGAACAATTTATTGTTCCGATGGCCGAAGTTTCTGGGATATTTTCTGATTTAAAAGCAACAGATCCAAGAGATGGGTCGAAAGAAAAAACAAAAATTGAAAATGCCAGGGATGCTATTAATGGATTAAGGGATTCTTTTGTCGCGAGTTGGCCTGTGCCAACGCCGGATCAGGCGGCCATAATTGCAAATTTGGATACAATAGTTGCAGGATTGAACGGATCATTGGCAAGTCCCACTTTGTCAAGCGTTCCGCCGGTTTTAAATGCAACAGATTTGGCCGATATACAGCAGGAATTTAATAATTTTTTAGTATTAGGTAAAGATAAAACAAAACCGTTTTTTGATCGAATTAAAAATATGTATTCGGTCGCGGGTATTGCGGATGATGACGATAGAGTTTTATATATTAAAGAAATTTTAGGAAATTTTGGAAAAATTGAAAGCCCGCTGCCAACGGGAGGTGAATTAAAAAATTATTTGGATGGCTTGAAGGCTGTTGGAAAAAATAAAGGTGTTACAGATCAAATTTTAAATGCAATTGATATTGATCAAAATGGTTTAGGTCCCGATGGTTTAGAGGAGTTATATAAGGATTTTTGGGCTGCCTTTGAATCAATGCGTTCGGATAAGGATTTGCCAAGTAAAGAAAAAGAGAAAGCATTTTTTGATAAGTACAAAGGATTGTTTCCAGAAAAAACCGTTGATGACGAGACAAAAAATGGGCAAGCTGATATTTTGACTTATTTGAGAGATCCTGATATTAAAAGATATTTTCAGTCTGATTGGAATTGGAAAAATTCATATGAAAAAGTTATTTCAGCATTGGAAAAAGGAAAAATAAATTCTGTTTCAGAAGAACTTAAGGAGTTATTGGATGTCGCGGATAGTATGGGTTTCGCAACTCCGTTCCCATTTGCGTCGTTCCCAGGCTTAACCGCACCAAATATAGAAAGGTTTATTGCAGAAAAATTGGATGTTAAAGATAATCCGGACCCATTAAAAATTGATAAATTTAAAAAAGAATATTCGGCAGTATTTAAGGATATTTATGATACGAAAGATGTTGCGGAATATTTAAATGGTATAGATTCAACACGTGGTATTGTTAGAAATATGAATTTTGCAAAAAGCAAAATTAAGTGGGATGAGGTTCCTACGAAAATTGAAGATTACGAAGGTAAGTGGAAAAAACGTAAAAAGAAAATAAATGAAAAATTAAATGAAACAATATTAAAGCCTTTTTCAAGACATAAAAATCATATTTATAAATCAAAATCTGCGGAAAGTATAGTTAATGCGTTATGGAAAAAAGGCATTAATCCGAGTAAGGGATTGGGAGCCTGGTTAGAGAAAAAAGACGATATAAAGAAATCTGTTGATTCTGCGCATCATGGGCATTTTGATAAGTTAGTAAAGTTTTTAGAAACACTAAAAAGCGATGCAAAAGATTTATTTGAAAATGGTTTATCCGATCCAAATAAAATGAATGCGATTGCTGCCGAAGTTATTAATCAGGCTGTTGATGGAAAATTAAAAAAAGATGAAGCACAGGCAATTTTGGAATCAATTGCAGTTATGAGATATAGTTTGTTTACAAGTGATAGGCGTGAAGAATTTAGGAAGGGTTTAAAGGATTCAAATATTATTGCGAATTTGCCATTTTTGCAGGGACATGAGGGTACCAAAATTTTCGGAAAAGTTGTTGATAGAGGATTGAAATTATCATTATCCATGATGTTTGAGGCCGGAGTTTTTGGCAAAAACGTTATTAACAGAATTAAATCCAAGAAATTAAAAGAAGGCAAAAAGAGAGTTGATGCCAAGACAAAAGAATTGGATAAATTGCAAAAAACAAACCCAACAAAGGCAGAAGAGGGTAAAAAATTGCAAAATGAATTATGGGCATTTTGGAAAAATGCTATGTCTTATGAAACTTATGATTTTAATGTGTTACAAAAGCATTCTGAGATTCAAAAGGCGTTTTATGCGAGCAATGGATTATGATCTTTGCAATGATAATAATTTAAGATAGTTGTTTGAGGGATAGGGGGAGGAGTTTTTCGACAGGCATGTCCCCATTTTCGGTCAGAATTTTAATTACTGTGTCATATGCAGCGGCACGTTTATAGCCCAGAGATTCCAATGCGTTTATTGCGTCCATTGCGGATGCAGAGAGTCCCGTTTGTTGTGATGTGTCGGATGTCATTCCGATTTTATCCGGTGTTGCCAGGGTCATGGATTTAATTTTTGATTTTAATTCGGTGACAATTCTTTCGGCGAGCTTTGGACCAACGCCCGATACGGATGTAAACATTGTTTTATCGCCCGAATGCAGCGCGTTTAAAATTTGATTTGGTTGTAATGTAGACAATATTGCCAGGCCCATTTTTGCGCCTACGCCCTGGACTGTTGTTAATGTATTAAACCAGGTTTGTTCGGCGGCGGTTGCAAAACCGTACAGGTGGATGTGATCTTCGCGCACGTGGGTTTCAATCCATAATGTTAAATTATCGCCAGTGTTTACACGTGTGGTTGTGGATGTCGGCACGAATACGTTATAGCCAACGCCGTTTACCATCAATATTATGGATGATTCGTTTATTGTGTCCACGATGCCGATTAATTTTCCGATCATTTTGTTTTTCCGTTTTTTTCGTTTTACCCCTCACCACAAAACATAACGATTATAAATCGCTTGTTTTGTTGCCTCTCCCGCAGGGGGCGAGGCGATAAAAGTATTCATTACAATTGGATTATGGGATATTTTTAAGAGTGGGTCAAGTGATCGATTAAGGATGGTTTGTTTATGATTCTGGTTATTAGGGGCAATATTTTGGACAACGCCCCTGCCAATCATAGATTGGATGGGCTATTCCATAAAAACAAATGTTATTAACATTTGTTTATTATTCCACGCAAAATCGTAAACGATTTTTTAATTTGCCCGTATGTGGATTAATGCCGGTGTGGAATTTATTATAGAGGTGGGTTTGGTTGTGATTCTGGTTCTGTGGAGAACATTTTGTCACGGAAAATTTGGTAAACAAATTTTCGAAATGTTCTTTTTGGGAGGATTAAATTTGGTGTGGAATTAATTATTTGGCGGTTGTTATTATGGTTATTGGGAAGGCGTTGTGTCACGGGAATTTGCGGATGCAAATTCCGCAACGCCTTTGATTTTGTGATTAAGTCCGGTGTTGCAATGATTGCTGCGCCACTTTGTGGCTCGCAATGACAATTATTTTTAAGGAATTAAATTAGACGGGATTTCAGCCGGTGCTGGAATGACATTGGGCGGTTTTTGGTTGATTTTTGGCGTTTTATTGTGTAATATTTTTGAGCAATATTAAAAAATAAGAGGATTTATTATGGCTGGACATTCAAAGTGGCATAATATTATGCACAGAAAAGGGGCGCAGGACAGAATTCGCGCCGGGTTGTTTACAAAATTGGCCAGGGAAATTACCATGGCTGCCAAAGTTGGTGATCCAAATCCTGAAAATAATCCAAGGTTGCGTTTGGCAATTTTTAATGCGCGTAAAGAATCCATGCCGAATGATAATATTAAACGGGCAATTGATCGCGCGACAGCCGCCGGTGGTGAAAATTACGAAGCCGTTCGTTACGAGGGGTATGGTCCGGGGGCGGTGCCTGTTATTGTTGAGGCTTTGACCGATAATCCGCGTCGCACAGTTCCAGAAGTTCGTGCTATATTCACCAAGGCTGGGGGAAATTTGGGAGAAAATGGATCGGTTTCGTATATGTTTAGCAGAATCGGTTTGATAGTTTATTCATTAAGTGTTGCGCCAGAAGACGTTATTTTCGAAGAAATTTTATCCGCTGGGGCCGAGGATTTAGAAGTATCAGATGATGGTTATACCATTACAACAAATCCAGATAATTTCGCCCAGGTTCAACAGGCGTTACAGAATAAATTTGGTGAAGCCGAGCAAGCAAAGTTGACATGGGTCGCAAATGCGCCTGTCGAAGTTTCAGGCGAAGTTGCCGAAAAATTAGAAAAATTTATGGATGCAATGGACGATAATGACGACGTTCAGAATGTATTCGTTGGGGCAAATTTTGCATGAGCGTAAAAATACGTCGAGTTTTCGGGATTGATCCTGGGTTGATTCATACAGGATGGGCCGTGATTGATGTCGAAGGGTCGCGACGCGTTTATGTTGCTAGCGGTGTGATTTTACCAAAAGCAAAAGACGAATTATCAAATCGTTTATTGGTTATTTTTAATAGCGTGCGTGAATTAATTCGACAATATGCTCCGGATGAAGTTGCGATTGAATATACTTTCGTTAATAAAAATCCAACGACAACATTAATTTTGGGACATGCCAGGGCGGCCGGGATGTTGGCCGCCGCTGTGGAGGGTAAGCCCGTGTTTGAGTATGAGCCGAATTTAATTAAAAAAACAATTGTTGGGTATGGGCATGCGGACAAAGATCAAGTATTGCGTATGATTAATTTATTGTTGCCAAAGGCGTTGCCCAAGACGGCGGATGAGGCAGATGCCATAGCAATCGCCTTGACGAGAGCCGCATTTTAAAACATTTGAAAATGTGCCCTTGGGCGTATTGCTCGTTTTTTCGCCGAGATAAAGATTGTCGCAGGGACGTGATTCCCGAGGGATGACAATAAAAAATTGCTGTTGCAACGTTTGTTTTACTGGATTCTTTCGGCAAAGCCTCAGGATGACCAGGGGTTTGGGAGGATTTTAATTGTGGTTATTGTTTTTATTTCCCCCTCTCTATAAAACATGATGATCGAAGATCATATGTTTTATTATCTCTCCCCGGAGGGGCGAGATGGGTAGTGTTTTTATTTTCTCCCGCACCACTCAACCACGACAAATAATTGTCGGGTTTTAATTGCAATGATCCGTCTGCACGTTGTTTCGCCGAGATAAT
>JAVBPX010000014.1:0-53083 GCA_031549365.1 Alphaproteobacteria bacterium
CAAACCCTTGGTCATCCGTATCGCATAGCCGAGAGGATCCAGTAAAAAACCATTGCAACGCAATGTATATAGATCACAACAATATTAAAAACCTCGCCCCTGGTGGGCGAGGCAACAAAACCCGACAATTATTTGTCGTGGTTGAGTGGTGCGGGGGAAAATAAAAACACTACCCATCTCGCCCCTCCGGGGAGAGATAATAAAACATATGATCTTTGATCATCATGTTTTATAGAGAGAGGGGGAAAAATAAACCATCGCAACACAATGTATATAGATCACAACAATATTAAAAACCTCGCCCCTGATGAGCGAGGCAACAAAACCCGACAATTATTTGTCGTGGTTGAGTGGTGCGGGAGAAAATAAAAACACTACCCATCTCGCCCCTACGGGGAGAGATAATAAAACATATGATCTTTGATCATCATGTTTTATAAAGAGGGGGAAAATAAACCATTGCGACAGCAACTTTTTATTGTCATCCTGGGGCGCAGCCAAGAGGATTCAGTAAAACAAACGTTGCAACGCAATGTATATAGATCACAACAATATTAAAAACCTCGCCCCTGATGAGCGAGGCAACAAAACCCGACAATTATTTGTCGTGGTTGAGTGGTGCGGGGGAAAATAAAAACACTACCCATCTCGCCCCAACGGGGAGAGATAATAAAACATATGATCTTTGATCATCATGTTTTATAGAGAGAGGGGGAAAAACAAACCATACAAATAAATTTTTCCACCATTTTTTATTTTTCAAAATAAAAAATGCCCCACAAATCCGCAGGCAAATAAATTAAATCCACGCCGGCCTTAAATACAAAACAGGGCGTTGCAAAAACAACGCCCCCAACATAACTTGAATCACAAACTATTATTTTTTCTTCCCCGCTTTATAAAAACTATAAAAAATAATAGTTTGTGATGATTGGGCGGTTTTTTATTTTCGAGGGGTTGAGCGGGTATAAACACCCGAGATACCCCCGAGAAAATTAAAAACGCGCCCAAGGGCGCATTTTCATTATTTTTTCTTACCAATTTTGTTAAACGGCATAACGCGTGTGGCAACACCCGCCAACAATCCACCAACGGCCGGCACGATTAAAAACAAACACAACTGATGCATCGCATGTCCGCCAACCAATAATGCTGGTCCAAAACTACGCGCAGGATTTAATGATCCGCCCGTAATATTCATCCCCAACATTAACAATGTTGCCAAAGTCAATCCAATAATAACACCAGCATACTTTGTGTCAGTGGCAGTAACTTCCAAAATAATACGAACGAATACAAATGTCGCAATCAATTCAAATAAAATTGCAGAAATCATGCTGTATCCACCGGCATATCCCAATCCATATCCATTTTGTCCCAACCCCTGGGCCAAATCAAATAATGGGGCTCCGCGGGCAATTAAATAAACCACAATCGCACCAACTGTCGCACCCAAAAATTGCATAATAACGTATCCACAAAAATCACGAACCGACAAACGACCGGCAACCAGCGCGCCAATTGATACAGCAGGATTCAAATGCGCACCAGATACATTACCAAACACACCGGCCATCGCAATAATCGCAACACCAAAACATAATCCAACACCCATGTTTCCAATTTGTCCCCCGGCCAACACCGCAGCACCAACTCCGAACAAAACCAAAACGGCGGTGCCAATAAATTCAGCAAAATATTTTTTCATGTTATCTCCTTTGTTCATGAATAAATCCACAACGATTGTGCCATTTCCCGCGGAACCAAATCAACAGGTTTCTTTCCCTACTAAAATAAAAAAATTAAAATTTTGCGTTTATAAACAGATAGCCGGCCAACGCTCCTCAACTATCTGGATCTAAAAACCTGTTTAATATTCAATGGCGGCTGAAACCTGCGCACACTGTCATACGCCAATCCCAACCCAACGCTTGATAATCTATCTGATGCAGACAACTCTGCCTTTGGAAAATTCGCACGCGTAATTTCACTAACATACGGAATCTCGGTGGACCCACCTGTCAATATAACCAAATTTATATCATGTGCTTTTACACCGGCTTGCTTGATGCATTCGCTTATTGATGCTTGAATTTTTTCGACATTGCTTTCAATCGCATCGTTAAATTCAACACGATTGATATTTATAATTGGTTTATCGGACAAAAAGTCTAAAACCATTTTCACTTTATCTTCATCTGACAATTTAATCTTGGCGTCTTCAGCATAATTTAAATTTTTGTGCCCCAAACGGCCTTCAACAATTTCCAATAATCGCGCAACCTTTTCCGGGGATTGCGATGAAAACAAATACTTTTTAATCTGATTCAAAGATTTAAAATTATACAAATCATTAACTTCATTCCACGTGGACAAAGAAAAATAAGGCGACGTAGGCATTGGCAAAATTTTATCATGCGCCCCCAACTTTCCGCCAATCTCGGTTCCCATCCCAAACGTTGGCATAAACGATTTCAAAGACAAACTTTTATCAAAATCATTCCCTCCAACACGAACGCCGGTATTTGATAAAACATCCGACGATCTATCTAAATAATTTCTACGCATCGGCGATAAACGAATAATTGTAAAATCACTCGTTCCTCCACCAATATCTATTACAGCGGCTAATTTTTCACTGTTCAATAAACGTTCGTGGGCAAACGCAGCAGCAATTGGCTCATATTGGAATTCAATATTCTTAAATCCTGCATTTTTTGCAATCTTTCGCAATTCATCTTCGGCCTTCTTGTCACCCTCTGGATCATTATCACGAAAATGTACTGGACGTCCCATAACAACATTTTCAACATCCACCCCGGCCGCCATATCAATTTTTTCTTTTAAATGACGAACAAATGTCTCGATAATCTTATCAAACTTCATCGTATCGCGACCAATCTGGGTCCCAGGCCCCTTCATCAAAGACGTACCCAAAATCCTCTTAATGCTGCGCATAAAACGACCGGCCGTTTCATTTTCAGTATAACGCCTTATGGCATCTCGACCAAAATAAACCTCGCTTGGACTTATAAAATACATCGCAGTTGGAATTGTTACACTCGATCCCTCAACATTAATCAAATTCGGCTCACCTTTCCCAGCCATCGCAACGGACGAATTCGTCGTCCCAAAATCAATTCCCACAGATACCATTTCACACACCCTAATCCTGTTAAAATTTTCCTTGCAACTTTACCACGAACCGATAAAATGTCAAGAAATTAGAGCAAAAATTACTGAAAATGCACGAACTCTTAGACATCATAGACGAAAACGACAATGTTATATGCACAATGACAAGGGAAGAGGCGTATAAAATCAATGCCACCGTCCGAATATCTGGCGTACTTGTTTTTACCACATCAAATAAAATTATCCTGCAACAGCGTTCTAAAAACAAAACGTACCCACTATGTTTCGATTATTCTGCGGCAGGCCATGTCTTGTCCGGACAAAACTATAAGCAAGCCGCTATTGAAGAGTTAAAAGAAGAATTGGGAATAGTAATAGACAACCTAGTACACGTAGGAATAGTTAAAACATACAATATAAGAAAATCAAATAAACCAAGAAAACTGCACCATGTTTTTATGGGTATACATAATGGCCCATTCAATATATTCGAAAAAGAACTTTCAGGGGTCATAGAAGTAGGCGAAGAAGAACTTCACAATACGATAAATAAAAAACCAGACTTATTTACACCTAATTTTATTCAAATTTATAATGAAGTAATAATCAAGGGGAATTTATTTAGAATTAATAAAAATATCATTTCGTAACGCACTCTTGACGGATCCAATCTGCCTACGCTTTGAACATGACCGCGTCATAAACTTCAAATCCTCATTCCCGTACGCATGCCTGACATGTTCCCCATGACCGAACCAAATAAAGTGCATACCTGCATCAACAGCCGCAATTATTCCATCCGGACTATCTTCTATAACAATACATCTATCTGGATCTACTCCTAATGTTTTTGAGACTAGAATAAACACATCTGGTGACGGTTTCCCTTTTTCTACCTGGGACGTAGAGAATCTATTCTTAACAGGAAACTCCAATTCCAAACCAATTTTTTTTAAAGATCCATCAATTGTCTCTAAACTACTTCCTGATGCTACCGCCTTTGCACATTTCACTTTTGATACCAACTCTTTAATACCGTCCACCTCTGACATATATTTTTTTTGCTCATGAATCCATAATTTTTTATTCAACTTTTGTTTTTCAGAAAATTCTACCCCCCATTTTTTTTTAATAAATTTTTCATTATCGTTTTTTGAGCGACCCGCAAACAACTTTAAAGCATTCTTTAAACTAATATTTATACCATATTCCGATAACGTTCTAACATAGCCAGAAACGTTTATAGCTTCGGAATTTACAATGGTCCCATCAAGATCAAATATAACCAAATCAAAACGCTCATTAATTAAATCCAATAGTGTTTTCTCAGACCCCTTAATAACACTTTTGTATTCCTCATAAGACTTCTTACCATTCAATATCATGTAATCTAAATTATCTTTGATATTAAATACTGACGTCATCTTTCCAACTGGTTTATATAAATCCAGTTTATCCATAAAAAATTTAACATCTTCGGGATCATCCAATGTATGTAATATGCTATCATAATGATATTCATTAACTTTGCTAATAAACTTATCCCTAATAGAATCTTTAATTGAACGCATTTCTTCATACGGTTTATCAACAATTATAATCCCAGCCGCAGACTCAAACCTTGTTATTCCCCAAGATTTGCGTAAAAGAGTTTGAAAACGTATCGAATCTGTAGAATACATTACTTTAATAAATGCTGCATACTCTTCATCAGAAAACTTTCTTAAAAATGCCCGCTTAATACTATCTTTACCAAAAAAATCTATTATATCATCCCAAACGGGCAGACCCATGCCCCAAACAGTTATAAATACTTCATTAGATATTGAAGGTTTATACTTTTCAAATAACTCCTTCCTTACTAAATCTATATTTTTCAAATAATCCTCAGAAAAATTTGCAAACCTGTTTTTTTCATATCGTTTAGACATTTTAGAGTAAATCTGGACTACGGGCATTTGGTTCAAAGCAAGTAACACTGCCAACCTGTGGGAACCGTCAAGAATATCATAATTTATATCAACTGGTATCGGAAAGTTTTTATCAAACCCAAAGTTTTTAATACTTTCTATAAGAGAGTCAAATTTTTTAAAATCTGCATTCCGACCTTTATCTCGTTGCATAATACGATACAGATTTTTCCAGTAGCCTAAATCATCCCGATTATTTAACACAGCGCGTGCATAAGCATATTTCACATAAACATGGTAATGGCGATCTGAAATCAGCTCTCCAACATAGCACTTGTGCGGATGCAAAATTTTCTTTCCGCCATCAATCAAAAGAGATCCCGGGCCATCCTTATGAAAGGCCTTATGCTTACCAATATACTCCATGCAAGACTCCAAACATATTTTAACAAACACCAACTCCGAACAAAACCAAAACGGCGGTGCCAATAAATTCAGCAAAATATTTTTTCATGTTATCTCCTTTGTTCATGAATAAATCCACAACGATTGTGCCACTTCCCGCGGAACCAAATCAACAGGTTTTTTCCCTACTAAAAACAAATAAAAATCCCCCAATTGGGGGATTTTTATAATAATAAATTTTATAATTAAATTTAATTTTTAAACACAGAACACTTTGCTTCAGCATCAAAATAATTACGTTTTGGCGCGATTTCTAAACACACTTGTTTTGACAGTCCAAAACACTCCTTCCCTTCATTCTTTGGAGTACCTCCAACGGCCACACACCGCCCTTCTTCAAATCCAATCCACGCTACGCGTGAATCGCTCTCGGATGCATCATCAAATTCAAACACTATATATTCTCCAACAGATGTATAACATCCAAAATAGTCCTGACCAACCGCATTCGTTCCATTGGAACCCATACCAGAATTCAAATCAATAAATTCAGAACAACCGCCAACAGCCGTATTTTTTTGCATATATAAACTGATTAATTCTTTAACTTTCGAAAAATCTTTCACTTGAATATCTTTAAATGTCCGATTGCAATAACTTTTAAATCTATCAGCTGCCTTACATGCATTTTTTGGAACACAAGACCCTGTTTTTTCAACCCATATTCGTATCGGAGATTTATCACATAATTCTTTCTGACGCTCACGTGTCATTTCCGCCGATGCGGCCCCACAAACCATTGCCATCGCAACAGTTGTCATTAAAATATTTTTTACTTTCATTTTTCATCCTTTTGGTTTGTTAATTACTATTTCTTGCATTCCGGCTCATCCGGAAATTCAAGACACAGTTCGCTGATATTATCCGCAGAAATTTGTTCGGCAGAACGATCATCTTTACTAACACTCACTCCGCCAACCTTTGATACTTCGGACAATTTTTCTTTTAATTTCACATTGGCATAAACTCCAACACTTGTTGCAGCCAATGTCGCAACTCCGGCTATTTTGAACCCATGCGTTTCTTTTTCACATTTTTCCAGCTCGGCATATTTTTTATAAATATCTCGCTCTAATCCCACAATTCTTGCATCCAACATTTGCATTTGAATATTATTTTCATTCGCACCAACTGTAATCGGGATAAAAACTAAAATCAAAAATACAACATTCAATTTCATTTTACTGTCCCTATACCTTCTGTTTGTGCAACAACCGGCTTACCATTTTCGTCTAAATTTTTTGATTTTTTTATATTATGCAGTTGAACACCTGCGCCAATCCCTGTTGCAACTGTTCCAATTGAACCAATTACAGTCGCCGCCTTCCACCCAGATTTTTGCTTACGACAACGTGCTATTTCCGAATAAATTTGTGATAAATCACTTTCCAGTTTTTCAACATACGCATTTTTTTCAGCAATCTCATCCATACTACTGTCATTCACAGATTGAACAGCAACATCATTTACATCCGCCATTAAATTGCGGATCAAAAAAAATGATAAAAAAACTAACACAAAAACTTTCACTCTACCCCCAACTTTTCATATCTAAAACCACCAAATCATTGGAATTGGTGGCAGGAGGTTCGTAACTACTTTATGCAAGATAGTGCGGTGTATTTGCTCAACGCTTATTCCACCAGCCCTCCTACCATAGACGGCAGGGGGCATTTAACGTCTGCGCAGACGTGCATAAAAGAGGTTACGACACCCCAAGCGCCAGAACTCCCGGCACCAACCTTATGATACTACAAAACACAGAACACAATCAAGCAACTTTTAAAAAACCAAAATACCAGCTAAAAAAAACATCAATTTTAAAGACATTCAATAATTCACAAATAATTAATCCAAATCCCAACATAGTCTAAACAAAATATTCCACTCCCCCCTTTTTTTAACTTGACAAACGCGTTTTTTCATTCATAATACTAATCATGAAAGACAAAATCGTATCCTTTTTCAAAAAATACATCCCGGCCCGCGCCGATATCTTGGTCATATTGGGCTGGACAGTGGCCTTTTTCACAATGGCCTGGATTGTATTTTATTTGGTATTTGGATTTAACATTTTATCACCACTTCATTGGCATTTATTAATTCGCGCCTGGCAACGTGGCTGGGTTGTACGCGGTCTGATGGACGTATCATTTTTTCTGGGTTTACTTGCATTAATTCCAACATATATCGCAACAGCGAATATATGTGTTCGCGGCGACTGGTGGAAAAAATTCTTGAAATGCGTGTCCAAAACCCAAACCGCCCTAAAACCTGAACCGCCAAAATCGAAAGACAAAAAACCGGCCGAAAAATCGGAAGACACAAAATCGGAACCCGAAATTATTTTACCGGAAAACCTACCCGAAGAAATGCGTGCACGCTATACCTATATCGCAGCCACTGAAAAACTGAACAAAAAAATGGCCCCACAAACATCCGTGGAATTCGGCCCAAACACAACCGCAGCATCCGAACCAAAACCGGAAACTATTGCGGATATCCCTGAAAATGGGGACGAAATCATATCCGACAATCCATTTGCTGCCGGCATGATTCCAACATCATTCGACGTCGAAATTCCAAACGAACCGGATAACAAACCAATGGTTTTCAAACCAATTAATTTCGACATAAAAAATGAACCTGAAAAAATGGATGAAAACACAACCGACGAAAACGCCGAAATTTCTGAACTATTGCCAACCGAAATTGCAATTGATTTGGCATCAAAATTAAACAAATTGGGCTTTGAAATTGACCCAGGCCACGAATACGACATTGATGTAATCGCAACTCTCGGCGATAAAACATACGCAATCGCAGGCCATTCCGACGAAAAAATGTGGATCGCGGACGAAACCGAAATCCCGGGCATCGAACCCATGTGGTTCGCCGAAGGCTCTCAAAAAATATCCCCAGCCTATCGCGCAAAAATGGCTGCCGAAAATTTAAAAACAAAAAAACCGGCTGAAAACATACAACCGGTATTATACCTACATAAACACCAAATCATGAACTTGCCAGAAATGACTGAAACCTGGACTAAAATAGGCGTAATCGTAATTACCGATCCATCTGAATTACCAAACTAAACTATGCCCGCCCCTGCATGGCATAACGTGCAATTAACTCGGCCTCCATCTCGGCCTGTAATTTAACGAAATAAAAATTCACCCCATTCCAATCACGAACTTCTGCATTCTCTAACTTTTTGATTAAAAACAGAGCATCATTAAATCCAACCGGCCTTTGCTTTGACATAAAAATAATTGTTTTTCGCACAGCTTCCGCCTGCATATATAAATCCGACGCTTTGAATAATTCATCATTAATTAAAATCGGCGATTTCGTATCATCCAATCCAAACATTTTCTTCCCAACCAACATTGGTGTTAAAAACCTGTCAAACACAGCCTTGCAATTTGCAATCGCCAAATCTGAAATATCCATCTGCATGGCCTTTGGCAACTCTTGATCTGCACGGCGCTTTAAAACACTTGGACGCACAACATCTTCGCTGTACACTAAATTTCTTATAACATTTTTAACTGGTACTAATGCCATCTTACCCTCCAACTTTGTTCAAATATAATGTTGGTCTTGTTTTCTGCAAACGATCCATGGCATCACGCTGCGCTTTGGCAAAATTTTCTGGATTCCAAATCTGAAAAGTATTTCCACGACCAACGAATAACGCAACTTCGCCAATATCTGCATGCTTAACTAAATCAGACGGTAAAATCACACGCCCGGTAACATCAAATGATAGCGGCCTAGCATCCGCAAATAACATAGCAGTCAAATCATCTTGGGTCGCATCAAACATGCCCATCTGATCTGTGGCTTTGGCCATTTCGTTCATTCTTGACATTGAAACCCCTTCGATACATGGGGCGGTAAATGATCTGTATAAAACAACGCCAGCAAAAGGATCATTTGATAATGCGGATCGGAACCCGGCCGGGACGGAAATCCGTCCTTTTGTATCCAGGCGATTTTCGAAGACTGATAAGAATAAAGCCATTTTTTCGACCTTGGTTCCGATTCGTAGTAAATTTATAGCACGCCCCTTCATGGTTGTCAATGACATTTTCATGTCCTTTTATGGTATTTTATGGGCAAATGACAAAAATCCAAGTAAAATAAAAAAATATTCAAATAAAATCATTTTTTTACTTGACGTCCGAATCATTTATTCGCTATGATTCGGGTATCAAAGGAGAAATCCCCAGAATTCCAACAAAAAACAGGAGGAAAAACCCATGACTCAATCCATAAACCAAATCATGGAGGCCCTGGACACAGTCCTATCAACAACCGTTTGGGCAAACGGCGACAATGAAATCATAACCCTGGCCGAAGAATTGCACATCGGCAACAATAATGGCCAACCACGCGCAATCGAAGACCTCGAACGCCTATCCTTGGTTGGCGCCTATGTTGCCCTGCAAATCAAAATGGATTGTTTTGATATCGCAGTCGAAACATTGGACGACAACACTTTGGCTACGCGTGTCAAAGAAATGGTTTTCAACGAAGCCAAAAAGATTTTGTCCGGCACATCAATTAACGTCAACCAACGCGTCGCCTAAAATACCTTGGTCCTACCAGCACAGGCTGGGCCCCATTAAAAACCATTGCGCCAGCAATGTACAAAACAAAATATTTTCTTCATTCTGAACTTGTTTCAGAATCTGAAAATAAAAACCTCGTCGCCTCGCGACACCATATTGTCCCCTCACCCCTTGTGGGAGAGGCAAGAAAATCTAGAAAATTAATTTTCAGATTTTTTGGAAAAGCAGAAAAGTAAATATCACCAATTTCCCTAACGGGAAAGGAAGGGAGGAAGAAGGTCCAACGGCAAAAACCGCACGACCTTCTTTTTTTATTATAATAATATGTCATTTCGAGCCACACAGTGGCGTGGCAATCTCAGCAATTATCTTTGATCTTCACGAAAAAATGGTCTAATAATTTTCTGCTCTATCTTTTCTCTCGCACTCTTACAATTTTTTATATAAAAAATCGTATCATCAAACGTCATATTTTTCTGTTGGCCTGTTTCCATATCTTTAACAGTAACTGTTTTATTTTGCTCTTCATCTTCTCCAATCAAAGCGACAAATGGAACACCAATCTTATTTGCATATTGCATTTTTTTTGCAAATTTTGCCCCATTCATAAATAATTCAACATTCACTTTTTCTTCTCGCAATCTAGAGGCCAACTTCAAAGCATAGTCCGATTTTTCAGAAAGAGTAGCAATCAAGACAAATGCACAGGTTTTCGGACCAGGAACCAACAAATTTCTATCTTTCAGCTGATCAAACAATCTGGTTAACCCTATCGATATTCCGACCCCAGGCATTTTTTCATTTGTATAATATGACGACAAATTATCGTATCTTCCCCCGGAACAAACACTTCCAATGTCGTTATGTCCGTTAATCATCGTTTCGTAAACAGTCCCTGTATAATAATCTAAACCTCTTGTAATACTTAAATCTATTATATAATTTTTATCAGGAACCGATAATTGTTTCAGCCCATTTACAACGTCCTTTAATTCCTTAATTCCGGTCTGAAATAACAAATTTTCTATATTATATTTTTCAAGTTTTTGCAAAATCTCAAACGCAGGTCCTTTCTGAGAAACAAAATCTATAAGTTTGATAATATTATCATTGGGCACTCCGACAGAGTCTAATTCACGAATAACTCCATCTTTACCGATTTTCATGATTTTATCGACAATCCTAAGAGAGTCAGATGTTTGGTTCTTATCAAATCCCAAATTCTCGCATAACCCACTTAATATTTTTCTATTATTTATATGAACTTGAAAATCACTTAAACCCAGTGCACTAAACACGTGATAAATAACAGCCGGCATTTCCGCATCGTACGAAACATCTAAGCTTTCTCGCCCGACAACATCAATATCGCATTGATAAAACTCACGAAAACGCCCCTTTTGTGGACGCTCTCCACGATAAACTTTTCCAATATGATACCTTTTAAATGGAAAGACTATATCATTTTGGTGCATAACAACGTATCTTGCCAAAGGAACCGTCAAATCAAACCTCAAGGCTAAATCTGTATCGCCTTTCTTAAAACTATAAATTTGCTTCTCTGTTTCCCCACCGGCTTTTGCCAACAAAACCTCTGACAATTCCATAACGGGCGTATCAATCGGCACAAAACCAAAAGATTCAAAAACTTCTGAAACCACTCTTTGCATTTTACTCATAACCAACTGATCCGCTGGTGACAACTCCATAAATCCAGAAGGAATACGCGGTGCTACTTTTGACATAAAATCTCCATTTTAATTATGTTATCACAAATCTAAGGCAAAGTATGAAAAAACTTTGCCTTAAATAAAATCAATCATGACAACGTTCGTTTGCTTTTGTTCCGATGGAATTAATTCCCGCAACTGTTTTAACTGCAACTATTTTCATATCTATCACCCCCTTTTTCTGTTAATTGTTTAAAAATGTTGACTGATAAAAACGATATAAAACGTATGGCATAATTCGCTTTATTATCTCACATCGATAATTATCAACCTCTGTACTACAACCTGTTCCCCTATAATTACGCGTCGGACACCCTCCGCCGCAAAAAAATTGCAGCGCGCACTCCTTACATCTTTCTCTTTCCACCGATGTGTGGCAACCTCTTTTTGCCTCTCTTCTGGAATCATAACCAAACTCAAACGTTTTACTATCTGGGCAATATTCTCCAACCCCCAAAGCATCAAAAAGTTCATGATCTTTATTCTGAACCTCTACACACGTACTCATAACCCCAGAAGGGCTAATAACCAATCTGTTATTAACATTCCCGTCACAAAATATTATTGGGGCAACCAACATGTTCATATAAGGAAAGCATATTATATCCACTCCTAATTCCGCACCCAGCTCAATACAAGATTTTAATTTATCCGCAAAATCATTGGCTGATGGGGGTTGCAATTTACTATCGCCTGTCTGACCTCTTCCTCCCGGGGTAACTGGCTCAAAATGAATTTTATTAATGCCCAAACCAGCTAAATACCTAACAGATTCTTCCATATATCTTAATGAATACTCTGTAACAGTGGATCTTATTTTGATGTCTAACCCTTTGCCAACTAAGCCTCTTATTGTTTTTTCTACTGCCACAGAAGTGGCTACCCCACCGTGTGTTGGGCGATGATAATCTTGTACTTCCGGAATACCGTCCATAGACAGACTGATTTTAAAATTATTTTCAATCAGAAAATCCAATGCCTCTTTTGATAAAACACCGTTTGTTGTTATAGCATATTTAAATACATTCTCGCTATTCTCAGAAATTTTTTTTGAGTATGAAATCATTTCCTTCAACAATGAAAATTCTGTCGTTGGCTCCCCACCAAATGCGGCAAGTGTTATTTCTCTCCCTTTCGCCAAAGAACATGATAAATCAATTCCCTTGCGCAACAATTCACCCGACATCACTTTTCCAATATTAAGAGCATCTAAAAAACAATATCTGCACCGACAGTTACAACGCTCGGTCAAAGAAAGGACAACTGTCAGTTCATCACTTAAATTTTGCTTTATGTTTTTCAAACAATCAAAAACGCCATTTTTTAAAGCATACTCATACAATTCTTTTGAATCTGATTCTTCCAAACCTAATTTACACGCCGTAAACTCGCCATTAATATTTGTAAAAACAATTAAAAACTTTTTTTCTTCTTCCAAGACTTCAATCGCAGGCAAGCCATGCCATAAAGTTGTACTGATAAAATTTTGCATACGTTCGCTCCAAATTATTCAGAAACAGATACTTTCTACCAATTTCCATCACATAATTTATACTAGAGCAAATTACAAATTGCAAGTTTTATTTGAAATTTAAATGATTTTCTACCATAAATAGAATTAATCCCCCATTTTTCTACCTTATATACCATAATTTGCAACCGCTCCAAAAACGTGCTATAATCTGTCCGAACAATTGGAAACTCTAATGAAAAAACTATCCGCAATCACAAATCTAAAATCTCATTTCCCTCGCCCCTTGGGGGAGAGGCAAGAAAATCTAGAAAACTTATTTTCAGATTTTCTAGAGAGGGGTAAAAAAACATATATCGCGACAAGCGCCCTCATCTTACTCTCTACGCCAACATTCGCATCCATCCCTGAATGGTTGAACGATTTCACAGTTGGCGGCGGATACGGGGCAGTAACGGGATTCAACGGCCAAATCGGATACCGTCCAAAAAAATCGCAACTCGGACTCCGCTTTGATATAAACGCGCTTCCTTCTTGGAATCCCCCATTTATCTTTTGGAATGGCAATTTTAATGTAGATATTCGGGGCGTCCCGGTACATTTCGATCTAACCCGCAGCAACGTTGATTTAAAACATTTCAGTGCGGGCTTACTTCTCGATTATTATTTCGAACAATCCGACTTATTCGTGTCGGCTGGATTATATTATTCCGATGCAACCGTACACACAGACCAAACCCGCACAATAATACCAAACCTGTGGGATGTATCGGCAACAGCCAACATGTCCTGGCCCGATCGATTTACACCATATATTGGAATTGGCTATGATTGGAAATTGTGGAAACAATTATATTTAAAACCCGAATTCGGAGTAATGTATGTCGGCAAACCCAAAACAGAATTAATTGTCTCGGGAATTCCACAATTAACTCCGGAACAACTAGCAAATGCAAACCGCGGTTTTTCTGACAAGGTCAGCGTTGCACAATTCTATCCTATGGTGCGCCTCTCCACCATCTGGAAATTCTAGAAACAGAAACAACCATTAGTGATGTCATTACTGCTGCACAAAGCAATTTCTGCAAACCACCCCTACATCGCCCCGGTTGACCCAAATCCTCCGATACCTCTATCGGTCTCGGACAATTCATCAACAAATTCAATCCTCGGCTTTAACACAGGGGCTACAACCATCTGCTTAATCCTCTCACCCTTTTTGACTTCAAACGACTGATCTGTAATATTTGTAACACTCATTCCTACATAACCGCGATACGAAAAATCAATCGTCCCAAAATGCCCAACGATTCCCTTCTTGGATAAACTAGATCTCGGCCTTAATTGAATTTCAAAATTATCGCTTTCGCAATCTGAAATTTCCATCGCAACACCCGATTTAATAATTTTTGTCTCACCCGGCATTAATAAAAAATCATCTTCGACCGAACGCAAATCAATCCCAGAATCTCCATGCAACCATTCAATCCCACGGGATTCGGAATTCAAATAAATATCACGAACCTCATCTGATAAAAATTTAATTTTTAATTTCATAATAATCTCCTTGGATAATTTCTGAAAAAATTATAAACAACCAGGCACCAAAAAATCAATCCAAATCAAATTAATTTTTTACAAAACTGTCATGTAAATAATTCCAATTTTTTTATTTTTCCGAAATCTTCGCTACCTTTGACCACACGATGAACATCACCAAATACTTCCTATTATTTTGCTAAAAAATAAAATGCCCGGCAAATCTGCCGAATATAAATTTAATCAAAATTATCTATCACATCATTAATAACAACGGATGCCGCACGAACTCCGATTCCTGCCGTCATCGTCATCATGCTGGGCAAAACCCTGGCCGAATCCCTGGCGGCCGCAACATCGGGTGCAATGCATTCATCCGAATAAACCGCAATAATTTTGGATAAATCAACCGAACGCTCTTTTAAACCATGGCGAACAGCCTTGGCCAGCGAACAACCGGATGTTTGATTCATTGAACCAACTTTAATCCGCGATAAATCGCGTTTTTGCGCAGCCCCCATGGACGATACAACCATAATATTTTGATCCACACATGCTGTCAACAATGAAACCTTGGCCCGAACATCATCAATTGCATCCACAACAATATTCGGAGAAATATTATCCAACAATTTCGACACATTATCGCTATCAACTTTAATCGCCAAACTCAATATTTCACAATCTGGATTAATATCCAAAATACGATCATGCATAACATCAACTTTTAATTTGCCAACGGTCGAATGTAATGCCACAATCTGACGATTTATATTTGATTCTTCCACTCGATCAAAATCAACAATCGTAATACGCCCAACACCTGCGCGCGCCAAAACCTCGGTCGCCATTCCGCCCACAGCACCAATACCAACCACCATAACATGCAAAGCGCGCAACCGGGCCATCGCATCTATCCCAATTAATAACTCTGTCCTATCAAAAGCCCCCATATTAAATCCTTTTAAATAACTTAAAGATGAATTCATCCAAAATTTATAAAAAACTTATAAAAACACGTCAAAGTTGGATGAATGGGCGCATTTTCGACTATGCCGAATCTGAATTAACGCTTGCGCCGCTTGCCTGTCGGTAACGACCGGGAACTCATAAATTTTTATCATTGCCATTCAAAAATTAATTCATTCCGGGGTCGGCTTCAACGTTTTTACGAATTCATGGAATTGAAAAAGTCCTGATTGGTTTTGGTAACACGTAACTTATCCAATAAAAATTCCATCGCTTCTAATGTGCCCATTGGATTAATTACACGACGCAAAACCCACATACGTTGTAATGTTTCTTTGTCGACCAATAAATCCTCTTTACGAGTTCCAGACTTTGTAATATCAATGGCTGGATAAACACGCTTATCGGACAATTTGCGATCCAAAATAATTTCGGAATTTCCTGTACCTTTGAACTCTTCAAAAATAACTTCGTCCATTCTAGACCCAGTTTCAATTAACGCAGTCGCGATAATTGTTAATGATCCACCTTCTTCGATATTACGAGCGGCACCAAAAAATCTCTTTGGGCGCTGTAATGCATGGGCATCAACACCACCTGTTAAAACCTTACCGGACGATGGCACAACAGTATTGTATGCACGGGCCAACCTAGTAATAGAATCCAACAAAATCACAACATCTTCGCCCATTTCGACTAAACGCTTTGCTTTTTCAATAACCATCTCGGCAACTTGAACGTGTCGGGACGCAGGCTCGTCAAAGGTCGAAGAAATAACTTCCCCCTTAACCGAACGTTGCATATCAGTAACTTCTTCTGGACGTTCATCAATTAATAAAACGATTAATTTAACTTTTGGATGATTTGTTGCAATCGAATGCGCAATATTTTGCAACATAACGGTCTTACCGGTACGCGGTGGCGCAACGATCAAAGAACGCTGTCCCTTACCCGTCGGGGCAATCAAATCAATAACACGCGATGCCAATGCACGCCCTTTTTCTTTCTCATCTGGAATTTCCATGTTCAACATTTCATCCGGATATAGCGGAGTCATATCATCAAAAGGAACACGATGCTTTAACTTATCCAAATCGCCATCATTAACGCGTTCAATTGAATCTAATGCAAAATATCTTTCACCTTCGCGTGGCGCCTGAATAATACCTTCGACATAATCACCTGTTTTTAAACCATACTTTTTAACCAAATTTGGTGAAACATATAAATCATCCGGCCCGGCCAAATAATTGGCTTCTGGACTGCGCAAAAAACCAAATCCATCCGGCATGCGCTCCAAAACTCCGTCCCCTATTAATGTAACATCATCGGACGCAGCCATCGCCTTCAACACTGAAAACCGTAATTGCTGAACATTCATCTGGCTTGGGTTTTCAATCCCCATTTTTTCGGCTTCTGTAATTAATTGCGCCGGACTTTTTGATTTTAATTCTTTAACATGCATAATTTTTCCTCTATATTTTTTTGTCATCCTTACGATCTCTGATCGTGTAATGGATTTTTTCCTTTGTTTTTCCGACAAAGGTCGGATTTTCTTTTGTCATAGCCATGACATCATAACGCCGTGACAATCTTTGCAACTAAAATCGCGCCAAACCTGACACAAAATTTAATATCAACAAAATGTAACTGGAAACTTTCGGTCGCTTGACCTTTTACATCCAACCGATCGGCAGGACACAGATAACATAGCATCAAAAACCCCAAAAGTCAAGCCATTTGAAAAATTCCCTTGCTTTTGTCAACCGACATCCATAATATCAAACCCATGAAAAACGAAACGTATGAAAAATTTATGTTATTTGAAAGCGATGATTTTTTTAAAATTCTGTCGCGCCATAACTCATTAACATTTCGTTTGGGCCTTGCTATCAACGGAACTGCGGACGATCTAAAAAATATTGAACCTGGACGCCTGTTTGTATTTCAAAAATTCATGACTATTATTGGCGCAGGAATCAAATTCACCAACATTCCATTTGATACAAATTGCCTTAAAAGCCTTCGCGACTTATCAATATCCACACACAATGAATCGATAAACCTTATTGGCTCTGCAAATCAATTTTTAAATGTATCTGACGGCCAAAATAAAAACTTAACCATCGGACATCGTTCCAAAACCGTATACGCAAATAATAATACTTTTGAAAACGTAACTATTCCTGGACACAACAATGTTCAACGATTATATATATCCGATAATAAAAAACCAATATCTGAATTAAATTTACATCTCTGCCAAAACTTAATTATATGTGATTTAACGGGGACAACTGTAAACCGCCTTGTAATCAAACCAGAACAAGCGCCCATGATTGACGGTATTTCGGAATCCGAAAAAATAACCGGAATAAAAAACTATTACGAAACTTTTGTCTGCAACACCTGCCAAAAACATAAATAATTTAAAAACCATTCAAAATCGGTTATGTTTCGACAAAATTAATCAAAACGAGACATAGACGTTTTGTTTTTGAAAACCCGAAGGGCGCGTATATAAACATACGAAACCGAGGGTTTTGAAAAAAACGACCTAGATGGCAATTTTCATTAATTTTTTTGTCCAATCATTGTCGGGATAATTTTTGCGTAAAATTTCGCTATACACCTGAACCTGATCCGAAACTCCCAATGCGCCATAACACTCTGTCATGCGGTATAACGCTTCTGGCACCATCTGTGTTTCTTGACCATCGCGCAAAATTCTCTGCAATTCCATAATGGCGGCTGTATAATTTTGAACCGCAATTTCACGACGCGCAGTATATAATGCCTTGCCAGCCAAATTATTTTTCAAAATCAAAATTTTGTTTTTGGAATTTTTTGCATAATCTGTATTTGGGAAACGCTTGGTCAAATCGGTAAATGTGGCCAATGCATACGCCGCCATCCCTTGTTCACGATGAACATCACTCATCTGATCCATATAACTCATCCCGCGCAAATATAAAACGTATGGAACATCCTCGTGCCCTGGATGAAAACGTAAAAACCTGTCTGTGATTGTTAGCGTTCCGACATAATCCCTCTCCATATAAGCAGCATAAGACGCATTAATCAAAGCATTCGCCGCCCAAGGCGACGCAGGATAATGTTGTTCAACTTCTTCAAATTTAACAATCGCCTCGCGGTAACTTCTTTTTTTCAAACTTTTCTGAGCATCAGCATACATTTCTTCCAATGGGCGACTGTCATCAATAACATCCTTGGACGAACTGGAACAGCCATAAACCATAACCACCGCCATCAAAACCAATAAAATTCTTTTCATAACCATTCCTTTTTCCTTATGTCATTCCGGCCCAGACCGATATCCAAATCATATTTTCCTTATGTCATCCGAACACATCGGGCCCCAACGAAATTTTATTTCGTTGGGTGATCTAGGCCGGGATCCAATCAAATAAAAACGTTGCGTCAGCAACACCTTATTACCTCAATCAACCAATCCCAACGCGATATAATTGACTTTTACTCTAAATCTGACATATAATAGCCCACATTGAAAACAAAAACCAAGCAAAAAAATGTCATCACTATCAAATTCTTTCATGAAAGTAGGGGCGCTGACAGGCATCAGCCGCATTTTCGGATTTATCCGCGATATGTTAATCGCAAACGTATTGGGCGCAGGCCGCCTGTCTGACATTTTTTTCATGGCCTTTAAAATTCCAAATCTATTTCGCAATTTACTGGCCGAAGGTGCCTTGCAAGTGGCCTTTGTGCCAATGTTCACCGAACACCGCGATGATAAAAAAACATCGACTGAATTTTCCAGCAACGCATTTTCTTGGCTAATGTGCTTGCTTCTATTCATAACCTTGGCGGCCGAAATCGCCATGCCATTTATAATAATGTTATTCGCACCGGGATTTGCATCCGACCCTGAAAAATTGGAAATGACAATCTGGCTATCCCGAATAATGTTTTTATATTTATTTTTTATCTCAGGCACAGCATTTTTAACGTGTATTTTGAACGCGTTTTCCGAATTTGCATTAACAACAGCCATGCCAATTGTTTTAAATACTTTCATGATAATTGGATTACTGATTGCAAAACATTCCGGATATGATCAATTAAATATACTGTCATGGGCGGTGGTATTGTCTGGCATTGTCCAAATGGGAATTTTATTTTACCGAATAAAAAAACGCAAAATGGGCCTCCATATTATCCGTCCAAAACTAACACCTCGCATTAAAACTCTGTTCAAACGTATGATTCCTGGATTTATCGGCACAGGCGCATATCATATCAATATTTTGGCTGGATCAATGATCGCTTCATTCCAGGACGGTGCCGTATCCTGGCTATACTATGCTGACCGCATGGTCCAATTGCCATTCGCAATGATTGGCCTGGCGGCGGGAACGGTATTACTAACATCAATTTCATCATCCATGTGCCGTGGCGATATGAATGATGTTTACGACCAACAAAACTCATCCATCAAACATATATTGTTTTGGACATTGCCCGCATTGGTCGGCCTGTTGATATTAACCATCCCAATTATTAAATTATTGTTTGAACATGGGGCCTTTGACCACACCAGTACGATTAACACATCAAACGCGATTTTCATACTTGCGTTTGTCTTACCCGCGATGAGTCTGTCGCAAATATTTTCAAACACGCTTTATGCGTCCCAGGACACAAAAACACCCGTCCACACCAGTGTAACATCCCTCTTGATTGGCATCGTCCTATCGGCGGCTCTCTTCCCAATATTTGGATTTTTATCCGTGGCGGTCGGCACCATGGTCGGCGGCTGGGTAAAACTGCTAACCCTGATTTACCACTGTTATAAACGCAAACTATTTAAATTATTTCCACGCACAATCCGAACATGTTCACTGTTTACAATTATTGCAATTACAATGGGCTTTATGCTGGCATTCGCAAACAAATTCGGCCTGACATCTAATTTATTTGGCCTGTTTGGGACAATTGCTGTCGCGGGCCTATTCTATCTCGGCACCAATAAATTATTACTCAAATTCATAAAATAAATTTATTTGTCATTGCGAAGAATTACGACTCCGTGATAATCATTGCAATTAAAAACTTTCGTTCATCGCGAACCCCTGGCCTATATACGAACTTGTATTCCACCCAAAAATATGATACAATCCCCCCATACAAAACCGACATAAGGATTCACCATGCTGCACCTCCTCAAAAACACCCTGGACTTACCATTTATGAACTATCTTTCGATCCAATTCGGCATATCATTTGGGATTTCATTTTTAATAATGTTGCTGTTCGGCAACACCTTTATTAATTGGACCCGTAAATGGCAAAAACGTGGACAACCAATCCGCGACGATGGCCCACAAACCCATTTGGCCAAGGCCGGAACTCCAACCATGGGCGGCATTTTAATTGTGGCGTCAATCTTGGCCTCATCATTAATCGCAATGGATTATTCGAACCCATTTCCATGGATCGCATTGGGCGTCATGACGGCATTTGCCATGCTGGGTTTCGCCGACGATTGGGGCAAGGTTTATAAACAATCCGCCTACAAAGGATTACGTGCCAGAACCCGTTTAATTATCGAAGGTTTCGTTGCCATCGGCGCTGCATTTGCCATCGATTCTTTTATGCCCGCATCAATCGCGCCAACATCGATTTACTTACCAATATTTAACGATGTTATAATTCCACTCGGCCTCTTTTATTTTGTATTTGCATTTTTTGTAATCGGAGGAACAGCAAACGCAACAAATATCACAGATGGTTTGGACGGAATGCTATCAAAAATTTATTTAACAGTAATGTTTGTAATGCTGGTCGTAACTTTATCTGTTGCGCGCCTGGATTTGGCTTCATATATGACGGGCCCGTATATCCCAGATGCCACAGGACTAATACCTGTAATTGGGGCAACAATTGGCGCAGTTTTGGGCTTTTTGTGGTTTAATTCAAAACCAGCACAAATTTTCATGGGCGACGTTGGTTCATTGGCATTGGGCGGATTATTAGGAACAATTGCAATGATAACCAAACACGAAATCATCATGGGCATCGCCGCCGGCATGATGGTATTAATATTGATGTCATCATTTTTACAAATTTATTATTTTAAATTCACTGGTGGGAAACGCTTGTTTAAAATGGCGCCACTCCACCATCACTTTGAACAATTGGGTTGGGCAGAAACCAAGGTTGTAACCCGTTTCTGGATTATATCAATCTTGTTCTGCTGCCTCGCCCTCGCACTGTTAAAGGCCTAATACATGTCGTACTTCCGCCGTTCGGATAATTCGCAACTTGCCCAGTGGTACTTTCAAATCGACCGCTCGCTACTTGTCGCAGTATTCATCCTAATCGCTGTCGGAATTTTAACTATGATATCTGCGGGACCATACGCTGCCCGTCGAATTGGGGCCCCAACATTTTTCTTTCTGCATAAATTTATTTTGCCTTGCATTGTCGGAATATGCGCAATGTTTTTCTTCTCATTTTTGAATAAAAAATGGATAAAAATTTTGTCTGTTGCCGGCGTCGCAGTCTGCTTGATACTATTGATCGGAACTATGATAATGCCCACAACAATCAAGGGCTCAAAACGTTGGCTCAACGTTGGATTCATGATGTTGCAACCGTCTGAAATTTTGAAACCATTCTGGATAATTGTATCTGCCATGTTTTTCAGTTGGATGCAAAAAAAATCTCCCGGCGCTTTTTTTGCACCTATATTAAAAAATCCTGCATTGGGTCGCGCATGGTTGCTTTTCGGATCAATATTCTTATTAATTCTTTTGATACTTTTACGCCAACCTGATTTGGGCATGACAATGATATATATGGCAATGTTTGGATCAATGTTGTTCCTGGCGGGCACTTCTAAAAAATCAGTCGGCGTTGTAATGGCCGGCGTCGGGGCAGTATTTGCAATCGCATTTTTAACTTTATCCCACGTTCGCCACCGCACATTATCGTTCTTTGGAGTATCTGGCGCCACCGCAGATAACTACCAAATAACCCAGGCCCTGGATTCAATCCGCCACGGCGGACTCTTCGGTCAGGCCGGCGACGGATTTATAAAAACATACCTACCCGACAGTCATACAGATTTTGTATTGGCCACCCTGGTCGAAGATTGGGGTGTTCTTGTTGGCATTATAATACTCGGAATTTATTTTTATATAATCTGGAAAATTTTATCACATATGCGCAATATCCAAGATTCCACAACCATAATTGCAGTCGGGGGCATAGCAACCCTTTTCGGATGTCAAACAATTGTAAACGTTGCAACGACATTACATTTAATCCCGCCCAAAGGTATGACTCTCCCATTCATTTCATATGGCGGAACATCGTTTATTTCATTCTGTATTTTGTTTGGAATTTTGTTGGCATTACTCCGCGCCGATCGCCAAGATTTCATTAATAAAAAACCCGGGGACGAAAATGACTCAATCTGGAACTAACAAAAAAACAAAAATTTGGCTAGCGACTGGTGGAGCATAAAATGAATGTTAATAACATTCGTTTTTGCGAAATAGCACGTCCATCCTGGCGAGCAAAGCGATGACAGATGGCAGGTGCGTTGACCACCAACAAAACATAAAATACAGAGGGCAAAATGAAAAACAAAAAAACAAAAATTTGGCTAGCAACTGGTGGCACAGGCGGACATATATTCCCAGCCATGTCTGTTGCCCACGAATTAAAAAAACATAACGTTGAACTAATCGTGTCAACCGATAAACGAGGCCGCGATTTGGTCAAAAAATCAATGCCCGAAAAAACTGAACTGGTAACGGTATGGGCATCCGGCATTATGAACAAATCAATCTTTTCAAAAATCCGCGCTTTGATTCTTATCGGACTATCCACAGCAGCACTAGCAATCCGCTTTTTATTCTTGCGCCCAAAAATCATCGTCGCATTTGGCGGATACGCATCAATCCCAGTCGTCTTGGCGGGACGTGTCTATAAAATTCCAACATTACTGCACGAACAAAACGCCCACGTTGGCCGCGCAAATTACTTATCAATGCGCTATTGCAAATTGGTAATGACTTCATTTAAATCCGTAAAAAATTTACGTCCCGGGGCAAAGACTGCATACACCGGCCTACCCGTTCGTAATGAATTCAATATGGCGTCCCAATATCCTTATAATTTCGAAAAAAATGGCAACATAAATATCCTGGTAACCGGCGGCAGCTTGGGCGCAAAAATCCTCCTCGACACTGTGCCTCCTGCAATTGCAACATTGCCTGATTCTATAAAAAAACGCATCCGCCTAACACAACAGGTTTCATCCGAACACATAAACGGACTGCGCAAATTCTATGAAAAAAATGATATCCGCGCGGCACTGGTTCCATTCATTAATGATATGGCCGACCAAATGGCAAAATCACACCTGATTATTGGTCGATCTGGCGCATCAACCCTGGTTGAAATTATGACTGTTGGCCGTCCAGCAATCCTGGTTCCACTAATGATAAATCCGGACCAATTGGCAAATGCAAAATCCTTCGAAAAAATAGGCGGGGGAATAACGATTGAACAATCCAAATTCACGCCGAAATTTTTGGAAAAAACATTGTCAGATTTATTTTCGAATCCAACAAAAATGAACAACATGGCGAAACGTGCAAAAACAGAAAACCACGCTGTTGAAAACATAGTAAAACAAATAATCATGGCGCTGAAATATGCCTAAACATATACCAGTACTTCTCGATCCAATTCTAAAATTGCTGGGCGATATAAACGGCAAAATTATAATCGACGCAACATTTGGAAACGGCGGATATACAACAGCATTCCTAAAATCTGGGGCCACCGTGATCGCATTTGATCGTGACGAAAATGTTATTCCAACTACCGAAAAAATTAAATCAAAATATGGTGATAAATTCTATTTTATCGCAAAACCATTCTCGGAACTCGAAACCATATCTGATGAAACACCATTTAAATCTGTTGACGCAATCGTATTTGATTTCGGGATGTCATCAATGCAGATCGATAACGCCGAACGTGGTTTTTCATACCAATCTGATGGGCCTCTCGACATGCGCATGGGCCATAATGAAATGTCAGCCTCGGAATATCTAAACTCTGCTGACGCAAATGCCATAGCCAAAATAATAAAATTATACGGCGACGATAATCGGGCACGTTTTATTGCAAAAAAGATTGTTGAATCCCGCCCATTAAAAACAACATTTGATTTGAAAAATGCAATCGCCAGCGCAAGCTATGATCCAAAATCCATCGCCCGCGTATTCCAAGCAATCCGAATACACATCAACAACGAACTGGGGGAAATAGAAACAGCCTTAAATTCCGCCACAAAAATCATAAACGAAAACGGCATAATCGCAGCGGTTTCTTTCCATTCATTAGAAGACCGCCTAACAAAACAATTCATGCGTGATATGACTACGGCACCTGGCGATCCTCGCCTGCCATCCATCGGAAATGCACCATTTAAATTGCTGATAAAATCAGGGATCGAACCAGACGAAAATGAATTAAAAAATAATCCACGCTCTCGTTCCGCCCGCCTCCGCGCCATCCAAAAAATGACTACAAATTCTTAACTCAAATCGTCGTTGGCAATATAATAAACTTGTTCTCATTTACGTATTATCACACATTTTTCTTGACAAAGCGTCATTAATGTATAAAACTTAAATGTCCTAACCAAGAGGACTAATCATGCCAAAACAATTACTCCCAATTTTTCAATATTGGGTTGACGCAATCATCGAATTAAATCCAAATTTTGATAAACAAAAACGCGATGCAGTAAACATTGTCGCATCCGCAGCTCACGACCACATCGTTCGCAACAATCCAACCCGCGACTATGCTCGTGTTGCAAACGACTATTTCAAATATACCACTGATGAAAATATTAAATCAGAAAATGACATGTCCATCCACATGCAGTGCTATTTAACTTTGGCCTATTATTTTAAATCTGACGTAACCTCTGGGATTATCAACAACGCTGGCGAAATCATTAATCCAACAAAATTGGTTAATTCAAAAATCATGAATGTTCCATTTAAACGTGAAAAAAATGGTTTGCCTTGCATGGCTCAAAAAACCATGACTCGCGCAATTTACAATGGCCGCCAATCAACCTCTTTGGAAATGGATAAACAGGCAAAACGCGCAAAAATCAAACGCGCCTCTTTCATCCATAAAACCGTTGCCAAATTCCGCGGCAATAATGGCCTTTAATCTAAAAATCCCCATTCTCTGGGGATTTTTAAATTTCCCCTTGATTTCTCATTAAAAATGTTTCAAAATACGCGCTGAAACAACCCTAATTGGCTAAATGGCATGCCTCATGGGTTAAACAACAGGAGTTGAAAATGCCAAAATTAAAAACAAAATCCGCGGTCAAGAAACGCTTTTCTTTGACAGCTACCGGTAAAATTAAAACCGGTCGCACAGGACATAATCACTTTATGCGCAAACGCTCGAAACGTTCTAACGTTGATGCCCGTCAGGCTCAATATCTGGACGAAACGAAAGTAAAACAAGTTAAAAAACTGATCCCATACGGATTGGCATAAAGGAGTGAATTATGGCAAGAGTAAAACGCGGTACAACCGTAAACGCAAAACATAAAAAAGTTTTGGAACGTGCATCCGGCTTTCGTGGTCGTAATCACACAGCATATAAAATCGCCCGCGAACGCGTGGAAAAGGCTGGACAATACGCCTACCGCGACCGCAAGGTACGTAAACGTAACTTCCGCGCATTGTGGATTCAACGTATCAACGCCGGTGTTCGTTTACATGGATTGACATATTCACAATTCATGAACGGCTTGAAAAAGGCTAATATTGAATTGGATCGCAAAGTTATGGCTGAAATGGCATACCACAACGACCCAGCATTCGAAGCATTAATTGCTTCTGCAAAACGATTTATCACTGATGTAAAAACAACTGCTTCGGTGGCGTAATCAACGCGCATGCAAAAATGAAATTGGCCACCAAATCGGTGGCTTTTTTCATACAATTATGGTATAATACGCGCGTAAAATAATAATTGCCATTCCAGCGTCGGCTGGAATCCAGTCTAATAAAACCCAGTCGCCTCGCGACACAATATTGGAACAAACATGCAAAAATACATAGATCAAATAAATAACGCCAAAACTCTGGATGAAATTGATTCCATTCGCATTGAATTAATGGGCAAACGCGGCGTTTTAACGGAACAGTTAAAAAACCTCTCTGCGCTACCTGAATCCGAACGCAAATCCGCAGGCTCCGAATTAAATAAATTGCGCGACCAAATTACAACAACGCTCGATGAAAAACGCGCAACTTTGGAACACGCAGCAATCATGGCCGGGTTGGAACCACAGAAAATCGATGTAACCCTGCCCGCATCAACGTCAAATACAAACGGAAAACTGCATCCATTAACCCATTCCATGATGGAAGCAACAACAATCATGTCATCACTTGGCTTTAAATTATGCCATGGTCCCGATATCGAAGACGACTTTCATAATTTCACAGCCCTAAACACACCATTACACCACCCTGCTCGCGATATGCAGGATACATTTTTTCTGGATGCCGATCACATGATGCGCACTCAAACATCAGCCATTCAAATCCGCGCCATGGAACAATTGGGGACACCAATCCGTGTGTTTGGATTGGGCCGTAATTATCGTCGTGAAATTGACGCCACCCACACACCAATGTTTCACCAGATGGAGGGTCTACACATCGGAACAAATATAACCATGGCCGACATGATTGGCACCATTAAAACATTTATTGAAAAATATTTTGACTTATCTGACGTACCAATGCGAATACGTCCCAGCTATTTTCCATTCACCGAACCATCGGTCGAAGTTGACATCCGCTGGGATAAAAAATCCGGCGTACTTGGATCTGGCAATGACTGGCTTGAAATCGCAGGCGCCGGTATGGTGCATCCAAATGTATTGCGCTCTGTAAACGTCGATTCTGATAAATTCCAAGGCTATGCATTCGGGTTCGGCTGGGACCGCATGACCATGTTGAAATACGGCATCCCAGACATCCGGAATTTTTTCCGCGGCGACATACGCTGGTTAAACCACTATGGATTTGATATTTCATCAACTCCATCTTTAATCGAAGGGCTCGACGACTAATAAAACAAAAACGACAAAGGCAAAAAAATGAAATTCACACTATCTTGGTTACGCGACTATATCGAAACAAAATCAACTGCCACAGAAATCGCGGACAAATTAACATTAATCGGACTCGAGGTGGACGAAATAATCGACTCATCATCTGAACTCCGTCCCTTTGTCGCGGGTAAAATTTTAACATGTGACCAACATCCAAATGCTGACCGTCTGCACTTGCTTACAGTTGATTGCGGCGACGAAATTGTAAACGTTGTTTGTGGCGCACCAAACGCACGCACGGGCATGGTTGGCGTACTTGCAAAACCGGGTGTTATAATCCCATCCACCGGGACAAAATTAACCGCCGGCATGGTACGCGGCATTGAATCAAACGGAATGATGTGTTCGGCCGCCGAATTAAAAATATCGGATGATCATTCTGGAATTATTGAATTGGATTCAAATACAAAACCAGGAACATCCTTGGCCGATATAATTAAATCTGAAATTGTATTCGTGGCCGGAATCACACCAAACCGCCCGGACTATTTATCTGTCCGCGGAATCGCCCACGATTTAATTGCATCCGGACTCGGCACATCCTCCAAAAACAATTGTCATTGCGATGCTACAAAGTCACCACAGCAATCTCAACAATCAACGCCATTAACTGTTAAAATAATGGACACAACCGGCTGTCCAATCTATCGCGCGGGATTAATAAAAAATACAAGTCATGCGGAATCCAATGACACCATCAAACAACGCCTACGCGCAATCGGCATTAATCCAAAATCTGCATTAATCGACGCAACAAACTATATTTGTTACGACATGGCGCAACCGATGCACGTGTTTGACGCTGATAAAATCGTTGGCGGTATCACAGTACGTCGGGCAATTTCTGGCGAACAAATGTTGGCTTTAAATAACGAAACTTATACATTAACCGAAAACGATCTGGTAATCACAGACGATGAAAAAATCCTGGCAATCGCAGGCGTCATGGGCGGCACGGAATCAGCTGCAACATCGGATACAAAAAACATAGTATTGGAATCCGCATATTTCGATCCAGTATCTGTCCGAAAAACTTCGCGTCGATTGGGCCTGTCTTCTGATTCGTCATATCGTTATGAACGCGGAATTGATCCAACATCAACAGAATCTGCATTGGCCTTCGCAACAAAAATTATCACTGAACGTTGTGGCGGCGAAATATATGAACCAATCACTGCTGGCAAAATTCCAACCTGGGAAAAACATATAAAATATGATCCAAAATTATTCAAACAAAAAATAGGAATTGATTTATCGGATAACGAACAAAAATCAATCTTTGAAAAATTGGGATTTATTGTTGATACAAAAAAAACACCATGGACCGTAACGCCATCCGCGGCCCGCGTTGATATTGAATTAAACGTTGATTTGGTCGAAGAATTAATTCGCATTTACGGTTATGACCATTTGTCTGGAACAAATGTACGACCCGAACCAATGTCAATATCCCGCGACGAATTAATGTCAAAAAATTTTAAAATAAAACGTCAAATGGCATCCATGGGATTAATGGAAACTTTATCATTTTCGTTCACCGATGCAAAACTCGAAAAGCTGTTTGTTAATAACGATCCAATCTTGCTTTCAAACCCAATAACATCTGAATTGGACGCTTTGCGACAAACATTGCTGACCAACATTTTGGATTCAGTAAAATGGAATCAACAAATGGGCAATACTTCGCTAAAATTATTTGAATACGGACCTGTATTTTACGGCAATAAACCATTCGAACAAAACGACCAATTAACAATCGTCCGCACAGGATTAACCGAACCAAAACATTGGTCCGGGCACTCTCGTAATGTTGATGTATTTGATGTTAAATCGGATATTATGCAAACTTTGTCTGCATTTGGAATTAATGCAGAAACAATGCCTATATCAACAGATAACGCACCAATTTGGGCCCACCCATTCCGCTTTGGACATATTATGATTGGCAAACAAACATTGGCCACGTTCGGAGAATTACACCCAACACTGCTGAAAAAATTGAAATTGCGTGGACCTGTTGTAATTGCGCAATTATTCATGGGAAATGTCCCATCGCGTAAAAAATCAGGATCAAAACGTCCATTATTAACACTTCCTGACTTACAACCAATCACACGTGATTTTGCATTTATATTGGATGAATCCGTATTGGCATCTGATTTGATAAAAACAGTCGCCAAAGCCGATACAAAAATCACAAACGTATCGATCTTTGATTTGTATGTTGGAAATGAAATTGGTAAAAATAAAAAATCAATCGCATTAACAATTACAATCCAACCAACGGATAAAACTCTGACCGACGATGATTTGAACGCAATCCAAACAAACGTAATTAATATGGTTGCCAAAAATCATGGCGGAGAAATCCGAGATTCGTAAAATTATTTATGCCATCCCTATGAAAACAGCAATGGCATAATAAACACGAATAATAAAAACAAAAAAACCCCCGATTACTCCGGGGATTTTTTATAAACTATTTTATCTACCAAATCGGTTCCTGTCCAAATTCAACTTGGTCGTCATAACATGATGATTTTTAATCTGCCTTTCTTTCGTAATCACCATAGAACCAAAATTTTTATTCTGAATTTTTAACTGATGCGAAATCTTTGCCAATATTTGGGATAATAAACCAACATCTCCAACAGACTTTGGGAAATATTTTTTACCTTCAATTTCCAATAAAATTTTCCATCCCGCCGCCAACTCACCTTTTTCCGAATCCATCAATCTGTTATAAAACACAGACAAATCAAAATAAACTTTTTTCAATGACATATGAAAATTGTATAAATCAGTCAAATCAGATTCAAACAACGCCTCCAATTCACCCTTTTTAATTTTTTTTAAAACACTTGGCGACGACGAAGTAATTTCTTTACACTCGACTAATTTTTGATAAAACTTTTCCAAATCAAATTTTAAATCTTCTGCAATTTTATTAAAGTTTTCTTTGTTTAACACAGTTTGCACAGCCATAATACAACCTCTTATCTTGGGTTACAACTGCCTATACGAACAATATACACCAATATTTCCCAAAATCAAGCATCATTGTCAACCCAGCTCTTCAACCAAGAATCCAAAGCCTGCATATCACTCCATAAAACTTTTTTATCCCCAGGATTCATCAATAAATAAGCCGGATGAAAAATCGGCATAACTTGACACTTATGCCCCGAAATTTCGACTTCGGATAAAACCCCATGTCCCTTGGATAATGTTGTTTTTGTTCCCAAAACATTACTCATCGCAACTTGCCCCAATGTAATAATTATTTTTGGTCTTAATAAATCAACCGTTTTTTCAAAAAATGGCCGTAACATTGATAATTCTGCATCATTCGGGCTGCGGTTACCCGCGGGTCTCCAAAACACCAATGGATAAATCGCAACATCACAATGGCGGGACATCCCAACAGATTGCAAAATTTTATCAAATAATTCCCCTGCCTCACCCGATAAAATTTGCCCATTAACATCATCATCTGAACTTGGTGAATCGGTTACAACCATAACAGAAACAGATTCCGGGCAACTTGGGACAACGGTATTAATAGCCATACATTTCAACGGACAATCTGAAAAATTTTTAATCTGGCTGAACAATCCAGCAATTGAATCTATCCCATCCACACATTTTTTGGCACGTTCCGCCACATCAATCGGATCCGTCGGGGCCTTTGGCTGAACTAAATTTGGCCGAATTGGCGCTGAATTTTGGATCATATTATTCCCGGATTCTCGGGTCTTTTCGACACTATCCTCATGAACGCCCCTGACACGTTTTCCAAATTCGTGAATTGTTACACATTCGGATACCTCGTCAATAACTCCGGCTTGATCCAAATCGAATATAATCCTACCAATAAAATCCTTATATTTATCTTGCAAATCGACCCTTTTTGATATATAATGTTTCCGAACACTGTAAACCATTTGACCACAATTAATCAAGGGAGTAATTAATGAAAGTGTTAAAATTCGCAGCTCTCGCTTCTGTCGGCCTGTTGGCTGCTTGCGGCGGATCTTCAATCGTTGAACCAGCTGATCTGAACGGCCAAAAAGTATTCTTTGCATTTGATTCATCTGAAATCACATCGGAATCCCGTGACAATTTGTTGGGCCAATCATTGTACATGAAAAATCATCCAGACGTCAAAGCAACAATCGAAGGTCGCTGTGACGAACGCGGATCATCTGAATACAACTTGGCCTTGGGCGCACGTCGTGCAGCCGCAGCCAAAGCTGTAATTGTCAAAGACGGTGTTGACGCATCTCGCTTAAAAACAGTATCTTACGGCAAAGAAAAGCCAGAAGTATTGGGTTCAGGCG
Source organism: Alphaproteobacteria bacterium (assembly GCA_031549365.1). Taxonomy (GTDB): domain Bacteria; phylum Pseudomonadota; class Alphaproteobacteria; order Rs-D84; family Rs-D84; genus JAVBPX01. The sequence goes on from JAVBPX010000014.1 coordinate 32,363, forward strand.
AATCTGTATGGTCACAAAACCGTAACGCAAAAACAGTTGTTGCAAAATAATTTTGCATAAACATTTGCTATAAAATAGCCGGGCTCTGCCCGGTTATTTTTTATTTATCCAAATAAAAAACTCTGCCCCGGCGGGGTTTTTTAATGACTATTCTCAAATGGCAATTAAAATAAATATCCTTTCTAGGCAATAAAATCTCAATTTTTGGTCATCCTGAGCGTAGCCGAGAGGATCCAGTAAAACAAACGTTGCGACAGCAACTTTTCATTTGTCATTCAAACATAATAAAATCCATTGACAAACACTTTATAGGATATATGATATTTACCAAAGTCCTATAAATAAACGAATTAAAATGCTAAACAACCATTATAAATTCACCGACGAATTAATCATACAAGCAAAAAAAATAGATATTCCAAAAACCTATTACAACGGACAATCGTATTCTTTATCTGAAATCACAAACAAATTTCGCACAGCATTTACAGAGCCTGAAATCCGTAAAATTTTCTTATCTTTTTGCCCCCAGGGCCAAATATGGAATTTTGCTTCTCTCGGCTTTTGCAAAGATACGTCCTTTGCATTACAAATATTATTTCCAAAATTGTCTATATATCACACAGCCGACAATTGTCACTTTTGGAATATATATAAAAGCAAAATATTTGATATAACCGCAGATCAATTTCAAAAGATAGAAGCACTAAAATATTATGAACATGGCAAAGAACTAAAAAATATTAATTTAAATAAATTGAACAACGAACAAATAAAAAGATCTCATTTATTTATCAAGCTAGCTCTAAATTCTAATGAAATCTAAATTTATTTGCAAGATTCTCAGAATATTTTAAAACCTAAATCTCAACCCACCACTAACAAACGCCGCATTATCATACATCATTCCAGCGCCAAAAACGTCGCCAACAGACATCCATAAATCCCAATATTTATCATATTTGTACCGAATCGATACCAATGCTGTATTTAAAATCGGATCTTGGATGCTTCCATCAAACAAACTGGTGTCCGTATAAAAATACGAACCGCTAAATGACCAGTTTAAAATATCATAACTCAAACCCGCACCCAAAACCAAACCATCCGTATTTAACCCAATCGGGTTTAAATCATAAACAATTTTGCCTGAAAATCCCAACACATAACTTTTCCATTGAACATTAACCCCGGCATTGTATTCCGTCCGACTATCCGCAGTAACGTTCAATGAATAATCATCACTTGCCACCTCAATTGGATTATTTATATACGTAACACCTGCGGACCAAACATACTTTGTTGCTCCATAATTATGCCTATATTTAATCCCTAAATCAGCCACATAATCAAAAGTATTTTTTTCACTACCAGACCTATATTCATTAACTTCCCCCGGGGCAAACGAAACTCCAACCTGAAAATTTTTGGGTGGCGACACCAATATCCCACGAACAGCAGTGGACGCCGTAACAGGCGCAGTGGTCGTCATAGTCGACATGCCATCCGGCAATAAATTTTTATATACCATAGATTCCTGGTTAATTCTTAATGCCCCAACATCTGGAACACCCAGCCATAATTTCTTCGCAATGGATGAAGTCAACCCAACCTCTGCCCTAAACCATGGGGCTTGGACAAAGCCCGAAACATCTGAAAAATAATTATTTGTTCCCTTGTTTAACTCTTTGCCGCCAATAATGGCCCCAACTTTCCAATCGGAATTAATATCGTATTCAGCACGCCCAGCAATCTGCCAATCATAAATAAAATCCGTTTGCCGATCATAATTCAAAACATCCATCCCGCCAACCATGCCATAACCGGATAAATTAAACTTTAATTTATCGCTGTATTGATAATCAAACGCATCGGCAGCCCCAATAAATCCGCCCACAAAAATCAAACCACAAATTAACTTTTTTTTCATAATTTTTCTTGCCTTTATCAACCTCTATTTTATACTAAACGTATGACAAATACAACCCATGAATTTAAAAATCTGCTTTTAATGTCCTGCTGTGCACCTTGCTCGGTCGGGATTATTTCTGCATTGCATCGCGACAATAAAAATTTCACAGTAATGTTTTACAACCCAAATATCTGGCCAAACGACGAATACCAAAAACGCTTGATTGAAAATAAAAACTTGTGCACAAAATTAAATGTTCCATTTATTGATTTGGACTGGGATTTTGACAATTGGAATGCACAAATGATTGGCCATGAAAACGACTCTGAACGTGGTCCACGTTGCACAAAATGTTTTAACTATCGCATTGCTCGTGGCATTGAATATGCCAAACAAAATAATTTTGATGCAATTACGACAACATTTGGCGTGTCCCGACACAAAGATCAAAGCCAAGTGGATCAATGCGCAATCGAACTCTGTCAAAAAAACGAAATAAAATATATCGAATTGGATTGGAAATCATTGGAACCACTTCGTTCAAAGTTAAATTACCAACATGATTTTTACCGCCAACGCTATTGCGGCTGTCCTTATTCTGTCAAAAAATAAATATCATCACATAACAGGAAACCATCAAAGCAATCATTGCAAATAAAAAATAAAATCCTGTTGCAATCATGTCCCTATTTCTGGTATTCTCATCGCCATGGAAGACATTAAAAAACCATCATTTTCAGAAGCCCAAAAACCAGCACCCAAAACCGTAATCTCTATGCAGGATGTCGGCGTACGCTATGGCTCTGGGGACGAAATATTATCGGACGTCACATTTCACATCCAGGAACGCTCATTTTACTTTCTAACCGGCACCAGCGGCGCTGGAAAAACAACCCTAATGCGTTTGATCTATCAACTGCATAAACCATGCCGTGGCCGCATTCGGCTGTTCGGCAAAAACGCCCATGATTTATCGCGCGACGGCCTGGCGGATATGCGTCGTCGAATTGGAATCGTATTCCAAGATTACTGTTTGATTGATTCTCTATCTGTGTTTGATAACATTGCGTTACCGCTTCGAATAATGGGCGAAAGTCCCGATCGAATATCTCGCCTGGTCAAACGCGTTTTGGCTTGGGTTGGCTTATCCGCTTATGCCCGTGTAAAGCCAATGACATTATCTGGCGGCCAACAACAAAAAATCGCAGTGGCCCGCGCAATTATAACACAACCAGATATATTGCTGGCGGACGAACCAACAGGAAATTTGGATGATGAAAATTCAAAAAAATTAATGGAATTATTCTTGGAATTAAACAAATCCGGGACAACAGTAATTATCGCCACACACAGCCAAAAACTATTGGAAACCTATCAATATCCTCGAATTTATATTGATCAAAAACACGTCACGTTTAAAAAACCATTTGGCATGGAATTGGGTGACACAGGAACTTGCGCAACACCCACTGCAAAAATCGAATCACCTGGCCCATTAAACTTGGACGATAAAAAGCCTACCGCACCAATCGACATGAAAGATTATTTTTCTGAATTATATAATAACTTACAAAAACAATATGACTCATTCCAGAGCATGGTTAAACCCCTAAACCCGGACAACAAAGAATGAGTATCCACCAACCACCAATATTCTTCCCAGTCCGCGACCAATCATCGTTTTTGTCTGCGATGTCAGCATTGATGGTATTTTTATCAACTCTTTGTTTGGCAATTGTACTGGCTCTTGGAACCGCAGTAACACAATGGGATCACCAATGGGATTTAAAAGCAACAATCCAAGTTTTACCAACATTTGATAATGAATCAAAATTCGACGAAAACCTAAAATCAGTAAACGCGTTAATAAAACAAAATTCCGGCAAAATCGTAAAAACTACAACTTTGTCTAACCAAGAAATGATGGATCTTTTAAAACCCTGGATTGGCCGCGGCGTTTCAATCGAACAATATTTACCAAAAATGATAGATGTTGAATTTAAACGCACAAATGATTTAAACACTTTTTCTGAAAAAATTTCAGACATCCAAAATGTTCGTTTTATGACGCACCAAAAATGGCATAAAAACATGACCGTAATCGGGCAGAGGATAATTTTCGTTGCAATATTACTTTTGATATTCGTATTTATCGCAACGGGTCTTGCTGTTGCATATGCGACAAAAAACAGTTTAATGATTCACCAACGAGAAATTGAAATCCTGGATATTGTTGGCGCATATGATTCATTCATAGCAAACCAATTTTCACGAATTGTCTTGTGGCTGGTCGCAATTGGCGCAGCAATTGGATTTGTAATATCGGTCCCAGTAATTGGTGGATTGCTTGCAGTAATATCGCAACAAAAAATTGGAATGATGGGCATGATGCGCCTAAATATCTATCACTGGATAACATTAATGTTTGTCCCTGTTACAGTAACATTATTTTCGGTCTATATAACAAAACGAACCGTGTTGGATACACTCAAAAAAATATCAGTGGTGAAATAAAATGAAAAACATTTTTCTTCGTTCATCCTTGCTTTTTTTACTAGCATTTTTCTTGGGCGGAATATTGTTTTATAAAACGACCCCTGTCTGTACAAAAATTTTGCCAAATGATACCCTGGTTGTATTAACTGGTGATGGTATGCGAATTCCATACGCAGTAAAAATTTTAAAGCGCTATCCAAGAACCTCCATGTTTATATCTGGCGTTGGCGCTGGCCAATTGGCCGACATTGTTGGCGACACTGCATTATGGGGCCGAATTAAAATAGACCAAAAATCGAAAACCACCTATGAAAACAGCGTTGAAATTTCCAAATACGTCCTTAAAAAAAACTATAACCGAATTGTACTGATAACATCCGACTATCACATTCGTCGCGCCCGCTTATTATTGGAAAAACAATTGTATAACGTTGAAATCGCGGTATGCCCTGTCCCATCATATAAACTTCCAACAAACGTACGCTTACAACGTTGGGGAATGGAATACGTAAAATATTTGGGCACTTCACTGGGCTTCACCGCCCGCGGGCAATAGGGGGGATTAAAAAAAATGCTACAACTCATTCGCTCACTAATTTATTCATTTTTCATGTGGACATCTCTGATATTATTCGCCCCAATTTTATTACTAGTACTGCCATTTAAAAAATTGTTGCACAAAACATGTGTTTCGTTGATGGGTGTATTACTTTGGGAAATGCACTATATATTGGGATTAAAATATAAAATCCACGGAAAAATCCCATCACACGGAATATTTGTATCAAAACACATGTCAACAATGGACGTTGCAATACTGTTTAAACACGTCCCAAATGGTATATTCATATTGAAACGCGAATTAATGTGGATACCAATCTATGGCTGGGTATTTTCACGCCTTGGTATGCTTCCAGTAAATCGTGCAAACGGCAAAACAAACGTAAATAAATTGGCCTTGGATGCAAAAAAACGAATTGATTCTGGATATAATATAATAATATTTCCCGAAGGCACCCGCGTCAAACCAAACACAGCAAATAAATACCGCCGCGGCATGATGTTCATAGCGGAAGTCACAAAATCAAACATCGTTCCAATCGGATTAAACACAGGATTATACTGGCAAAAAAACCAATGGATAAAAAAGTCCGGCTTGGTCGATGTCTACTTTGAACCTTCTGTCCCATACAACACCCAATTTGAACAAATCACAGAAACGATTCAAACCCACTCCGCCTAAACCAGACTATAAACTATTTATCCTCCCTCATCGCTTCTGACGATGTTTGGGATCTCATCAAAAAAATGAGAAAGCGCCATCACGCGCAGTTATCACAACCCCTAAAAAGTTAATCAAAACAGGAGAGCATAAAGAATTCCCCGAATTTCTAGAACCGCGGTGTATATAAACATACAATTATTCTGAACCGCAAAACATTTCAAAATATGAAATAACAAACCGTTTTCATGACCCCTAAAAAGTTAATCAAAACGGGATGAGTATAAAGAATTCCCCGAATTTTTAGGACCGCGGTGTATATAAACATATAATTATTCTGAACCGCAAAACATTTCAAAATATGAAATAACAAACCGTTTTCATAGCCCCTAAAAAGTTAATCAAAACAGGAGAGCATAAAGAATTCCTCGAATTTTTAGGACCGCGATGTATATAAACATATAATTATTCTGAACCATAAAACATTTCAAAATATGATGATACGGTGGGTTCTTTTTATTTTTTCAGCGGGCGGAGTGTATTCGACATACATGACCCCGCGAAAAAATGAAAAAACGCGCCGTAGCGCGCATTTTCAAATGTTTTATTTCTTGCTGGGTGCAATCATCATCCCAATATTCCTACCATTCGCTTTTGCTTCCTGCTCTACAATAATTTTATCACCCATATCTGCAATAATTCTGTCAAATACGTTTGATACTTTATCTTTGTTTTGCATATCACGGAAACGTCCACGAACAACAACTTTAACTTTATCGCCATCTTCTATAAATTCGATTAACTTACGCATTTTCACTTGAAAATCATGCTCTTCGATAACAGGCCGAAATTGCAATTCTTTGATTTCAACAACTTTTGCATTTTTCTTTGCTTCAACAGCTTTCTTTTTCTGCTCATATTTAAATTTGCCGTAATCCATAATCTTCACAATCGGCGGCATTTGATCTCCATTCATCTCGACCAAATCCATCCCAGCATCTTCTGCCATTTGCACGGCTTGAAAAATTGGAACCACGCCAATATTTTGACCATTTTCATCAATTAAATGTACGGAACGCGCATTAATTTCGCGATTAATCCGAGGCCCATTATTTCTTTTCTGTGTATCCCTGTTTGGGGTCAATGTTGTTTTCAGACGAACACTCCTTGGTTAATTAATCCATCCAACCCTGGAATTATAGGAAATTCCCACAAAAAAAGCAAGAATTTTCCCCACCCTCCTAAACACACATCTTTGTCCTACCGGCATGGGCCGGCATACAGTCTAATTAATCTCGACGCAATGCGACACAATATAATTGCAATTCGACTAAACATATCCTAAACTGAATCGCATGACTGATCATAAAACTTTTCGCGAAGACCTCCGTTCCCGCCTGTCAATTGTTGACGTGGTATCCAAACGCGTACCTTTGAAATTACGGGGCAAGGATTTCTGGGGCTGTTGCCCATTCCATAACGAAAAAACCGCCTCATTTTCCGTGAACGAGGATAAAGGTTTCTATCACTGTTTTGGCTGTGGCGCCCACGGCGATATTATAAACTTTGAAACAAACGCGAATAATCTCTCGTACCTGGAAGCAATCGAAAAACTGGCCGCCATGGCGGGCATCCCTGTTCCACAATGGAAACCTATTGATCCAGTTCAACAGGAACGTGCTTTGACCTACCTAAAAATAATGAATTCCGCCTCGGAATTGTTCAGCCGTATTTTATATACGCCCGATGGCCGCCCGGGCCTGGATTATCTACGCGAACGCGGATTTTCGGACGAAATCATCCGTCAATTTCGAATTGGATACGCACCACATGGCAGCGTTCTAACCCAAAGCCTTAAAAATTTCTCGGACGCCGATTTATACGCATCACAATTAATCCGGAAATCAAATAATGGCCCTGGAAATTATGATTTTTTCCGCAACCGCATAATGTTTCCGATAACGGATGAAAACGATCGAGTAATTGCCTTTTCTGGTCGTGCCATGAACCCGGACGAGCCAAAATATGTAAATATCGCAGAAACAGAATTTTTCCATAAACGCCGGACATTATACGGCTTGGCCTCTGCCAAACCGGCCATTCGTTCTCGCGGCCGCGCCATCGTGGTCGAGGGTCAAATCGACACCATCATGCTCCAAAACGCGGGCTTTGGCGAAACGGTCGCACCACTTGGGACCGCATTAACATCGGATCATTTATCACGCATTTTGAAATTAACAAAACAAATTATTTTTTGCTTTGATGGGGACATTGCTGGGCAAAAGGCCGCTGCCAGATCCCTGGACATCATTCTGCCAATGTTAACATCGGATCATAAAATTTCGATTATGTTATTGCCAAACAAATCCGACCCGGATGAAATTATTCGTCGCGAGGGGCCGGCCGGATTCGAATTCTTACTATCCCGCGCAACAAATTTAACGGATTATATCTGGGCACTTGCAAATCAAACATACCCATCATCTGGCCCATCTGGCCGCGCGCAAATCGAAAAATACCTGGTCGGTCAAACAAATTTAATTCGCGATGAAATTTTAAAAAAACATATTAATTCCACATTTAAAAATTTGATGTTTGAAAACTGGGGCCACCGCGCTCAACAAAACAAACCAGCGCCAAAACTACACGTTCCAAACGCTGCCAGCGGCGATGAAAAAATGTTAACTGCTATCATCCTGACCCATCCGGATTTATTGGATTTGCACTTGGAATTTTTGGCTGGATTTAAAATCACAAACCCAACCATCCAAAAAATTTATATGGCAGCCCTGGCGCGAACTGACGCCAACACAAAACCGATTGAATCGGAAATGTTGCGCGCCCAATCTATGACATCGCATTCGGCAAATAAAACAATTATGTACCTGCAAATGCAAAACCATTTGAACGCATTAATTGAACAACGTAAAAATATAATTGAAATGCGCCTTGCATCTGATTCTGACGAATTAAAAAACGCCCAAAGCGCGGTAAATGATGAAATCGAATCAATTCAGCAAAAATTGGATCGTTTCGACGACTAACCTTTAAACATTTTCACCGATATAAATTGCCCTCAAAAACAAATTTTGCCCGGCAATAATTTATCCGTTAAAATCTATTAAAACTTATGATATAATTGACTGGTAACAATGGAAAAACCATGAAATATCCACTTGATTTCATTTCTCTGGTAAAACAAACATATCCAACTGTTGCTGGACTTCACCATTCCTTGGACTCTGGCGACCCGGATGTTGGCAAATACCTTGAATCACTCACACCCTCGGGCATCCGCCCTGACCAGGCATTGTCCGCAACATCCCTGGACCAAATAAAAACACTTGCGAACGACATCAAGGCCAAACAAAATGTTTACGCAAAATGGATACTTATAAATCACGCACAAAACGCCATTGCACTAAAAAAATCTCGCACCTAAACGCGTTCAACAACAAATCCTCACATACAAAACATCACTAACTGCGTTGCTTTATTAAAATTAAAAATGCTGTCTTTCGACAGCATTTTTAATTTTGGTGGGTAAGGAGGGACTCGAACCCTCATGAGCTTGCGCTCGGCAGATTTTGAGTCTGCTACGTCTACCAGTTCCATCACTCACCCAGATAACGTACGCACATTCTATCAATTATTATATAGAAATCAAGAAAAAATATTCAACCCCAACAAAAAATTATAGAAAACCTATTTTGGATAAACAATCTCAATTTCGCGCGAATCCTCGCTCGGCGCGGTAATTTTAACCCAAATCGTCCGCGTTGGATTCAAAAATTCACGCGCAATTTCTGGCCATTCAATTAATGTAATACCATTTTGAACCGCATCTTCCAAACCAATTTCAACCAATTCACTCTTGTCTTCTACTCGATATAAATCAAAATGATAAATCGGCCCTTTTTTGGAATCATACGTCTGAACAATTGTGAACGTAGGCGAAGGAACCACAACATCCCCCCCCGATAACGCCTGAATAATCCTGCGTGATAATTCGGTCTTACCCATACCTAAATCTCCCTGTAACGCAATTGTAATGGGTGCCGCCAATTCATTTGCGAATCTCTCTGCAAACAAACGTAATTCTTCCAAAGATTTAACCCTAACCACCATAAAACTCCTATGCAAAATCAGCTTCTTGTATTATTTTTTCTCTTTTCAAAAATTCGTCCAGCCGCCATTATCGCATTATAATGCTCTGGGGACAGAACATACGTTGGCCTAATCCCTGTTAACTTTTCAAATTCGTCATATTCAGCATTCTCAATTTTTACCTGTTCTGGCGTTGGATACGGTCTATTTATAAAATATTTAATATCCTCTGGCGCAAATCCGTAAGCCGCCCCAGACAACAAACTCAACTTCGGCCAAATTTCTAAAACCTTATCACCGCGTTTAACCGTTGTTACAATCTTACGCAACTCGGGATTCAAAGCCTTTACTTTCGCGGCCTCCAAGACTATTAAATTATCATTATTTTCCTGGCGTTTTTTTATAAACGATAATAATTCGGCCTTCTCATCGCCATTTAATGCTTCCGTATATTTTTCAAACATTTCCGCATCACTATTTTCATCAAAAACATAATAAAAAACTAACTCATCCACTTCGGCCTCATAATCCTCAGGCGACATATTATTCGGCAATTTATAATCATAATACAACTTCACAGGCGGAATGATACCCGCTTTCTTTAATTTTTCATCTAAATCTTTGGACGAAGAACTATACCCATACTGCAATTGACTGGTAACAACAATCAACATTTTCAGAGCATCTTGAATTTTCTCACTTAAATTTTTCATAACCACCCATCCTGAATTTAAAACCATTATTATAAAAACATTCTAAATAATTGTGCTTTTGATATTTATTTCAACGCGCAAAACACATTCGACATACATGACCCCGCGAAAAAACAAACAATGCAACAGCATGATGCGTTTTCATAACAATGGCCAGCCACACAAAACTTTGGCGAAGTGTGGTGCCGGTAACAGGATTCGAACCTACGACCCCCTCATTACGAATGAGGTGCTCTACCAACTGAGCTATACCGGCAAACCAATACCAACAATCTTAACCGCGCAACCGCCCGCACGCAAGCAAAATTTAAATTTTCCCCTATTCTAAACCAACGTCAAGATATCATTCCCATTACGCCATCCCTCAAAATCATAACTCCACACCCGACAACAAACAAAATTATGATTTTATTCAGGATTACGTTTGAACGAATCGTAAAAATATGGTAAAATGGTCGGGATGTTAAAGAATTCCGCTACTTACACACCAACGAACGCAATTTATTGGCCAAAAACAATGGCCCATGATGCCACATACAATACAATTATAAAAAACGTTTATAACCGAACCGATGACGACTTTCCGGTTTTGTTTATCGACAAACTATCGGACGTCCAAAATTTATTCCAAAAACATCCAAATATTACCCTATACGTGCCGGTTTTTTCAAATTCCCGCGGTTGGTGGTCCAGTCTGCTGCCCAACGACCAAAAAACCACACCGCAAATCTCGGAAAAAATGATAATTACTCCGGACTGCCAATTATTCGTAATTAAAAATTTCAAAACGGACGCGAAATCCCCCCTAATGGCCGGCGAAGTGCGACCCAGCAGTACATTTTTCAACGAACTCCCCCCTGCAACAGCCACAGTTCGCGATATGATCGCAACTGATTCTGGCACAGTATTAACATTGTTCCACGGCCTAAACCCACGTAAACTAATAAAAACCCTGACTGATACGGGCAACCGATATCATGGCATCCTGGGCTCCGACCTCTAAATCCCAACAAATACAATAAAAATAAACCGCACCAAATATGCCGGTTATTTAATTTTTTAACCACGCGTCACAGTAACATATATAATCGCGTCAAAATCGGATACTTCCCTAATACCGCGAAAGTCGAAACCGACCCCCGATTAATTTAAATTATGAATGGAAATGAAATAATTTTAATGATTCGCGGTCGTTACCGACGGGCAAACAAAACACCGTCGAAAATACATCATTCAGAGTTCTTAAAACTTACCCGGCAACTGAACAAACAACTTCGGATACTTCCCTAATACCGCGAAAGTCGAATCCATCGCAGACCTCATAGCTATAAAATCTTTCTTCTCGGAATCGCTCAAACTGTCGATTGACGGCAATTTAACTGTTAATGGATTAACTTTTTCGCCATTTCGTATAATTTCATAATGCAAATGCGGCCCGCTGGATAATCCGGTCGATCCGACATAGCCAATAATTTGTCCCTGCTTAACATACGATCCAACACCAACGCCTTTTTGAAAACGGCTCATGTGGGCATATAATGTTGCATACGTTGCATTGTGCTGAATCTTTACATAATTACCATACCCGGAACCATACCGACGTTCGACAACACGCCCTGAACCACCGGCTGGAATTGGTGTGCCAGTCCCGGCACGGAAATCAACTCCGCGATGCGCACGCGTATATCCCAAAACCGGATGCTTACGACTTAAATTAAATGATGATGAAACCCTGGCATTATTAATAGGCGTTCTTTTTAATGATTTTGTTGCGCCCATACCATTGGCATCATAATACCCAATTGTTCCCTTGGAATTTTTGTAACGATACATTTGCAAATGTCCACGGGCATGAAATTCAGTAAACACCACGGCCCCAGTACTTACAAATTCACCATCTTTGTTATAATGTTCTTCGTACATAACGGCAAACTTTTGCCCAACCCTAACATCACGTTCAAAGTCAATATCAAAACTGAACAAATCATACATTTCTGCCAAAATATTTGTCGGAATATTTGCGCGCATTCCGGCCAAATAAAATGAATCTCCGTCCATAATTTCACCGTCTTTGCGAACAACCCGAACGTCTTTTTCCAATTGCACTGAATTTAAAATCCATTCGCCCTTGTCGCCCTTTTGAACAATAATCTGTTCCCAAGGCCCAGACGCAATTAATAATTTTTCTAAATATTTGGAATTCGGATCTCGATTATTCATTGTAACGGTAATTGTATCAGCACCTGCCCGTAAATAATTTTTGTTCCCCTGTTTTTTTAATAATTTATCAATTTCATTAATATCAACGCCCGACACGCCAACACCGGACAACAAAGTGGACAGAGTATCACCATTTTTAACCATCATCTGTGTTTCAACAAAATAACTGGGTGTAAACACAGGCACCACAGTCTTGTGAATTACAAACAATGGTATAAACCCAACAATAATACCAACCAAAATCGAAATTGCTACTTGACGCTTCCAGGACAAACGTCGAAACCAAGCATAGGGCTTTTTCGCCCGCGCCAAATGTCGTGTTAATTTTTTCATAACCGTAATTTTAACACCTTTCTTAACCACATGTCAACCATGCACATTTATTCAAAAATCGCTTGACAAAATAAACCTTTCCAATAACATACATGCATATAAACCTAATAAATGGATTTTGCATGACAATAAACAACGCACACGATTTTCAAACGAAACTAGCCGCCGAAGTAAACAGCTTCACAAAAATTGCTTCAACTTCTCATGCTATTTCATTTTTGCTATCATTAGATTCTGTTAAAAACTTTTTAAAGTCAAAACGAGTATCCGAACAAGAAATTGCTAAAATCAACACAGAATGGAACAAAATCAAATCACGCCGAACCAAACAATCATCCCATGAAACAAAAATTGATGAAAATGTTGTGGCGATATCACACTCCGCAGAATTTAAATACCCAAACGATAGATTATCATATCAAATTCGATTGTTGCGTGATTTGCTTATAACAAACTATTTTTCTGAAAATAACGGAGTTATTTCGACAATACCGACGATGCAGCATTTATGGAACTCTGGCATACAACCAGACCGGCTATTCCCAAAGGAATTTAATATTGCCAAACTAAACTTTGAAATGTCCAAAGAGGAAAACGGCATCCCCTCATCAATCGGCAACAAGCTAATTTCAAAAATCAAACGTAACGAGGATGAAAAACTATTAAACCTTTTACCTGCACTCCAATCCCGCATTTTTGGCCAAGATTCTGCAATTAAAACCATCGCGGACAAAATCATTGTATCAACCATAATCAAAAACAATTCTTTTGGTCCAATGGCATCAATGCTTTTCGTCGGCCCAACGGGAACCGGAAAAACGGAAACAGCCCGCACTCTCTCGGAAACACTTGATCGTCCAATAATAACATTTGATATGCACGCATACGACACATTTGATTCATCATATATTTTATTTGGTGCAACACCTGGCTCTTCTGGCTATGAAAACGGCGGAATATTAACTGAAAATATTGCAAAACAACCAAACGCTATAATTGTATTTGATAATATTGATCGGGCGCATAAAAAAATCCAAGAAAACTTGCTACAAATCCTTGACTCTGGGTCCACTCGCACTAACAAAGGCGCTGATATATCATTTCAAAACACAATCATCATCGCCACATCAAATACTCTTGAAAAAAACAAAAGCGTCGTTGGATACAAAACCTCTACCAATGAAAAAGAACCATCCTACAAAGTATTAAAACCAGAAATCTTATCCCGTTTCGGAGAACCAATAAAATTTAACAAATTGGAAAAAATTCATTACCAAGACATCTTGGAATATAACATAAACCAAATGAATGAACAATTAATGTTTGATTATGGACTAAGCATTTTAGTAACAGACGAAGTGTCCAACAAATTATTAAATACGGTTTCGGAAAAATCCGGGGCGCGTCAAATCCAACAAATTTTCAACGAAAACATTGCGATAAATGCATCTCGATACATCTTATCTGGCTATAAAACCAAAAATATGGTTGCCCTAATAACAGAAATCGATCAAAACAAAATCGCAAAATTTCAATTATATACATCCGCACAATTCAAACAATTAATATCAGACCAAGGCAAATAATTAAAAATAAGACTACAAAATTGGAAACAAAAATGGCACAGAAAAAAGAAATTATCAGCTCCCACGACTTTCTCACCAAACTTGCAAAACATATGGATAAAATTTCCTATTCCATATCCTCGGCGCATGCCATATCGTTTTTAATGCAGGATAAAACCATCCAACAATTTTTGTTGGATAATAATATCCCACAACGTGAAATTAATTCTTTTACCCGCAAATGGGGAGATTACAGAAAAAAGCTTTCCGAACTCGAAGTTACATCATCGGATTCAACAATTGAAATTGAACCATCGATTGTAACTCTGGCCCAAGAGGCCGAAGCCGACACAATAATCGACGACACACCATATTCAATATGCTTGTTTCGCAACTTGCTTGTAAACAACTTTTTTGATGAATCCGCAGGAATGATTTCCAATATGCCACAAATGGAAATGCTGCGTAAATCCAAAATCAATCCTTCTAAACTTTTTCCATCGGAATTTCGCGAAACATTTTTGGAATTCGAGGATGCAAAACGTCAATCCGGCGTATCAACAATCCAAGAAGCAATCACCATCCGCGAAAAAATTGATTCCAATCAAAATCCGGAAAATCTGCGAAAAGCAACACTTATCCCCTCATCAAAACCAAACAAGTATGATAAAATTAATCCATCTAACATCTTGTCTGCTTTACAAGCAAAAATTTTTGGCCAAGACCCGGCATTAAAAATCATTTCGGACCGACTTGTTGTATCCACAATAATCCCAGACCTATTCTCGGAACGCCCTCAAACAACAATGTTTTTCGCAGGCCCCTCTGGTGTTGGCAAAACCGAAACAGCCGAAGTTTTATCAAAAATTCTCGATCGCCCTCTGCTTCGCTTAAACATGAATGAATATAACGATCAAATATCCTCAAACGCTTTATTTGGAACATCTCCTGGATATATTGGCTATGATCGTGGGGGTATTTTGGTTGACTATGTTTTAAAAAACCCAAACGCAATTGTACTTTTTGATGAATTTGAAAAATCTCATGAAACAGTGCAAAACTCATTGCTTCAAATTTTTGACAAAGGCACATCCCGCACCAACAAAAACGAAGACGTGTCTTTCAAAAACACAATTATCATCGCAGCCTCAAATGCAGGCGTAAACAACATGCGCTCTGTTGGCTTCAATCATTCCGAAAGCGCCTATTTGGACGAACAAAAATTATCGAATTTACTAAAACCAGAATTACTCGGCCGTCTGGGCGGACCAATTGAATTTAAAAACCTGACCAATATACACTTGGAAAAAATATTGGATTCATATTTTTATGAAATGAACTTGATTATTTCTGATTTGCATGGACTTTTGGCATACCCAAATTCCAAAACAACATCAAAATTAATTCAAATGGGCTCACACCCAACCCAGGGCGCACGCCCATTACGTGGAAAATTCAACGAGATAATAAAATCAAACTTGGCGCATAATATTGCGAACAAAAAACACACATCCGGCAACGTAATAATTATCCAAGACATCAATCCTGATAATTCGATCCAAACAACGGAACTAACCTGTGAAAAATTCTTCGAAAAACGTGATTTAATCCTGCAAAAACAGTACGAAGCATCAAAATAACGATTCTAAATCGATTCATAGTTGATTCAAAATGGCCGTAATAAAACGGCCATTTTACTTTAATTTGACTTTAATTGATTTGAAACCACCCTAAATTACATTTTTTGAAAATCCATTAAATTAATTCCAACATTTTATTTTGCAAAATAATCCACAAATTGTAACACAAAACAAAAATCAATCAAAATTATGTTATTGGAAAGAATTTTTAAATTTTTGGGCCCGCTATTTACACAAACGTAAATAAGGGTCTGAAAATTTAAAAACTTGTTTTCAAGGGCTTGATTTTCATTGATTTTTTATGTATTGGGCAATAAATGCCAACCCATTCATTCTCTGCGCTCCCAATCCCAAATTCAACTCAACAATCTTATCCACAATTGAAATCTTTTTAATTTCATCTGGATTCATTTCATTAACCATTGCCAATACGGCTGCCAAAATTCCGCGCACCATCATTGAATCCGCCTCTCCGTAAAAATGCAATTTATCGCCATCACGACGAACAGCCATCGCAACCCGCGAAGCACACCCAACAATTTCAATAGCCGAATCCCTTAAATCCGATGGAATTGCCTCTAACCCATTTCCAAATTCGATTAATGCATCTAATCTATCTGCATCCGTTGGCGCCATAGCCAAAATAACTTTCATATCATTAAACTTCATTTATCATTTCCACTTTTTATATTCCACCAAACTGAAAATAAAATTTTACCTTACATTTTTTATTTTTCAAAATAAAAAAAGCATTCCTCCACTACAAAACCAAATATGCCTATCTTCGTTGTGCCGACTATTTTTGATTCTTAATTTTTTGGAGGTTTCGCATATTCAACATACGAGAACGCCTCCAAAAAATTAAGAACCGAGAATAATGCGGCCCCGACGAGAGAGATACTAAAACCCCTGATGAAATAAATCCAACTCAAACCTCGCCCTCTCGGACATCATCTCTAAATTCCAAACTGGATCCCAAACCATAAATACACGAACCATATTCACGCCTGGAATTTTTGAAATCACCCCTGCGACCCATAATGGAATTTCATCCGCCATCGGGCACGTCGGCGAAGTCAGCGTCATACGAACATCCACCGCCCCATTATTAATTTCAATTGAATAAATCAATCCCAAATCGTAAATATTGACTGGAATCTCTGGATCATATACTTGTTTTATCGCTTCCACCACCTGGGATTCAACAACTTCGCCATCTCCGCCAACACCGGCCAAAACAACATCTGGATTATCTGACATTATAAAACCTTTTTGAATATTTCGACCAATCTTTGCATTTCTTCCATTGAATTCCAAGGCCCAATTGAAACCCTCAAACTTCCATCAACTTGCATATACCGGTGCAGCCAACTTGCACACTGCGTCCCAACACGCAAACAAACACCATTCACACCCAATCTTGCCCCAACATCCAGCGCGCCGCCGTTATTTGGAATCATTGTCAAAACGCTTGCGCCAACTGGCGATAAAATCCTAACATTCAATTTTTCCAATTCTGAACGCAAATAATTATACAACTCTTGCTCATACGAAATTAATTTATCAAAGCCAATTGAATTAATCCAATCAATCGCAGTCCCCAATCCAATAATCTGAACAATAGGCAGAGTCCCCGCTTCAAACCGCGCGGCACCAATCGATAAAACACAATCATGCCCGGCAACGGCGGCAACCATCCCGCCACCAAATTTTGTTGGATAAAATCTTTCTGGATTTTTTAAATACATCACACCAACACCAGTATCTGCATACATTTTGTGTCCAGAAAAGCATAAAATATCGCAACCAAAATCGGAAACGTCCATCACACCATGAACAACACGTTGTGCAGCATCAACAACAGTAATCGCATCACCACATTCATCAACTATTCTTTTAACATCAATCGACGCGCCCAAAACATTTGACATCGCAGAAATTAAAACCGCCCGAACATTACCGCCACGAATTTTTTCCCGCAAACACTCCAAATCCATTTCATAATTATCATTTAATGGACAAACCCATAATTTGCATTTGCCGGACCTGGCTAATTCTTCAAACGGCAAACGCGCACTGTGATGATCCAAATCCGAAACAATTACAATTGATTCCGAATCCAAGTCCCGGGCAACAAACTCGGCCGCCATATTTAATCCGGCCGTAGCCCCAGAATTAAAAACAATCTGTTCTCGACCCGTGGCACCAATAAATTTTGCAACTTTTTCGCGCACAGATTCTATTTTCAAATCAACATTCGAGGCACGCCGACACATTCCACGACCTGCATTTGCATACTCATTTATTGAAAAATCGCGCATAACATCCAAAACCGAAATCAGAGTCAGCGAACTCGCCGCCGCATCAACATAGAATACTGTGTTGTCCACATATAAAAAATCTTTTTTAAAACTCATCATCAACTCGTTGACATTAACCTTGAAATCATTATATAGTATGTGAGCTTAAAAAAACAATACAAAAAGGGGGAAACATGCATACATTTACAGACGCAACTTTTAAAAATGATATTAACGCTCCACTGGTAAT
Source organism: Alphaproteobacteria bacterium (assembly GCA_031549365.1). GTDB lineage: Bacteria > Pseudomonadota > Alphaproteobacteria > Rs-D84 > Rs-D84 > JAVBPX01. The sequence goes on from JAVBPX010000014.1 coordinate 51,121, forward strand.
TGTGGACGTATGGGCAACTTGGTGTGCGCCCTGCCGGATGTTTGGTCCCGTGTTCGAAGAAGTTTCAAACGAACACCCAGAAATTCGCATGGGAAAATTAAACGTCGAAGAAAATCAGCAAACACCAATGCAATATGGCATTCGCTCAATTCCAACATTGTTGGCTTTTAAAAACGGCGAATTGGTTGAAACAAAATCTGGTGCCATGTCCAAAGAAACTTTAATTGAATGGATAAATACACTAAAATAATCAAAACAACCCAACGGGGGTAAAACGGTCATGAAAAAAAATTATAAAACACTTGAACTTCCTGCCAACTACAAACCAACTCTAAAAGAAGAATATATGTCATCCGAACAATTGGCATACTTCTATCATATATTGACCGAGCGTAGGCAAGAAGTCCTGGATTCCCAAAACGAATCCCTGACCGATATCCAAAACATTAAAATGGCAAATGATGCCGGCGCAGTTGATTCAATTGACGCCGCCTCGGCCAAGGAAAACGCCCTCATGGAATTACGCATTATGGACCGCGACAACAATCTATTGCGCTTAATTGATTCTGCATTAAAACGCCTCGAAAACGGAACATACGGTTATTGCGTTGTAACAGGCGAAGAAATCGGCATCAAACGTTTAATGGCACGCCCAATGGCCACCATGACGGTCGAGGCCCAAGAAGAACACGAACGCAAATCAAAATCCTCCGCCTCGGAATAAAACAAAAACCACAATCGGTGGTTTTTTTATTACAATTATCGCTCAAACAAATAATTTGAATCCGTATTTTTTTTATGATATAATAAACCAGTATAGATATTCTAGAGAACATACAGGAGGGCCCTCATGAAAAAACTATTACCATTATTGGTGGTGCCATTTTTAATCACGGCATGCGACCCAGTAAACACCGACCGCGAAAATTTCCCAGCCGAAGAATCACTTTCTTCGTCTGAACTATACAATAAACCAGCTGCCGTATCTGAATCATATCCATCTATGGCGGCCGCACCAAAATACTATATCGGGGCTAAATACACTATCGAATCCACAACATACACTCCGGCCGAAGATATGGCATACAATCAAACCGGCATCATAGGGATCATCCCCGCCGATTTAAATGGTTCAGAAACTGCGAACGGCGAAACATTTGATATTAACAAATTGTCCGCAGCCAGCAAAACATTACCTCTGCCATCAATTGTCAAAATAACAAATCTTGATAACGGTCAATCCGCTGTTGTACGCGTAAACGATCGCGGTCCATTCATTAATTCACGTTTAATGGACGTATCGCCCGCTGTTGCAAAAAAATTGGGCATCAAAACAACCGCCAACGTCCAAGTAACGGTAATGCCAGATGAATCAAATGCCGTCAAAGCGGCCACCTTGGCATCATCCGGGGAATCAATGGCACAAACAGCATCAACAGGTTCTGGACCATATACAGTCCAAGCAGCCGCATTTTATTCACACGAAAACGCAACAGCATTACAACAACGCATTTCACATCTTGGCAACGTCCAAGTAATGAACGAAAGCGGCATGTACAAAGTGCGCATAATCGATCTTGATGCAGCATCTGCCAAAAACGTAATCCAACAATTACGCAGCTCTGAATCAACTGCACCTGGATTATTACAGAACGGCAAATGGATCAACGCCGACAGCATCTAATTTCTTTGGCCATACTCATGCATTCGGGGGCCATTCAAATTTATCAACCAAAAAATCCCTGGAAAACTCCGGGGATTTTTAATCCCATAGTTACGCCAACAATTATAAATGTCATCCCTCGGAATCACAACTCCGTGGCAATCTTTATCTCGGCGAAACAACGTGCCGACGGATCATTGCAATTAAAACCCGACAATTATTTGTCGTGGTTGAGTGGTGCGGGAGAAAATAAAAACACTACCCATCTCGCCCCAACGGGGAGAGATAATAAAACATATG
>JAVBPX010000010.1:0-13399 GCA_031549365.1 Alphaproteobacteria bacterium
CAACGTGCAGATGGATCATTGCAATTAAAACCCATCTCGCCCCAACGGGGAGAGATAATAAAACATATGATCTTCGATCATCATGTTTTATAGAGAGGGGGAAAATAAACCATTGCGACAGCAACTTTTTATTGTCATCCCTCGAAACCACAACTCCGCACCAATCTTTATCTCGGCGAAACAACGTGCAGACGGATCATTGCAATTAAAAACCATCTCGCCCCAACGGGGAGAGATAATAAAACATATGATCTTCGATCATCATGTTTTATAGAGAGGGGGGGAAAATAAACCATTGCGACACAATGTATTATGTCATTACTCGGGATGGACCCAGAAAACGATTAATAATCGTTTTCCCAGCCCCGATTGGCAGGTGCGGCATGTATATAAACATACATGAACCCTCGAAAAAATAAATGTCTTGTTTATTGGCGATGCGTTTTCAGCGTTTTTTGCTTTTCGCGTCCCCACTCGCGTTTTTTAATCGTCTCCCTCTTATCCACTTTATTTTTACCAAAACCAACACCCAATAAAACCTTTACTTTACCACGATCGTTGAAATAAATTTTAATAGGCACAATAGTTGCACCCTTTTCATTCAACTGCCCAATCATTCGATTAATTTGTCGTTTGTGTAGCAATAATGTTCTATACCGCCTCTCATCAAACTTGAATGCCACATTGGATGTTTTTGCCGATTGAATAATCATATTTGCCAAAACCAATTCGCCATCATGATTTTGAACAAATGCTTCTGTAATATTTGCCAATCCATAACGCAAAGACTTAACCTCTGCCCCGGTCAAAGCAATCCCGGCCTCAATCGTATCTTCAATTGCGTAATTGTAATTCGCCTTGCGATTTTGCGCAACTAAACCTTTTGAAATCATTTGACGTTCGGCCATTATAAAATCTCCATTTTTGGAAATAAATTTTTCGTATTTTTCATCAATTGCTCTTCTAAAATTTCAATTGATACACCGTGAACTTCGGCCAACATTTTGGCAGTCTCTACAACATACGCCGGTTCATTAATTTTGCCACGATACGGCACAGGCGTACAATACGGAGCATCCGTTTCAATAACAATATTTGACAAAGGAATTTTTGAAAATACTTCGCGCACCCGATCCGAATTTTTAAAAGTCAAAATCCCAGACGCGGAAAAATAAAACCCGCGATCCAACAAAGCCTTAGCCAATTCGTATGATCCAGTATAACAATGCATCACACCTGAAAATTCTCCACAATTTAACTCATCAATTAAAATATCTTGCGTATCTTGTGCTGCATCGCGCGTATGAACAACAATGGGCAGAGATAAATCACGCGCCACAGAAATATGTTCTCGAAACATTTTTTGCTGTAATTTTCGCATATCGCTCGAAACATTTTTTTCTTCGTAATAATCCAACCCAGTCTCGCCAATTCCAACAACCTTGGGATCCATTGCCAATTCACGCAATAAATCAATATCAATTGGTTCATCCACATGATCTGGATGCACACCCAATACACCATAAATGTACTGATATTTGGAAATTACTTCCATTGTTTGCCGATAATCTTCTTCACGCGCAGTAACTAAAACCAAACGTTTAACATCGGCATCTTCGGCCCTAACGACAACCTCATCCAATTGTTCGATTAACCCTGGATAAATTAAATGACAGTGGGTATCAATAAACACGATCTTACTCCTGTTAACATTTTGATTAAAACGCTCTCTGCGTCTAAATATAACTTATCCAGCGCGCGCATTTCTTTGATACAATCGGCATACATATCTGCCAATAACTTTGATTGCTGGGATTGTGGTGAAATCATAGCATAATGATGAATAACATCTAATAAAATTTCTGTAACAACATCTATCGCGCCATCAACTTTGGCCATTTGTTTAACCAAAGTCATCTGCTCATTTATCGACACTTCATTTGCGCCAACCAACCGCATCAAAGATTGAAAAAAATCAACTCCGCCCAATTGATATAACCTTAACGCTTTACCAAAAGAACCCGCAGACAGCTTAATTAAAATCTCTTGCTGATCAATCGTAACATCCGGCATAAAATCAAACATCAATGCCCTCATTGCAGATGCATCCAACGGATACATTTTTTGAACACTGGAACGCGACCGAATGGTCGGCAAAACATCGGACAAACTGTGCGCAGTCATTAAAAATAAAACTTTTGCTGGCGGCTCTTCCAAAACTTTCAATAACGCATTCGCAGCAGCATTATTCAAAGAATCCACAGAATCAATAACACAAACCCGCCAAGAATCTTCCATTGCCGACAATTGAAATTTTTCAATCATATCGCGCACTTCGTCTACTGAAATCGATTGTATTGTTCCATCATCTCGTTCTTCGGATAAAACGAAAAAATCGCCCAAGCCACCGACAACCATCCTCTGAAAAATTGGATCTTCAATCTCCATATCCATGTTGGTCGGAGTATCATCACCAAACAAACCATCCCCAGAATGCATAGTCTTAAATACATACCGCGCAATACGGTACACCAAAGTTGCCTTACCGATTCCCTTAACTCCGGATAAAATCCAAACAGGATGAATCCCGTCACGATCCCGATTAATCCATGCCCTAACGAAATTATCCTCAATAGCCTTGTGCCCAATTAAAACTGGATTGTCTTTCGGATGTAAAATATCGTCCATTTTTTTCTTGGCCATTATTTACCCCCGAATAAAACTGAAATATTTTTTATAACACGACCAATAAACTGGACTTTTTTAACAGAATGCTTGGCAACCAATGGAACCTCTGTAACTTTTTCCCCTGTTTGAATATATAACTTGCCAACTTCGTCCCCCCGTTTAATTGGCGCAGGCAACGGATCATTAAAACGTGCATATACTGTAATTTTTGGCGCAGCCCCGACATTATACGTAACAACAGCCGGATACTTGACTGTCAAATCAACATCTGCCTTTTTCCCATACCAAACAGGCACCCGAACAACCTCGTCCCCTGGACGATAAAAAACCTTGTTCGAAGTATTGTTAAATCCAAATTCTAATAAACGCTTAACTTCGGCCGCCAACTGCTGATGGTCATTTGCTTTAAACCCATTTATAACAGCAATTAAACGACGGCCACCACGCACTGCACTGGCGGTCATACCAAAACCACCCTCATTCGTGTGGCCCGTTTTCAAACCATCCGCTCCGCCCATGTTAAATAATAATTTATTATAATTCATAGTATGATGCTCACCCCAAGTCTTACACCAATCAGTTTTATAATCGTTAAATTCAAAACGGCGCGTTTTAAACATCGGATATAAATCTGGGAAATCGCGAATTAATCTATCGGCCAAAATAGCTAATTCATGACTTGTCATTAAATTGTCTGGATTTGGTAAACCCGATGAATTTCCAAACGTTGATTCACGCATTCCCAATTCACGAGCTTTTTTCTGCATCATTGTTGCAAATTTTTGCTCTGATCCCGCTATTTTTTCAGCAACAACAATTGATGCATCTCCGCCAGACATAACAATAATCCCCAATATCGCATCCGAAACTTTTAATTGCTGACCCTTGACCAAACAAATTTTGGACGCAGTGGGCCAAGCCTTACCCCTATAATCAGCATTTTCAGAAACGGCCATTTTTGAATCCAATTTTAAATCCCCGTTTTTAACAGCATCAAATAACATATATAACGTCATCATTTTAATCATGGATGACGGTGGCATTAAAACGTCGGCGTCTTTTGAAACAATCACAGCACCCGAATCAAAATCCACCAAATACGCAGACCTCGCCTTGGTCGTAAAATTTGCAGCCTCAATCTGTCCAATAACTGCGAAAATCGCAATAAAAATAATAAATAACCTTTTAAACATAAAAACCTCACTAATACCTTGAAAACTATATAAAACAAATCACCTAAAATCCAGTAAATTATCCAATATCTTACTGATTATTCATTTCCAAACAAAACGTTCAGAATGTGAAATAACAAACAAATGTTATTAACATTTGTTTTTATGAAATAGAATCTTCAAATCTCTGATTTGTTAGATTCGTTGTGGAATTCGCCCAATTTTTAGGTTCGCGGTGTATACAAACATAAATAACATCCAATTATCAAACTTATAAAAATAAATTATTCCAATATTTTTTATTTAAAAAATAAAAAATACCCGTTAATCCACGGGCAATCAAATGCTCTCCATCAAAGAAACTTAATATGCCTTGGTCCAATGTGTTTTCATTGATTTTAAACCACTAAACCGTTTTCGATTCGTACAACCCTATCCGCCCTCTTGGCCAAATTCATATCATGCGTAACCATCAACATGGATAAACCGGTCTTTTTGACCAAGGCCAATATCATTTTAAACACTGCCTCCGCATGAACAGGATCCAAATTACCTGTTGGCTCATCCGCCAATAAAATCTGTGGACGATTTGCCAATGCTCGCGCAACTGCAACCCGCTGCTGCTCTCCTCCGGACATTTCCATTGGACGATGTTCTGCGCGATGCTGAACACCAACCATCTTTAATAATTTCATTGCTTCTTCTGACGCTTCACCAGATTGAATTCCATCCGCCATCATTGGGAACATAACATTTTCCAGCGCAGTAAAATCATCCAATAAATAATGTTTTTGATAAACAAAACCCATGGTTTTCAAACGCAATTTTGCCCGCGCATCATCTGACAATTTTTGAACAGGCGCACCTTGAATTAAAATTTGCCCACGCGTTGGACGTTCCAACAATCCAGCACACTGTAACAAAGTTGATTTTCCACAACCACTGGGTCCGACCAATGCGACAATTTCGCCACGACGCAATTGTAAATGGCAACCCTTTAAAATGGTCAGAGGCTCGCCGCCAGACAAAAACGTTTTAACAATCCCGTCCAATTCCAAAGCAATGTCGTTTTTCTTTGGCACGCGCGCCAATTTTGAAATAATATTATTCATATCGCAAAACCTCCACAGGATCTAACTTTGCCGCACGATAAGCAGGATAAATCGTCGCCAAAAACGATAATAAAATCGCAACAAAACAAATTCCCGCCACTTGCCAAAAATCAATAATCGAAGGCAGTTGTGATAAATAATACATTTCTGCGGGGAATAAATCTCGCCCTGTTAACATCTGGACAAACTGACGAATTGGTTCAATATACGTTGCAATTAAAACTCCCAACGCGGTCCCAATTAACGCCCCAATCAAACCCAGCAATGTTCCAGATAATACAAACACTTTCATCATCGAACGTTTTGATAAACCAATTGTGCGCATAATTGCAATATCCTTGGATTTATCTTTTACCAACATAACCAATGACGAAACAATATTAAACGCAGCAACAATAATAATTAACATCAAAATCAAAAACATCACGTTTTTTTCAACCTGTAACGCACCAACAAACCCGCTGTTTAAATCGCGCCAATCACGAACAACAAATGAATTCGGCAATACCTCGGATAATGCTTTTTTAACTTCGTCTGTCTTTTCTGGATCTTTTAAAAACAAATCGATGTGTGTAACAGAATCTTGAATATTCAAATAATTCTGGGCCGTTTTAAGCGGCATAAAAATATACCCCGAATCATACTCATACATCCCCATAAAAAAGGTGGACACAACAGGATACGATTGAATCCGTGGCATCATTCCAAACGCAGTTGCATGACCTTTGGCCGAAGTCAATGTAATCGGATCATTCAGCGTTGCTCGCAATGTTCTGGCTAAATTAACACCCAAAATAATTTCGTTATCCTTAACGTCTTTTAATTGATTACCATAAATTTTTGCACCAACGCCTGTTTTATTTTCCAAATCAGAAATTCTAATTCCGCGCAACATAGCCCCGCTGGAACGTCCTCCGGATGACGCCATAATTTGACCTTCTGCAACCGGAACAATGCCTGAAACGCTGGCTTTTACAACCTTGTTTGCGTTCATTTTTTCAATTAAATAATCAAAATCTTTAATTGCACCATCTTGATGATACACAACAATATGCCCGTTCATTCCTAAAATTCTGGATAATAATTCTTTGTGAAATCCATTCATAACAGACATCACAACAATCAAAGTCGCAACCCCTAAACAAATCCCCAATAATGAAACTGTGGATATAACGGAAATAAACCCATCTTTTCTTTTCGCGCGCATATACCGCAACGCAATAAATCTTTCCAATGGTGAAAACATTAACAAGCCCCTATTGTTTTAAAATTCGGAATCATCCATATCGTCTGCCAAAAAAGCCCTTAAATCATTCCCCGACAAACCTGGCCTTGCGGCGGCTTCCCCAGCAGATTGAATTGAAATCAATCTTGGACTAATAAAAGCAACTAATTCAGCATATGGCGAAATCGTAGTCGTCGCATCAGCTACAAAAGCATGCGTTGGAATACCAATCACAACATAATTATCGCCCAACGTTGTTGGCACATTAAAACTAGACAATTCGCCCTTTCCGGTACGCAACACAATTTTTGCATCTATTTTTTTCATTGATCCATCGGCATACGGACCATATTTTCCGGTTGCTCCAATTGTTAAGTCCGTCTCCAACCTTTCTTCTCTTGAACATTGCCCAATGTCAAAACGAGATTGCCAAGAATTTGGGATAACAAACGTTCCTTGCGAAATCAAAACAACATTTGCTTGTTGCGACATAAATTCAGATAATGTTTTTGTATTAATTTCCGGACTTACCACCAACAAACGTCCAACCACACCTGGAACCGACATTTTGATATTTTTATCACCAAACGCAGGAATTATATTCATCCAATTAATTGGATTTTCTGCACGTGGATACAAACGATAAACATCCACATCCCATGCAATTAAATACTTTTTCGATCCAACATCTGCTATCATCCTGGACATATCGCGCTCTGTTCTATAATTACCTTCGAACAATACAGTCATATCCTCCCAATTAACAATTAAATTGCGCATATTTTCGCCATGCATCGCATCCAATAATGCCATCACAATGTATTGGTCTTTTGGCATTTTCATCAACCACTTTGTGTGTGAAAACAAATGAATTTCCTTTGACTCAGCATCATACGAATAATACATTTTTCCCAAACGCGTCATTAAATCCACAGCATCTGCTAATGTTCCCGATGACACAGCCCCAGAAATATTCTCAGACACAGGATCATCGGCAATAACTTTAATTTTTGTCCCTTCCAATAAACGCTCAATGGCTGTTTTTAAATTCATGCTAACAAATTCATAATCATTAACCTGAAATTTTGGTAACTCATCTCCCTTATCGACCCGATGCATAGCAATCGGTTGTTCTGGAACAACGGACACAATCTGCTGATTGTTCCAATCCACGGTACAACGCTTTGGTAAATCAATTGAAAAGTTTTTCGCCGTATCTGTGGTTAACGCAGCTTTCTTTTGAAAAATTGGAACACTGTGTTCATTGATAACAAAATTTTCCACATAAGTTGTGTTAATCATCGGAACTTCATCTTTCTGACAACCCGCCAAAGACATAACAGCAATCACACCAACAATAAACTTTTTCATAATCAAATTCCTTCCTCGTGGCACACCATAAATACGGCGCAAAAAATCTCTATGAACCCATTGTAAACAACGTAAAAACCCACGTCAACCAAATCATTTCAAAAACACTAAAAAATTTACCCAAAACCTCCAATTAAAAAATTACAAAATAACGTCAGAATTACATAGATACAAAGAATTTTAAAAATTAATCAAAACGAGGCATATAGACGTTTTGTTTTTCAAAAGCCAAATAGCACGCATATAAACATACACGACCCCGCAAAAAAACAAGAAACGCGCCCAAAGGCGCATTTTCAATATTACAAAAACGAAATAACGCCAAAATTATGTAGCTACAACGAATTTATCCCATTTTCAAGCCCGCGGTGTATATAGACATACATAAGGGTTTGAAAATGGGATAAACTTGTTGGTAAATGCGTGATTTTCGCGTTATTTCGCTCGTTCGACGTATTCCAACGTTTCGGTATTTACAACTACTTTCTCATCTTGCTCAACAAAAGTTGGAACCATGATTCTGACTCCATTGTCCAAAATCGCAGGCTTGTTGGATGATGCGGCTGTTTGTCCTTTGACTACCGGTTCTGTTTCAACCACAGTTGCAATAACAGTTTTCGGCAAAGTAACAGAAACAGGCTTTCCTTCGATAAAGCTGACCTGCACAGTCATACCATCTGCCAAAAATTTCATTTGGTCGCCCAAGCTGTCATTTGCCAATGTAAATTGTTCATATGATGATAAATTCATGAAATAACAATCCGTACCATCTGTGTATAAAAATTGGCAATCTAAATCCTCGACCAACAATTTTTCAACAGTATCTTCTGTTCTCCAACGTTCATTTGCTTTGGAACCAGAATCGACATCTTTCATTTCAACCTGAACAAAAGCTCCACCCTTCCCTGGTTTAACTTTATAAACACTGGTTACCGTATAACGACGTTTGTTGTGTTCAATAACCCAACCCGCGCGGATTGAATTTGCACTTTGTTTCATAATCTATCCTTTTGGCTAACACCGGCATTATAACGACATATTTGAACATTTCAAGCAATTTCAGTCCAAAACCTCTGCATCAACACGCCTTTAAAATAAATCCACACCAAACTCAAATCCAGTCCACTGGTCTGTTCGAAAAATTGCGTCGACAATTTTTCCATGACAAACCGAACTCATAATAACCAAAAAATTAAATCAAAATACCATGGTTGGCTGCGCTTTCAAGTACTGATTTAAACGTTTTACTTAACTAGTTTAAGGCCACTATACTTACTTTCCACAGCCCCTCTCATTTCCTCTAATATCCCAATAACCATGGAAACCGATGTTGCGCTTTTTAAACGAGTCTCGGTATCCGTAATCGCGGCAGTTCCTGGGTTTTCGGCATTAACAGCATCAACCATCATTTGCGACAAATTACTTAATGCCAAACTCTGCATTACTGCTTCTTTGGTTTTCAAATTCCAAAAATATTGACTTCCTTCATACGGTCTGATTTCATCGGACACAACAATTCTCGAAGCAATTGACCCTGTATATCCAACCATTACTGACCCGGCTCGAACTTGACCATTATTAATCGACAAATGCTGATTAACACCCAGCTCGGATTTAACCCCTCCAACCGCATTTATAGTAAATAAATTCAACGTATTTGTTCTCAACACACCCGTATTTACTTGTTTAAAATAAGCATCCTTTTGCAAAACCAGCCCTCGTGATAAAACAATATTTTGATTTTCCAACCCTAAATTTCCACGAACATACGCATCATTTTTGATTGATAATCCTTTTGTAATTGTCATAAACCTACTGAATTCAGCAACATTTGCATTTAAATTTTTTGCCGTTACTTGTTCAGTAAAATTCGCAACTTCTGGCTCTAATTTTCCCAAATCCATAATATCATGCTGGTTCATATCCATATCTGTATCCATCGTATTTTCACTCCGGTTCACAGACGCTATGCGCAACAATGAATCTGTTTTTTGTGATTTTAACTGAGTATTCATCAACACGGCATTTTCTGAAATATTAACATTCCATAAATGCGAAGATTGTTGCCATGTTCCGTAACTTCCATATAATTGTTTTTGCTCGGCATATCCTCCGCGCTCACCCACAGCCAATGAAATCTGCCGCGTACGTAACGGTGAAAAGTTTGGATTATTCGCAACAACCAATCCCTGAACAAATGATCGGCCCTTGGCATCAGTTGTTTTAATTAAACGCAAACTGTACTGAATCCCATATTTATTATTTTCATTATTAATTTGCTTGGTCAAACCATAGTTATGTAAATCTGCTAATTTAACCTGATAAACAGCCCCTCCTGGTGTCCCTATTAACTGCGGTTCTTTATCTTCAATATATTGATCCAAAGCCGCCTGAATCATCTGCATTTCACGAACAATTGCAACATCTTGCGCACGATGATTCCGCTCGACATTTTGTCGATATAAAATTGGAAATATTGTGCCAATAATTGCAATCATTAATAACAATTCCAATAACATGGCTCCGCGATAATTTTTCATCATCCTTCGCCTCCTTCTTCACCCTCTTCCTCACCTTCTTCTAAATCAATACCACCCTTTGTCTTTAATTTATACCATTCTTTTTCCAAAATTAATGGTGTCCCATTTCGACCCAATTGAATTAAAATATAATTATCAACAGTATAACTAAAACTTGTTAATCCTAATAATGTCAGCTTCGCAAATGACGGAGGCGTCGGCCCCTTATAATTATTTTGCGCAGGGTTCAGAGAATAACTCCAATACCCAAATTTAATCGGAGTATATTCACCCTCTCGTAATATTTCGTTTGAAATAGCCAATCCAAAATCCCCGGCAAATGTTAATGTTGTTGTTTTAACATACGGCACACTCATTGTGCGCGCAACAATCTTATTAAAAAATGACAAAGTACGGGTACTATCAGACTTTGCTTCCAACAATTCCCCAACCCACAATTCTTTGGACACTGCCGTCCTGTTCGCAACGATTTTTCCTTGTTGGTGATAATTTTGATTTTCCAAATCACCAACTTCTTGATTGCTTAACCCGCCAAAAAACTTTGGAACCTGAATTTCCTTGGCTCCCATAATTTCTTCTGTAACCCGCATGCTTTGCATTGATGTTTTTTGATCTGATGACTGATCATTAATCGGAATAATCTTGGCCCCCTGAAAGAAAAACCCTTCATTCGCCTTTAATTCTTCGGCATTTATAAAATAACTACTGATATTTGTCCCAACATTTAAAATATTTCCAAATAAATCGCGCACATTATTTAAATCATGTTTTTTTAAACCTTCTCCCAAATATAACGTTGTCTCCATTGAATTTAATGCAGTACGTGATCCCAACTTCAAACGATGTAAATATTGATTGTTTTGAACCAATTTGTTTGTAGCGTCAATTCTGTACGCAACAACATTGTCTTCGCCCTTCCAATCCGTAATAGACCAAGATCCCAAAATACTATAAATATTTCCATCCGCCTCGACCGCCCCTCCGGCCATCCCCAACACAGACGCAATATGATGCGCACGAAACATATTAATACTCTTGTCCATGTCAACAATCATATACGCATTAACAACCATGTTTCCCCGACCCGTCGTGGATTTATTAATCAATACAGATTTTCCATCAATAAAATTTTTAAATCTCTGATTTTCGGGATCCGCTCCAAAAGGCTTTAACTCTTCATAAAAAGATTCGCTTGGAATAACTTTTTGAACGGTGGCTGGCCAAGAAACCTGTTTAACCCTAATATAATTTAAAATTGGTTCTTCATATCCTTGAATATACCTGGCAATTCCAATATCCGACAAATCGCGGGTTGTTTCAAATATTTTTTGATAAGCAAAAGGCGCAATCATCCCAACAATAGCCATAGCCAATATGACCTCAAACATACTGGCTCCTCGCTCTGTCTTTGAAAAATCTTTTTTTAATCTTTCCAACATACTACTCGCTTGTTATAAATACATCTTTTTGCATAATTCTTTTCCAATCTCGCCTTCATTGATTAAACAGTTCATAATGTCTAATCTTTTTTGAATACGAATGTAATAGGCATAAGTACAAACTAAATATTGCGATAAACTATTTTTATTATAAGTATATCCCAAATCATACATATAATTTTCACATGTTTGCGTCGCACCTGTCTGGTCATGCACACCTCTTGGGATCAAAATCTTTCCATTGTCAATGCTTGTTAAATAAACATCAGGCAGCCTGGATTCTGACGCCAACCTGATTGATAACACACTTAAACTTTCATCTGATCTTTCTGCCAAAGCCTGATAATTTTGATCCTGAACTGTAATATGCCCTGCATATAATTTTTCTGTCTCGATTCCGTATAAAACCACACCATCTTCTGTCTCTGTTTCAACCGGACGCGGCACATGTAAATACGATTTAATTTCCAAAGAATCGACATCATAAAATCTGAAATTTGTAAAACTAGCATTTTCACGAATATTCCAAACCGCCGGCCCGGAAAAAGATTGCGGCGAAACATCGGCCTGCTTATATTCATAAACCGAAACCAAATCCGCAGTTAAAACCCCTGGATCCCCATGCACAGAAATATCTTTCACAGACATAACATTTGCCATTAAAGCCTGACGCGAAATATCCAGCGCATTTCCAGACAAATCTTGATTTTGAAAAAACACAGAATTAAAACTCATCCGCCCAATCGTATTGGTCCTACGTGATTCCTCGGTTCCATCAACTCGCAAAACTTTGGTTGACACATTATCAAAATTACCCGTCATCGCTTCAACCTTGGCAACGTTTTGAATATCATGTCCCCCCATATATAATGTTGTCTGCATTGCGCTCTGACTGGATGACCCGGTCTTTCTGCGTGATAACAATTCACTAATTTCTGATTCACTTGGAACCTTCATGTAAATATGATCTTCTGCTAATTTTAAATTATATGTCGTTGGATCTTCTTCCCAAGCACCAGTCGCACCAACTAATAACCCAGTATCTTCATCCAACGTTGCGCCATAAAATCCCAACCGTTGTGCAATTTCAATACGACGAAAACCAGATAACCTGTGCTTACTGGCATCAACATCAATCAGCACCAACGTTCCACCAGGATTATTTGCAATAATAACCGAAATCGGATGTCCCAGAGGAGTAATAGGCTTAAACCCAATCGGCAAACCATATGGTTCCAACACTCGAACCAATAAATCTTTGTCCAAAATTGTGCGTCCTTCCGGCATAGAATCTTCTTCCGTCGCCAAAAACAACTTGGTCGATTGATAAACATTTTCGACCTGCCGTTGCATCGCGACATTTTCCTGTAACGTACGACGATCGGCCAACTTCTGCACCATCATAGGCATAAAAGCAATCACAATCGTCAACATCAACAATGCTTCGAATAAAAAATCACCAGCAATGGTTTTTCTCAAATAAAAACTCCCTTTCCCTTAATGGGTATAGTATAGAAAACCCCGCAAAAAAAGTCCAGTCCATTCAAAAACAATATTGATAAAAAACAATCGTCATCCCAAACTTATTTCGGGATCAAAAAACCATTGCAACGCAATGCAATTCGTCATTACGAGCGCATCGCACCAATCCCAACCATTATATTTTGTCATCTCTCGGCAGCCATAACTCCGTGGCAATCTTTATCTCGGCGAAACAACGTGCAGACGGATCATTGCAATTAAAAACCATCTCGCCCCAACGGGGAGAGATAATAAAACATATGATCTTTGATCATCATGTTTTATAGAGAGGGGGAAATAAAAACAATAACCACAATTAAACCACCCCAAA
>JAVBPX010000012.1:0-20782 GCA_031549365.1 Alphaproteobacteria bacterium
GCAATCTTTATCTCGGCGAAACAACGTGCAGACGGATCATTGCAATTAAAAACCATCTCGCCCCTCCGGGGAGAGATAATAAAACATATGATCTTCGATCATCATGTTTTATAGAGAGGGGGAAAATAAACCATTGCAACAAAACCAACCTTCACCAAACAAAAAAACAACCCCGGAATAACTTAAATTACAAACGGCAGTACAGTAATTTATAGTATTTCCCGGTCGTTACCGACGGGCAACCGACACAAACACTAATAACAAATTCAGCCTAGTCTAAACAAAATGCTCTTCCCAACTTTTAAGCTTGACAAACAAATTATTCTGTTCATACTTATCCCCAGAGGCCAAAACACATGAACCCCCTACACGAAATCTTGAACGCAAACCCAATCGACCATTTGGAATTTTGGAACCACCCAACAATCCTGTCGAATAATAATTGCTATTCATACGCAATCAATGCACCATTTGGCTTCCACGCGTCGGCACCTGTACCAGGCCTATACCGCAATGATAAAATAATATCTTATTTTCAATCATACGATAAATTTCAATTGAACCTTAAATCCGCATTAATCTCTGATGGATGTGAATTTATAAATTCTAACAATGAAATCCCGGCCACACCAAATGATCATTATCTAATTGGCTGCTTTACGCGACAAATTGCTGGTGACCAGGGATATGATTTTCACTTTATGCGCAATCATAAATCCTCGCAATGGTCGCATAAAAACGGGATCAACGGTCAAACATCTTTCATTGATAAGCCCATTGAATATGCAGACAATCTTATGAAAATCTACGATCCGCGCGGCGATAAAATAGCCCCGGTATTCTTGGGCTGGTTCTCAGTACCGCTAAACGGCCTAGGCATCAGCACAAATGAAATATTTTTCGAAATCAACGATAAAAATCCGAGAGCGCTGCAATACTCATTCTCAGAAAAAATTATCCGCAATAAATTGGAAAACCAAAAACGATACTTGGATCTACAAAACAATCCAAATACCGCTGATATCGGAAAAATTTTATCAGCCAACGAAAAAATTGCACTATCTGAAATAAAATTGTCAGAACCAAAACATGTAATAATTTCACTTCGCAAAGCCTATGAAAACATAACACGCTAACCTATAATAAAAAATCCCGCAAACCGGGTCCGAACAAAATAAAATTTTGTTGGGTGGTATTCGCGGGATTTTTTATACGAAATAACCTATTATTTCTTTAACCATTCTGCACATTCTTTTTCAGAACGTCTTTCATTGGTGTAATTGCTTTCGCTGTAACCCGAAATTGAATTACCTTCTTTGTTCAATGTATATTCACATTTTTTGTTACCTTCTGTCATTGTACGTGTTGTGCTATAACCATAGCATCCACATAACAAAACAGACAGCACAGATAAAAATAATACTTTTTTCATAACCAACTCCCTGGGTTTTTAAATTGATTAATCGCACCCAATGTGCAATTACCCAAAATCATAAACAAATACAACTTTGTCCGCAAGCAAATAAACACAACTCAACACTTTATTGTCATTCCTCTGTCCTATCCGCCAAATCCCCCCAAAAAAAACAGAAGAGGACAAATCTCGAACATGGGTGTTTTTTGACTATTTATTACCGAACCAGTCCGAGCAAGCCCAAAGCTAGCACCACCATGAAAAAAAGTCGCCCAAATGGACGACTTGTAAAACTTGGCTCGGGTGGCTGGACTCGAAACCGACCCCAGGCAATCTTGGTGACGAGCGTTATTAGCGAGGAACCCCAGATTTTCTCGGTCGTTACCGAGGGTCGCCAATACTCTATCCTCAATCATCAATTAAAAAGACCGCCTTGCGGCGGTATTTTTAATTGATGGCTCGGGATAACATACAATTATCGAACCAGTGATGCTGCCAGTTTTGATGAATTGGCCGCACAAATTAAACAATTCAAAAATTAACGACTATAGCTACCAGTTTCTCTGAATGTTTCTGAACGTATGTCGTTAGCTAATTTTATGTCTTTATTAAAATCAACAGCTGCAGTTAAGAAGCCCTTAAATGTTTTCTTTTCATTCAGACGATTTTTTGCTTCAACCCAGTTTTTGTTGCTTGTGTTTGTGTCTTTGACTCTTAATTCAAGATCGTATACACCGTTTGCCCAAGTTACCAGGTTGGCAAAAAGCGCTAGCGATGCAACGGTACTACATAAAACAACACGTTTAATATTTTTATTAATTTTCATAGTCTCTCTCTTTAATGTTAGTATTGTGATGTTAATATAATACAATTATTGCATTTGTCAAGTATATTTGCAAAAAAACAAACATGTTGGATTCGAACCACACCTTCGCCAAGGCTTTGGGTGGCAAGCCAGGGCGAAAATTTGCTATGGGGCATGGAAATCCAATCCTTTTCGCATTCTGGGTTCGACTTGTCCGCCGAAGCAAGCAGTGCGAAGTATGATAAAGCTCGGACTTTGGTGTTTTGGGACTGTTTATTATCGAACACGTTCGAACCAGGCGAAAGTCAGCGCCACCATGAAAAAAGTCGCCCAGATGGACGACTTGTAAAACTTGGCTCGGGTGGCTGGACTCGAACCAGCGACATACGGATTAACAGTCCGGTGTTCTACCAACTGAACTACACCCGATCAATAGACTTGGCTATATTAACCATGAACAACCCAAATTTCAAGCACTTTTTTTCACAGAATCGAATTTTTTTGAAATTATCTCCTGCAAACGATCCGCCAACTCTTTTCTATTATGAATTTTGGACAAATCCACGACATCCAAAAAATGATATTCTGTCAAAAACCCACCTCGCTTCATAACGAACAAAATATGCTCGAACAAACCGCGGTCTTTGTCATTTTTCGGACCAAACTCAACTTTCGCATTATCAAACCAAGCATAATCCTTGATTTCATCTTCACTCATTGCACGCCCATCTTTATGACGATAAATAACCACCATCGGCTGAACCGATACAGGTTTTGCCCCAGGGGTCATATTCCCTTCCAGTTGCGGCTCTAAAAAATTAAACAGCGCAGACTTAAACTCTTTGACATATGTTCCGTTTGTCGTTGTACCCTCTGGATATAAACCCATTGGAACCGTTGTTTTTGACATTGTATTCTGAACATTTGCCAACGCTTTTTGAACATGCGACGGCCGACGATCAACAAAAACAATTCCCATGATACCAATCGCCCACCCTAAAAAAGGCCATGATTTAATTTCGGCCTTACCAAAAAATGAAATCGGGCGGTATCCACCCAACGCCAACATATCCAAATATGAAATATGATTCGACACCAACATCAGCGGGCGTTTTTTTGAAACCTTGCCATAAACCTTGGTACGCACGCCGAACAACCAACACGACACTCGCAAAAAAACAAACAATTGAATTTTTGCGAACCATTTTGACCAACATGAAATTAACAACAATGGAAATTGAAACATCATCCATAAAACCAAACCGACGAATCGGAAATATCCCAAAATCTTGTTAATAAATTTCATCATTATTCTTTGTCCTTTGGCTCATCTTCATCGACATCTTCGACGATCGCATTGGCCAAAACTTTCAACCCGGTCAATGGCAATTTTAAAACAGAATAAATATATTTCATCACTCCATCATCTTTGTTCAAATGATCAAAAGCATTGGCGGAACCGGTAATATGTTTTTGATAATTTTTATTAACTTTATTTGTTTCAATCAAAACAAAAACATCAACCGCATTGAATGGATAATCGACAAAAACACCCTTTCCAAATTCTGCCCCTAAACGTAAATACCCCTTCATAATCGGAGTCAATTCTTCCAAAGCTTTTTTTTCATCAACATATTCTTTTGGTAAAATATTCATACGTGAAAATGGACCAGGCAACACAGGCACGCGGAATTTCAAAGGCGCCAAATGATTATAATACAAATATGAAATCGCATGTGCAAATTCCACGGGTTTTTGCCCAACAAACGAAGCCACACCAAACAATAAATCAATTTTCTTTTTCAAAATATAATCTGCCAATCCCATCCATAACATTTTCATGGCCAACCCATTACGATATTCAATATCAACACATGCGCGTGACATTTCGGCAATATTTCCACGATGTCGTTTTAATTTTTTTAAATCATATTCAGTTTCGGTGTAAAATCCGCTCATTTTCTCGGCATGCTCGCGCAAAATAATTCTGTACGTTGCGACAACACGTGGGGTCTTAAAGCGCGGATTATTATGAATAACAATCATATAATCACAATGAGCATCATATGAATCAAATTCTTCTTTTAATTTTTTTTCTTCCTCACTTGGAACTTTACCATCTTCTTCGACAAACACCTTCCATCTTAATTGTCGAACTTTTGTTTTTTCTTCTTTTGTACGCGCAATTCTAACTTCAAACTCGCGCAATTTTATAGCCATGATATTTTACTCCTGATTGTTATCCTATCCCTGTAATGATACAAAATTTAATAAAAAACACAAGCCCAAAAACCACCTATCATATTATCGCCAACAACAAACAAAACGTTTCAAAATCAGATGATTGGAAAGAATTTTTAAATTTTTTGGCCCGCAGTGTATACAGACATACATAAGGGTCGAAAAATTTAAAAACTTGTTTTCAAGGGCTGATTTTCAAACGTTTTTAATCCAATGCTTTGCGGTATTGTTCATCCTGTATCGTAATAACAGCCTTTCTGCGTAACGATTTCAATTGCTGATCACCAATAAACATAGCATTTCTATACATCAATTGATTTTGAATATAATCCCGTAATTTTGGATATTCTTTCTGATTTTTTTTCTCACAAATATAAATGGATGATTTTGATTTAATCTTTGACATTTCTCCTGCTTTTAATGGGAAAATTTGACGACGAATATTTTCATCCAAATCATATTCTGGCGCTGTAATTTCTTGGGCTGAAATTCCATTTTCACGGGCGGACGATTTCATCGTTTTACAACTGGCCTTATCCAACTTGGAAACATTTTCATCTGTAACACCGGACAATCTTAAAAACGTAGTATCTATCGGCAATCCGTGCTTGTCTGATAATTTTGCCAATTCTTCATCAATTTCTGAATCATTAACAACAATAGTTGGCATAACGGTTTTCATCAAAACATTCTGCCAAGACATCGAAGCGCGCAAAGCAAACATCAATTGATCTTTTTCTGCCGCCGTTTTTATATTCGCATCAAAAAAGCCTGCTGGCTTTTGCATCTGTTTTTCTGTATTTTTAATCTCGGCCTTAACATCTTTCTCGGACGGGACCAAACTAAAACTTTTTGCATGCTCAATTTTCAAAGTATCATTAACAATATTGTTTAACGCTCTAAAACGAATATCGGTCGCAGACTGCCCCTGTAACGACATTAATTTAACCCGCGCGGTAATATCCAAATCGGTAATTGGATTCCCATTTGCAACAGCAACAATATGGGCTGCAAATGCAGAACATGGCAACATCATCAAACTAAAAAGAATCAGCGGGCGAATAAGTTTTATCATTTATATCTCCATTAATTTTCAACGCAAACCGAAATTGGAATGTCTGATTTCCTTTAAAATCTCCCTTAACGGCGCGATCGTCCTTGTATAATACACCCAATGTATAACAAGGATGGTCGTATTGTACGCCTGAATACATCGTTTGTAAATAGTTATCCGAAATATTATACCGCGCCCCTGCATAAACATTCCAACGTTTGGTAACATTCAAACCAAAACCGCCATCAATTTCCTGGGTACTGGTTTCGGTAATATACGCATCATCAAACTGTTTTGTTGAAATAAATCCAGCGCGAACATAATTTTTTCCATCACCCAACCTTGCTGTTGTTTCATTGTGCTGAACCGAAAAAGTGCTTTGATTTAATCTGAATCTATCATAAATTTGCAACCATTTTCCTGCGGACAAAACAACTCGCCCAACATAATCTGATGACCCTAAACGGAATCCAGAATTTTTGTCCAAATCCACCGGTTCATAAAAATCATATGCCTGACCAACAAAAACCTCTATGCTGTTTTTATTTGCATTATCAAAAGCGGTCCAAGAAACACCATAATCCATATACGATCCATGATCCCATAAATCATATCCTGAAAACCGCTGCTCTGAAAATATCGTTGTGTCATTAAATAAAGACCCCATTGAATCCTGATTAATGAACGCAGTTTTTGTATTTCGATCAATAAATACAAACCGCGCAATTGGTTCTATCGTCTGTGTAATTTTTTCACCATACTTTACAAAAGGCCATTTCCACATAACATACCCAGACGGCAAAAATCTATTCTTGGTCCCAGAATATGGTTCCAAATCATTTAATAAATCGGTCCCATTAAAATAATACATATCATACCGCGCAGCCGCAGATAATTCAACACGCTGTCCCAAAAATATAGTAAACGGAAACGTATATCTTGCCGACCCAATCGCACGAATGGACGAAGTATCGGAACCATGATACGACAAACCTAAAACATCACCAAAAAACGATAAATAAGATTCCATAAACAATGGATCAGTCTGTGCGCGCGCATACACATTTGGAATTATATCCGCACGTGGAATTGATGCAACATTCATCGTTTTATCTTTAACGCGCAATTCCTGAAACGTATGCGCAGACATCCAAACATACGACCTCTCGGAATAGCCTTCTAACCTAGCGCTAGTATCCAAATACGGCTGATAATTATAAAATCCATATTCCTGCAAATATGTTTTATCAGATGTTCTATTTAACCCCAATAACAAACGGGAATAAGAACCCAATTCAATAACATCTGAATTATAAATATGCCACCTGTTTTCATGATCGCGATTATAAGTATACGAACCTGTTGTATTAAAACTTGAATGATCTGCATTTAATCTATGCTCGATTTGCAACAACGGATTATCTTTTGTGGCAACAGTTGTTGCAATCGTCATATCGTGATAATTTGAAAAATTCAGATATAACGGGATATCAATATGCGACCCTAATGCACTGGACGAACCAACGGTTGGAAATAATAATCCAGAACGACGCTTCACCGTCGGATCGGGATAAGTAAACCAAGGCAACCATAAAACCGGAACCTCATAAACATAAAACCAACCATGCGAAAAATACAAAGTTGATAAATCTTGTTCATGCCGAATACGTTTGGCAGAAATGGACCAAGCCTCAACATTATCACAATTTTTCTTATCCGCACATGCGGTATAGGTCAAATCATTCAATGTTGTACGATTACTCTCTCTAACAATTTCTTCTGCGGTAATACGAACTTGGGATGATAAATATATTTCAATATCATTAACACTGCCAACTGTTAAATCCCGATTTAAATTTGCATCCATTAATGTCAACGTCTGCCCAGTCTGTGTTTTAACAACCGTCTTTCCTTCTGTCCTTGCGGTCCCAGTTGTTGTATCAATAATTATTTTATCGGCTGTAACAGTTGACGGGGTTTTCGCATTTGGCATAACAGCAAAAACAGGCTGAACAAAACATCCAACCATAAAAACTACCAAAAATAAATTCCACAACTTTGTACGCATCTTATATATTCTTATCTCTGTATAATATTCCGATTAATCCAAAGAATAATACTAATTGTAAAAACCCGATTAAATATATTATTCGCATATCTCCATGCGCCATATTCAACATTGTCATGTAACCCGCTTGAACCAATCCCATAACGCCAATTGTTATCGGAATCGCAATTGAAAAAGAACGCCGCAACGTGGATGTCTTTAATAAACCAATCAATGCAACCAATGCTAAAATCACATCCATAAATGGCCCCAAAAATCTGTTACCAATTTCCGCCACAATATCAACTCGACGCTTTAACACCGGATCATTTCTAAATTCGTCAGAAATTAATAATTTGGTTGGCAGAGTACGAACCTTAAACTTCTTAACTTCGGCATCGCTACCCAAATTTAAATTCATTTCATACTCAGAAAAAGTCCCCAACGTTAAATTTTCAGTCTTGCTCTGAATTGCGCCGTTTTTCATCTCAATACTAACGCCATTTACTGTATGAACCAATTGCCCAGATTGCGCAGTAATAATCGTCTGATTTTTTTTATCGCGCGCATCTTGAATAAATAAATTATATAAATGGTTTCCATTAACCTTTTCAACAAACACCACCATACCATTGCCCAATTCAACAAACGAAGCCTCTTGTATTTTTAAATGCGCCAATCCGAAACGCAATTCCCACTGATAAGTATAAAACCGTTCTTGGGACATCGGAATTAACCAAATCGTCATCAAATAATGAATTATCATTAACGTGGTCGCCATAATAATCCCAGGCTTTGCAATCTGTACAGGCGATAATCCGGACGCCTGTAAAACTGGTATCTCGCGGTCCCCAATCATCCGGTTATATACAAACATAATTGCGATAAAAATCAAAAAAGGCATAATAATTGAAACAATAAAAGGAATCATCATACTAGACAATTTAACAAAAGCCCATAAACTGACGCCATATTTTATAATCATGTATAATAACGACAAAATTTGGGTCATCCAAGCCAACCCAGTTAAAATCAACGTCAACATGATAAAAATCAAGAACAATTGCTTTAAAAAATATCGATTTAAAATATTCATGAAAAACATTATAACATGTGATTTTTCACTGTCCACTGTAATTTGCCCAAAACCCCACCAACATCCACACTAAAACCCCACCCTTCGTCCATCCCATGGCATAGCCCAGAGGATCCAGTAATAAACCCATTGCAACGCAATGTAATTGTCATTGCGAGCGCAGCGCGGCAATCTCATCCGCATAATACCCCATCATCCCTGGGGGCGAGGCAACGAAACCCGACAATTATTTGTCGCTGGTTGAGTGGTGCAGGGGAAAATAAAAACACTACCCATCTCGCCCCAACGGGGAGAGATAATAAAACATATGATCTTTGATCATCATGTTTTATAGAGAGGGGGAAATAAAAACAATAACCACAATTAAACCATCCCAAACCCTTGGTCATCCGGATCGCGTAGCCGAAAAAACCATTGCAACGCAATGTATATAGATCACAACAATATTAAAAACCTCGCCCCTGGTGGGCGAGGCAACGAAACCCGACAATTATTTGTCGCTGGCTGAGTGGTGCAGGGGAAAATAAAAACACTACCCATCTCGCCCCTCCGGGGAGAGATAATAAAACATATGATCTTCGATCATCGTGTTTTATAGAGAGGGGGAAATAAAAACAATAACCACAATTAAACCATCCCAAACCCTTGGTCATCCTGAGCGTAGCGAGAGGATCCAGTAAAACAAACGTTGCGACAGCAACTAAAATATTGACATGTCATCTCTCTGAATCACAACTCCGCACCAATCCAAACAACACAAATAAAAATGCCCAGACATTCATCAGGACATAAACACAATCAAAACCATTCAAAACGTGCTGAATGGTCGTGTTTCCGAAATTTTTTGACCGCGCGCCAGCGTACGTATTGGTACGTGCCGCGGCAAAAAATGAGAAACGCGCCCAGACGGCGCGTTTTCAATGGTTTAGAATCTAACTCTTAATCCCATCATAAACATATTCGTATCATTCGTTTTCATGCTATAAAAATCCGAAGTATACTTTGGCAAATAAATGTATGAATGTTCAACATATACACCCAAATATTTTGTGATGTCATATTCAAATCCCAAAATGGATTTTGCTGAAAATCCTGTTTTATCGGCGTATCCTGCTTCCCAATTTGCGACACCCAAACCAGCACCCAAACGTAATGACAAATCGTCAATTACATATAAACCCCATACGAATTGTGCATATGCACCAAACAATGACGCATCTGCTTTTGAATCCTGAATATCAGCACTTGCCTGATTCAACATCAATTCAAAATCATAATACCACAATTTTTCACCCAAAATATTGTCTTGGTACAATCTTGTTCCAATACCAGCATGAAAACCCAATTCTGGTTCAGCACGCAATCTTGTTTTTGTATCTCCAACTTCCTGGCTGAATGATCCTGTTGTTGTGGACAAACCGCCACGCACAAAAAATTTGCTGTACAAATCTTTCCAACATGGATTTTTTTCGGATCCACACGTTGGTGCTTTTTCTTTAACAAGAACTGGTTTTGTAACAACTGGTTCTTTAACATAAACCACTTTTGGTTCAACAACTGGCTGTGGTTGAACATAAACGATTTCTGGTTCAACTACACGTTCCACAGGTTTTACATAAATAACTTTCTTCGTAACAGGTTTTGAATAAACAACACGTGTTTCTGGTTTTGCATAAACAATGCGTGTTTCTGGTTGTGTTGAACGAACGCGCTTTGTATATGTTGATCCGTTAACGATATATTTACCGCCATTGAAATAATCAACCGATTCGTTTCCGCAACCATTGCATGCAACCGCGACATTCATGGCGGAAACGCTGCAAATCGCGCTAATTGCTAATGTTTTCAATATTTTTTTCATAATAAACTCCCTTAACTGATTGTGGGATTTCTCCCGTTGTCAATATTCAGATTAAACGATAATTCTCGTTTGTCAAGAACTTTTAAAAACAAATAATAACAAACTGTCTCGCATACAAATATTTTCCACACCGGACTTAAACAACCTCCATTGCCCCGGCACAGTCTTTGCCCACTTAACGAACCTCATTAAATTTATTCCTACATTTTATTTTGAAAAATAAAATACTCGGCAATTCCGCCGGATTAAACACTCCCTTTAAGCACAAAAATTTAAAAAACGTTCAGAATGTGATGAATGTAAAGAAACGCCCAATTTTTCAAGCCCAACCTCGTCCTACAAAAAATAATCAAAACGTAGTAGGCACAAAGAATTTATCCCATTTTTAGGACCGCGGTGTACATAGTGGTACATAAGGTTCTAAAAATGGGATGAACTTGTTCATAGATGATGCGTTTTGATTATTTTTTCACAGATGGCATGATTTGTCCGGGCGCAACCGCCAATTTCGAACAATCATAAACATTCGCATTTAAAACATAGGCGCGTTCTGGCCCCAATATTGCCCATTCATTTGGACGTGTACGTTGTGCAACAATCCAATATGTGTCGCCTGGGTTTGTTTGATTTATAATTTTATTTTCCAAATAACGTTTGGCATCTGTCGAATCATAAACAGAAACCTCGGTCTCGATTGAATATAAAAACAAACAGTTTAATGGCTCTCCATCAACCTGATTTAATGTTTCGCTACCATTTTCATTTTTAATTTGCCCCATACATGCGGTCAATACCGCAACCATGGATAACGTAATTATTTTTTTCATGAACATTCTCCTTTATTCGACAATTTCATAATTTGATGAATCTTCAAACAATTTTTTCAAGACTTCGTTATTCAAAGCATGCGATCCTTTGTAACTCTCAACTTTGGCATCCATGAAATACCCGGATGTCAACATATCTCCAACCACATCAATGATTTTATGTCGAACAAATTCATCCTTGTAACGCAACCCCCAAGGCTCAGGATTAATAACTTTTTCATCATCAATCGCAATAACATTTGTTTCGTTTGCACCACGTGCCATGCCCATTTTTTTCAATTGTTCAAATTCGTCAAAACGTCCAAACGTACGACAATTTGAAATGGCCTCAAAACTTTCTTTATCAATATGTGTTTCGAACGATTGATCTCCAATTAATGGAAAAGGATAAATCAATCGCGCCATAACATCCAAACCATTTTCATTTGGTAATAATTTAACATACGAATCGCCTGCCGCAACCATAACTTCTTTCAACACTCTTAATCGCTTGCGCTCTGCTTTTTGCTCAACAGCTTCTGCCTCTTCCAGCATTTCGACAAAACTTTCTGCACATCCATCCATAATTGGTGTTTCTGGTCCATCAATTTCAATCGTTGCATTATCAATTCCGACAACATATAACGCAGCCATAATATGCTCTATCGTTTGAACATGTTCGCCCTTTAAATCTCCAATAGTAGTGTTTCGCAAATGAGTCCCACCAACATTGTCATATATCGCAGGAATTGGCATTCCATTCATATCCACGCGATGAAATATAATCCCATGATTTGCATCGGATGGATTAATAACCATCGTAACATCCGCACCCGAATGCAACGCAACACCTTTGATAACTACTGGTTCTTTTAATGTTCTCTGCTTAACCATTTTTTAAAATCCTTTTTCCCCATCTTGTGTGCATCCATAACCATTCGCTTGGGTTTTTTCGAATGACCTGTTCCATAATATCGTTTACTTCCTGCATTCCGTTAATTTCATCACGTACCGCATCATCGGTGTGTGGAACTTTAACAATCTTATCAAATACAATCTTGTGATAAACTCCGTGCGTACGCTCAACATGGGCCACCAAAATATCGCAATTAAATTTTCGTGCTAATCTTGTAATGCCGGTCGAAGTCATAGCGGGTTTACCAAAAAACGTTAACTTTTCGCCTTCATCCGCACGATGATCAGGCGTAATCGCAACAACCCCACCATCCTGTAAACGACGTATAATCATGCGAGCCTGTCCCTTTGGAATAAATTCAATCTTGGCCAAACCGTCGCCAAAATTTTCCTGCAAAGCTTTGTCCATCAACGGATTATTTGGGAATCTATAAACAATGCCAGACGTCTTTTGAAACTTCTGAAATGGAATTGCAAACAAACCCATATAACCATTGTGCATCATAGCAACAAAATAAGGAGCACTCTTATTCGCTTCATCCAACAATTTTTTATTTTCATATTTTATATACTTATCTTGATGCTTCATGTACGTTCTGGAATGTAAACCTTCGCCAAATGCACGGCCCCAGTTTTCCCACAAATTTCCTAAAAATTCTTTGTTGTTTAATTCTGGCATAACATACTCTAAATTTCTCTGTGCAATTTTGTTTGCATTTGCCAGCGGGGCCAAATATCTCATAATCTTTCCAAAAAACCAACTGGTCCAAGTTAATGGCAACAACTTAAAAAATCCTGCAAAAACTTTGTATCCAATAAATTCCATTGGATGCATGAACCACTTTTTAAACCAAGTCCTTCTATGCTTTTCCAAATAAATTCGTTCTGGAATAATGGCAGCCCAAACACCAAAACAAATATACATGACTGCTATTGCTAAAACAATTTTATGCGGGATTGGAAAAACATAGTCCAAAAAAAACAGAGCCCAAAACGCCAAATCCATCAAAACAATGCGCCTATCTTTTGCAATCATAATCCACAGAGAAACACCCATAGCCGCCCAAGGCGCAGTTCTCAACAAAAACATAAAAATCACTGAAATCATTTTAAAATCCTATCATCTAACCAAATATAAAATTTATCTTCCAAAATCATTTCCATCGGGACCATAGTAATTCGCGACTGCCACTCTGGCGACAAACGAACCCAATCCTTTTCGGTTGTAACCAATTCCGCTCCTTGTTCCTTTGCGACCATTTCCAATGATAACAATTCTGAATCTTTAAACAAATGATGATCCGGAAATCCACGTGTGGTCAAACTGTTAATTTTTTTGGAATCCAACGCGCGAAAAAACTTATTCGGATATCCAATCCCAGCAAACGCAACCACCGCTCCGGACAATCCTGGATCATCTAATTTCGGAGCCCCCATAAACACAGGTATTTTTTTAATTCTCTGAATTTGTTTTTTCAAACCATGGCGATCTCGCCCAACTATGATAACGGCATCCGCACGTGAAATTCCATCACTCAACGGCTCGCGCAATGGCCCTGCTGGCAGCATAAATCCATTCCCCAATCCCATATTTCCATCGAATACCAAAATGGACACATCTTTGTATAATCCAGGATTTTGAAAACCATCATCCATAACAATAACCTTGGCGCCACAATTTTTCGCCATTTTCGCGGCTTCTTTTTTAGATCGTCCAACAAATACAGATAACGTACTTGATAACATCTTGGCCTCATCCGAAGCCTCATCCGCAGTATGATACTGTTCAACTCGACCTGAAATTTTTGCACGATACCCACACGCAACCACAGCAGACCCATAAACATATTTTGAAATTGCCCGCACAATCGGTGTTTTTCCAACACCTCCTGCAAAAATATTTCCAACACAAATTATTGGAATATTAACACGCTCCATATTTTTTGACTTGGACCAAAAAACGATCCTGTGCCCGATATAATATAATATTGAAAACGGCAGCAAGGCCCATGCTTTCAAGGAACGATGTAAAAACCAACTTGGTGTTTTCATTACAAACTCCTAATCCTCTTGGCGCCAACAGCCGCAGGCTCAATTTTTTCCAACCCGCACTCGGCATCCAAATCCTGCATTTGTTTGATCATATCCGCTTCCAGTTTATCATGCAGTTTTTTAATATCCTCTTCGGATACAGAACGATCAACAAACAACGGCGGCAACGCGCGATAAATTAATTTGGAAAACGGCTTTGCAATTAAATATCTATCCCATGCCCGCTTCATTTGATTTCCGCGAGTCCCAGAATACGAAACGGCCACAATAGGCGCCCCAGTAATCTTTGCAAAATAAAAAATACTATCGGACAAACGCATGCGTGGTCCTTTTGGTCCATCGGGCGTCAAACACAGGGTTTCACCCTCGCGCAGAGCCCTAATACCTTGTTTTAACGCATCCAACCCACCCTCGGTCGACGAACCATAAATTGGTTTTAATCCAAATAACTTCTGAACCTTTGCCATCAACTGCCCATCTCGATGCTTTGACGCCATGGCATAGCCATAAAAACCAAACTTAACAACAATCGGGGATAACATCATGGATCTCGAATGCCAAAAAATAATAATTAATGGCTTTCCTTTAAAATCACGAACATAATCCGCGCCTCGAAATTCTTTTTTGCTTGTATAATAAACCAACCAAATCGCGACATACATAAATGACGCAATAATCCACTGAACGAATGACAATGACGCAACCCGCTTCATTAACCTAGTCAATGGTTTAAATTTTCTTTTTTTCTTTACCATGCGCCTATTATACCAACAATTTTGCAATTTTCCACAAAATCCTGTCCTGGGACAAACCAACATCCCAATAACCAAAAAAAATCGCGTCAGAATCACACATACACAGAAAACATTTCAAAATGCGATGATTGGATGGGTTCTTTTTATTTCCGAGGGGCCGAGCATATATAAACATACGTAATGTTCCCGATGGAAATGAAAAAACGCGCCCAAGGGCGCATTTTCGACTATGCCAAATCTGAATTAACGCTTGCGCCGCTTGCCCGTCGGTAACTACCGGGAACTCATA
This sequence comes from Alphaproteobacteria bacterium, assembly GCA_031549365.1. Classification (GTDB taxonomy): domain Bacteria; phylum Pseudomonadota; class Alphaproteobacteria; order Rs-D84; family Rs-D84; genus JAVBPX01. The sequence goes on from JAVBPX010000012.1 coordinate 15,336, forward strand.
AATTTTTATCATTGCCATTCAAAAATTAATTCATTCCGGGGTCGGTTTCACGCGATTTTAAAATTGGGTTTCGAACGAGAGGAGAAATAACTGCTCCCTATCATAATCTTCTTTCGTAATCGGGAATCCCCATGAAAAATTCATTGGTCCCATCGGCGTTTTCCAATATACACCCAAACCAACCGATTGACGCAATCTGTCGGAATACAAATTATCAATTCCTGCATATTCCATATCTGATGACGGCGGTTCACCCAAAACTCCATAATCATAAAAAACAAATCCTTTAAACTGATATTCATCTGGAATAAATACAGGAAAATTCAATTGGAAAGTTCCGTTAATTTTCCACAATCCACCCAAAGCATAATCTTGATTTGCCCACAATCTAGCACCAACACCGGCAACTTCAAATCCGCGTAAACTTTCGCCACCCAAAAAGTATCTATAAACCCTGCTAACATAATCATCGGAACCCAATGGATCCATTAATCCTGCATTAAATTCAGCTTTTAACTGCCAACGATTATCCCAAAAATTCAACATACCAGTAATTCCAAAATCATATTTCATATACGATTCCGTCCCACCAAATCCGGTATACCCGATGTTGATCGTGGATACAACTCCTGTATGCGTATTTTGCACAAAATCCGTATCCAAATTATAATATTTGAACTGTGTGGATAACGTATACAATTCCGCAGGCACCCACCCTGTATAAATATTATAATTCTTGTCCCACATAGCATTCATTCGCAACGATTGATACCAATGATCTGTCAAATCCCAACCCAAACGACCCGTAACACCGAACGTATCACGATCATATTTATACGAACCCAACGACATATAATCATACGTTGTATACGAAACATCGATTCCGCCCATCAAAGATCGTCCAAACATATACGGCTCTGTAAAACTAAACGCATATTGTGTCTGGTATTCCGCCAATACGGCACGCAAAGACACAATCTGACCACGTCCCATAAAATTCTTTTCGGTAATACCTGCATCAAACATAATTCCATTAATGTTTGACCAACCAATACCACCGGACAATTCGCCTGTTGGCTGTTCTTCTACCTTGACATCCAAATTAATTAAATTTGTTCCCTCTAATCTGGACGGCGTCATTTCCACAGTTTTAAAATATTGCGTTCTCATCAATCTTTGTCGTCCAATTTCTGCCCCTTGCAATGAAAAAGGATCTTTTTCCTGCATCTTCATATTTCGCTCAATCACATAATCAAACGTGCGTAAATTCCCAGTAATGTTCAAAGCATTAATGTACATCCGATGTGTTTTTTGAATATCGAAAACCAAATCGATTGTGCGTGTATTATCGTGCTTTTCGGGCATAACATCGACTTTTACAAACGAATATCCTGAATCTGAAACTTTTTCTCTCAACTTGCTAACAGATTTTTCAACTTCATCCACATTGTAATAATCACCCTTATCGACAGTAATTACATCAAATACATCTTTGTCTTTCACATCAGGAAAAGGATTTTTAACTTCAACATTTCCCAACTTATAACGCGGCCCTTCTTCGACAATAATTTTGATTGAATAGCTTGCGCGATTTTCGGAAAAGAACCCTTCCGCTTTTTTAATCTGAAAATCAACATACCCATTCTTTAAATAATGCTGACGTAATAATTGTTGATCATACATAATGCGATCTTCGTCATAAACGTCAAACGATGTCATGATTTTCCACCAAGCAGTTTCACGGGATAAAATCACACCGCGCAAAACAGAATCTGAAAAAATATGATTTCCCTCAAACTCAATTTTATCAATCATTGTCGGCCTACCCTCATTAATTTCATAAACAACATTAACGCGGTTTTCTAATAATTGAATCTTCTTTGGTCGAACAACAGTTTCGAAATACCCCTGACGTTGATATAACGTTAAAATTCTCTGAACATCGGCCCCAATTGTGGCTGTATTGTATGATTGGCGTGCGCCTAAACGAATCTCTTTTTTCAAATCATCTGTTGAAATCGCGTCATTTCCCTCGACCGTAACCATATTCACAGTGGCGGTTTCCTGAATTTTCACATTAACAACCGACCCATCCAACGAAACCTTAACATCTGAAAATAATTCTGTCTGTTGTAATTTTTTAACACCTGCATTCATGGTCGCGGACGACACATCATCACCAACCTTGAACGGCAACATCAACCGCACAGATTCGTCATCCATCCTCTGATTTCCATCAACATTAATCTTGGAAATAACTGTCGCCCCAGCAATACTGGGCAACAAGGATAAAAATAAAAAAGCAACTGCAATCCTTCTCATAACTCCGCTATTCTAAACAGTTTAATTCCAAAAACCAAGCTATAATTTAAAAAAATTTTTATCACTAAAAAACAGACAAATCAAACCTGTTCCATCCAACATACCAACATTTTATTTTCCATCCGTTCACCCATCTGAAACCCAACTCCCAATATCTATTATTTATAATTACAACGCCCATCGCCAATATTTATCATTTATAATTCCAGAGCCAAACCACAAAAATCTCTTGCTTATAACTCCAGAACCCATATCCAAACATCTCTTATTCATAATTCCAACATTTTATTTTGCACCACAAAATAAAATGCCCCGACAATCGTCGGGCAATAAATCAAAAACTGCAAAAAACCAATATGCCCTGGTCCAATGTGTTGACTGGTCAGAATTATTTTATTTTTTGGCCGCACGCCATCGCATCGATTAAATCGTGTCAGAATTATCCTGTTTTCAAGAGCGTGATTATCACACAACTTCCACGTTGAATGCTTTCGCAAACTCCCCTACCGTCATCTCTTGTATCGGCTTCTGGCTGACGGTCTTATACTTCTCAATATCGGAAAAATCTTTTTTGTATTTTTCAACAGACTTGGCAACACTGCTTTTAAATCCCAATTCCACCGCGGACGCATCAACATTTGGAATTTTTACAACTTCATCACCCAAACGAACTAATACTTCCAACACATCGGCTGCAAACTGACGACCAACATAATTTTCTTCGGCGATTCCACCCTTTTGAACACGAATCATTGCCATAACACGCAACATTTCTTCGTAAAAATTGGATAACGCAACAAAACGTTTTAAATGTTCCATTAAAATACCCCCAATTCGGATGTGTTTGCAATATCTTCGGACGGACCGATTCCAACCATCGTAACCAACGCGCGCACTTTAACCAACAAATCCTGCCCAGCATCACCAAACATAGGCAAATATGTTTCAAATTCTGGCAAATCCGCCTGAACCTCTGCTCGCAACCTATCTGATTGCGGTGTTGCAATATATTCTTGGGCCTTGTACCACAAACGCACGGCATTGTGTAATTTTTCAGCCAACTTTAATTTTTCCAAAACAACTTCCTGATATGAACCTTCATTCATATCCATAATTGCACGTAATTGTTGCGGCCAATCCTCACCCAATTTTTTAATTGACGAATTTTTTTCCAAATTTTCCAAGCCGGACACATCTGGATTAAATTCCATCAAATCTTTAACAATTGAATCAATTTCTGATTTTGATAATTTAACACTAATTTCTTTTGCCAAAACTCTGTCATCAACCATCAAACCGCCATATGGCTGTAATTCCGGATCAATAGAATCCATCTTGGTTTTCCCAGATTTTAAATTGGAAATATGCTCGATAATTTTTTTACCATTCGCCAATTCTGTTAATTCTTCTAAAACATCCTTGGTGGCTTCTTTTAAAAATATTGGATTTATTACAGCAAACCCACCGTTAATAACGTGGGCTTGCCTGTATAAATTAACCAACCTTTGCGCAATCACATGTGGTTTTTCTGCTACCATAATAAATTCTCCCTCGTGCCTCCAAATTATTAATCCATGGCGATCTGAACAACCTTGTGTAAACGCCCAGTCTTTTTTAAATCCAACGGAATTTTTTCATCCGGATTAAATAAAACACCGAACAATTTTCCATCAATGTCTTCGCGCACAGAAACAATTTGTGCAGTTGTTTTTTGATCAACTTTTAATTTTGAAAAATCCTCATTGAATAATACAGCCAAATCTCCGGGTTGCACAACAGCTTCTGTATCAATGAATAAATATGAACGTTGTGGCAAAACATTGTTCAACCGACGGGCAACAGGAATAATTGCATAAACATCACCACGTCCCTCTAATGAACTCGGCGCAACAACCATTTTTTCTTCGGATTTTTTAAAATTAATAACTTTATCGCCCGGCATTCCAAATATTGGCACTAATTTTTTGCGTGTTAATTCGTAAATTTTCGCACCATATAACGAACCCGACAAATTGATGCCATTCATAGGCGACCCAGGAATCAATACGGATTGAACTTTTTCTTCTGATTTATCAATCAATCCTTTTAATTTTCCGCCTTCATACAATTCGTAAATTTCTTTAACCAAAACTTCTGGCTGACGGTTCACAGCCTTTGCCAAACGCTCTAATTCATCCTCGTAAACATCACGCTGGCCAACTTCAATACGATGATAAACGGACAAAGTCAATTTTGCATCTTTCGCTGCTTTTGCAATTGTCTTGTGCTCTTTTTTACGAATATAACGCAATCCGGAACCAAATATTTTTAACCCAGCCGATTCATTTTCAACAACACGACGTTGCATTTCACCTTTCCAAGTATCAGCAATATCCTTGTCATCTTCTTTAATGAAAACATCCGCCAACTTGCAATCTAAAATTTCACATAATGATAACAATTGCTTTTGATTCATTCTGCGATATCCTTTTTCGATTTTCGACATCGCGGATAATGACAAGCCCGTATGTTTCGCAACAGGCGTCATCTTGATACCCTTTGCCATACGAATTTTTCTTATATTATTGGGAAAACAAATTTCTTCCATAGCCATAGCCAACTCCTTAATTAATGGGACTTTTTCAACCATGCGCTTTCATGGCTTTTGTCCAGTTTTTCAAACTTGACAGTATTATAGACAACATTTTCCAAACTTTCAAGCACTTTCAAAAAATAAAAATAATTGTCATCCTGAACTTGTTTCAAGACCTTTTATTACGTCATTGCGAGCGCAGCGCGGCAATCTTTATCTCGGCGAAACAACGTGCAGACGGATCATTGCAATTAAAACCCGACAATTATTTGTCGTGGTTGAGTGGTGCGGGGGAAAATAAAAACACTACCCATCTCGCCCCAACGGGGAGAGATCATAAAACATATGATCTTCGATCATCATGTTTTATAGAGAGGGGGAAATAAAAACAATAACCACAATTAAACCATCCCAAACCCTTGGTCATCCGTATCGCATAGCCGAGAGGATCCAGTAAAAAACCATTGCAACGCAATGTATATAGATCACAACAATATTAAAAACCTCGCCCCTGGTGGGCGAGGCAACAAAACCCGACAATTATTTGTCGTGG
>JAVBPX010000001.1:0-201156 GCA_031549365.1 Alphaproteobacteria bacterium
TCGTCATGCTCAAGGTTTGTGATTTCCCCACTGCGGCATCCTGTTAATGCGATTGCTTTGACTGCCAAAATCGTCTGGGGCGAATAATTGCCGATATCCAGCGCATCGTCCAACGCCGCAAACAGTCTTTTGTATCCATCCAGGTCTAAAACCTGATATTTAAACTTTTGGGATTTGGCTTTTTGAACCAGTCGACATGGATTAGTGTTTATCTGTCGGTGGTTGTACTTTTCACACCAGTTTAGAAAGGTGGACATCAGTCGCATTACATGATCGGCGGCGGCGATGGTTTTATTGTTTTTAATTTTATCGTATGCGTCTTGGATTGTGCCCAGGTCTATATCTTCGATAAACTTATCACCCAGGATTGGAGTTATATGAATTCGCATCAGGCTTGCATTTGTACGATATGTACCCTCGCGGTTGTTCTCGCGGCAGTGCTTGTCCATAAATACAGGAAACAGCTCTTTAAGCCTTTTACGTCGCGCCTCTCGTGCGGCGGTTTCTCGAATGCGGTCACGTTGTGCAACCTGTGGGTCTGTACCTGCGAATATATCTTTTTTCATATCTACTGCCTTGGCACGAATATCGTTAAGCGAAAATTCAACCAAAGTTCCAAGTCGCATATGCCGTTGACGTTTTGTACCACGAACCCGATATTGCAGGTAAAACACTTTGCGACCAGTTCTCGCCGAATACCGAAATTGCAGACCTGGTAACGCGGCATCAGATATCTGTAAATTCCGATCAGATGTCAGATTTTTCAGGTATCCCGTTGTCAAAATTTTCTTAAAACACTCTGTTTTTTGCATATCCCATACCATTATGTTACACACATTACCGACACACGAACACAAGTCCAGTTAATAAGGCATTTGATTATTCTTTGCTTGATTATTCAGCCAATTATCCACATCTGTCCGCCGATATCGCACCAAACGGTTCAGGACTTTTACATAATCCGGGCCAACCCCCGTCATGCGATACATGGCCAGGGTCGACACCGCTATGCCCAGGTATTTTGCAACCTCTGCGGTGGTTATGAATTTTTCGTCGTTTTGCATTTGTACTCCTTTAACGCTCTGTCAATCATCGACATGATTGCGGATTCGCAATCGTGTATATCTTCTTCTAAAATCATTCGGGCCGAGTGTTCATCTGCCCCTTTGCGTACAAGCCTTGGGGCCATTCTGCTTGGTAAAATGCCAAGCCTGTTTCGTACAACCTGCTTAATTTCGAACAAGTCATGTTCTACTTTTTCGCGCAACACCAATTCTTTACACCTTTGCTCATATTTAATTTTCAACAAAGCCACACGATATACCCAGTCCATCGTGCGCTCATCCCAATATCTTTTCTCGGCTCGGCACGACATAACTGCCGGCGGTTCCGCATAGTATGCAGGGTTTGTATTCTGCGTCCATTGAGCATTGGCAATTTTTGGATCAATTTTATCGTTCATGGTTGAAATGCGACCATCGGCAATTGCCTTGCGAACAGCGCCTTCAGATACACCGCGCATTTTTGCATAAGCTCTTCTTGATACTAACATTTCATTTTCTCTTTCGTTCGGCGCGGACCGTTTGGTACGCAGTCCGCACCCACCGCGCAATTATAAAAAACAAAGTTTTCCAACGATTTTGAACAAAGTATGCGCGGACCGGTGTACGGTGTTTGTTAACTGTTTTTTACAAAAAACACAATCCCTTCAATGTCTTGACCGTGCAGTGCGGACTGCGTACCGTTTTTATAAAGCAGTCGCTAGGCAACTGTCGGGGTCGCCTTTACCCGCGGCACGAAAAGCCGTCACAGAACCTATATTTTTTTACGATAGTATTCATTTTGCTTGTTTATCCAGACCATTATTGCCGGCATAGAAAGGCTGTTTCCTGTACATTTTCTGATTAAAACCTCTTGTGTTTTCAGTAAAACTTCTTGTGGATATACGGACAAGACTTGACCAAGTTCTGGGTTGCGACGCATCAATTCAGCGAATGAAAAATCGTGTAAAATTGTGTATTTTGATTCTGAATTCGCGCTTAATTTCTTTGAAAAATCATTTATCAGAACATTAACATTGTTCTTGTTATTGATAATGTTATTGGGGTTGTTATTTGTTATTGCGACAGATGCTGCGGAGCCAAGGTCATCAGATTCCATTTTCAATCTGTTCAGATTGTTTTGCCCATCTATTCTTGCGCGAAACAGATAGTCCTTTACATCTGTTCTGATACGCCGTCTGGTCACGGTCAATTTGCTTTTTCATATACAACCACAGCTGATGATCATATTTCCGATCTGGATATTCGAAAAGACACATCAGGATTTCGGCTTTTTCTTCCGCCGATAAGGCCGCAACCAAACCCGCCATTTCTGTTTCAACAAGAACACGCATGTCCAACTCCTATGCCCGTTTTCCAGTTCCCTGGAATGTCATTGTCTGCTCAAATTCTGTGATATCTGTTTTACGATAAACAATACGACCAACTCGTTTTATGAACTTCGGTCCCACACCCATCGATCGCCACTTTTGCAAAGTATTGCGTTTCACATTCCATAACTCCGCCAGCGCTTTTTCAGTCAGATAATCATCCCGTCTTATTGTGTCCGCCATTTTCCAATCCTTTATGTTTTTGGTTATGTATATGACGAACAAAGCACGAAAAATCACGTTTATCAATCGGCTAAAATGATACAAGAATGACAGAAGGTTGCTTTATGTATATTTGCGCACAAAAAGTCGCGCTAATTGTATGAATGCGTTGGGAATATATACGAGCTTAAAGTTAGCATCAATCAAAGCTTGTAAGTTTATAATTGCTTGCGTCCTCCAAGAATTCGCAATATCTCTCAGTGTTTGGTTTGTCGTATCAAAGTTGTCACTTTGTTCTGATAAAGCCACGAGATGGTTTTCAAGGTACGCATCAGACAAAACATATTCAATTTTATCCATAACGCCTGTTTTAGGATCTGCATCCTCGGAGCTTTGAAGTGCATGTTTTATAGTTGCAATGCCTGCATAGAATTTGACTTCGCCAAGCCATAGTTCTGGTTGGCTTGGACTATCAATTATATGAAATGAATCAAAGCCTGCGGTTTCGGTTTTCCCAAGCACATTATAAAAATATCCACGTGATACAATCGCATCTGTTCCGTATTTGGCTTTCAACACACAATCTAGCAATACCTCACCAAAGAATCCTCGTTTTAATTTTGCCGCTTCACTGGAGTTTTCGTCATATCTGAGCTTGCTATGAAGAGCCCTTGCAAGCATTGGGGTATAGTCCGCATTGGTTAAGTCTTGCGCACTAAATGCATATTCAATAATTGAGTTATATATAATTTCAACCAACGCATTGTGGTTATTGCGTTCATAGCAGTCATCTTGACGATCTACATGTGTGTGCTTGATTTTATCAATACCAATGCCAGTATTGGGCAGGCTGTATTTTATAGATATAGTTCGATTTATTAAATTGCGTAAAGATTCTCTCATCATCAACCATTATTTCTCTTAAAATTCTCTGCCTGTTCAAAGATTTCTTTGTAAACTTCGTCTCTATCAACAGGGGGATAATCGTGTTTAGCCAACAAGAGAATCAAATCAACTTTCAATTCAGCTTTGATATCTTCACGCTTAAATGCATCGGTATATCTAACCTTGTCATTAACAACGTCGGCAACAGCTTGAGCCAGTGGTATTAGTTTGTTGTCGGGATATTCAAATTGGTATTTATGCGCCAGTTCTTTCAGAATATCATAAAAAGCCTTTTCTTCAAAATTGATGCCCATATCCTTGAAAGACTCTTTTTCACGTTGCAGATCTCGATACAAACCAATAATTTCATCTGTGAATTCTTCCAAGACTTCGCTGCGCAGCACATCAGACTCTTTGCGTTCATTGTATTTTTCAACCAGCGCAGAAAATTTATTAGAAAAATCAACGGCTTTGAACTTATTGACCTTTTTGAACTCGCAAATCGCACGTTCTAGCAATTTTTCTAACAATTTAATTTTTGTGTTTGGCAACTTGATTTTTTCAACTTTGGCCAGATAGTCTTCGCCAAATAAATCTATTTCAGCGTTATCCTCGCCCAGTTTGAATATCTCTTCAACCCCATCACTAACCAGTGCATCTTGGATCATTTCACGAACCCGTGCATTCATCTGGGATATATCAGGGGCATCGCCGCGTGTCAATTTGAATACAATTGAACGAACTGCAATATAAAAGTGTACCAAATCGCATTCTTGTTGTGTTAGTAAACCACTGCCAACACATATATCGTATGCGGATTTTAGACGTTTGACCAAGTCCATGAACCTACGTTCAATCGCATCTGTAATTTGTACGAATTCTGCTGCATTGTTCAGACAATTCAACTGCGCTACGGGCGAACCAGTAAAGTAAGGTGATTTATCAAATTTATGGAATATTTTGTTTAATAAATCCAAATGGTCTTTAACAACGATAACGGAAGTATTGATTTCTTCGATATTCTGTTCTTCGCCCTTGGAAAACATCGCCAGCGCAAGTCCCATTTGCTTTTTGATGCCAATATAGTCGACCACAAGCCCTTTGTCTTTACCTTCGAATTTACGATTTACGCGAGAAATAGTTTGAATCAAAGAATGACGCTGTATCGGCTTATCAATATAGATTGTATCCAGTTCCGGCACATCGAATCCCGTCAACCACATATCAACAACTATGGCAATTTTGAAATTTGATTTCGCGTTTTTAAATTGACGATCCAGCTCTTTACGATAATCAGATGTCCCCAACATATCGTACAGCGACTTTTCATCATCTTTATTCCGTGTCATAACCAGTTTAATTTTCGAAATTGCTGGTGCGTCTTTATCGTCTGTACGTTCAATTGCCCAATCTGGTCGCAATGATATTACTGCCTTGTAAAACTCATATGCGTTTGAACGATCGCTGGCCACAAACAACGCCTTGCCCATAACAGAGGCACCCTCACGCACTCGCGTTTCATAATGTTCAACAAAGTCCCGCGCCAGCGCATTTATACGGTCTGGGTCGCCCAAAATAACATTCATATTGGCGCTGCATTTTTTGCTTTCTTCGATTTGATGTTCATTTGCACCATCAATCGCACATTGATCATAGTATTTTTCGATATCGGAAAGTTTGCTGTTATCCAGAACAACTTTTGCCGCACGTCCTTCATAAACTATTCGGACAGTGATTTCGTCTGTTACGGATTCCGTCATTGTATAAGAATCTGAAATCGGACCGAATACATCCAACGTCGAATCAATCGGTGTGCCAGTAAATCCAACATAGACGGCATTCGGCAATGAATCATGCAAATGTTTCGCAAAACCGTAAGTCTTTTTGATACCTTTATCGGTGACTTTGATTTTTTGATCCAAATTGATTTGGCTGCGATGCGCTTCGTCCGATATGCAAATCACATTGCTGCGGTCGGTCAACATCTTGGTATCTTCTGTAAATTTATGAATAGTGGTTAAAAATACTCCGCCACCTTCGTGACCGCGCAATAATTCACGTAACTGTGCACGACTTTCGACACTGATAACATTTTCATCGCCGATGTACTTTTTGGCGCGAACGAATTGTTTGGATAATTGGTCATCCAGGTCTGTGCGATCGGTAATTAAAACAATGGTTGGGTTTGCAAATTCGGGACTGCGCATCAATAGCCGTGTTAAAAACATCATTGTATAGCTTTTGCCACAACCTGTCGCCCCGAAATATGTTCCGCCGCGTCCATCGCCATTTGGGCGGCGCGCCGCCAAGATCGTATTGTATAGTTTACGTGCAGCATAATATTGCGGATAACGACACACGATTTTTTCGTCCTTGGTACTGTTATCGGGAACATAGATAAAGTTCTGGATAATATCGCGCAGGCGGACACGGTTAAATGCGCCATTGATCATTGTATGTAATGACGATATGCCATCAACCGCAACCAATTCGTTACCATCAACCTTGCGCCAAGCATAAAAGAAATCATATGGTGCGAACAATCCGCCAATTTTGCTGTTTACGCCATCGGAAATCACGCACAGTGCATTGTATTTCATCAATTCTGGAATATCGCGGCGATACCGCACAGTTAGTTGTTTATACGCGTCGTGAATTGTTGCATCTTCGCGTATTGCGGATTTGAATTCAAATACCACCAATGGCAGTCCGTTTATATATAGTATTCCATCGGGGATACGGCGTTCGGTGCCAACGATTTCCAGTTGGTTGACAATTCGATATTTGTTTTGATCCGCATCAGAATAATCAATCAGCGATACGCGAAAGTCCTTTGCCTTTGAATCTTCGCGCTTTAAATCAAATCCATCGGTCAGTAATCGCATAAATTCTGAATTGCTGGAATACAGGTCATTGTGTGGCAAAGTTTCCAACCGACGAATAATCCCGCCGATTTCAGATTCAGTAATTTTATTTACAGCATACGCATTGCGCAAATATTCACGCAAGTCATCCAGAATCAGAACATCGGATTCAGATGTGCGCTTAATATCCATACCATTGGTATGTGGGATACCAACCCCACCCAATAATTCTATAATCGCCGCTTCTAATTGCGCTTCTGTGAATTTCATGATCATGCCCCTTGGTCTTCTTTATAGTTATTTAACATATTAACGGCCGCTTGTTTCTTAGCATTCCAAATGTTTAACTTTTGCCTTGGCGCAAAATCAAGATATGCTTTATCCACAATGCCGGCAAAATCTTTGGTGAAAGCTATAATTTTGTCTAGGTTGCTAGTTACATCTTGCGCCGTGATTTTATCGCGACCATCCAACCTTAGATTGATCCAAGATATATGAAGTTCATTTTTTATAATTTTAAAGCTATTTAATGCCGATCTTAAATATTGTTGATATTCAACGAATTTAATATTATTTGAATTTCTGTATAAAAATTCATCGTCAATCGCATCAATTCTTTCACATAAATTATTAAGTTTGTCGGCAAACTCAACACACCAGGATTCTGGAATAACCCTATTATTCTCTTCGGCTTTTCTTGAATTTATCTCTAACTGTTTGGCAAAATAATATAAAGATTCATTGCTTTTTAATAGTATTTTTAACCCTTTGGTGTGAACATCTATCATATTTACAGAATCTACCGCGGCGGCAACAAAAAACGCCGTAGAAATGCAGACAATCAGATTACTAAAAAATTGAGCATCCATATTTCCAATATATGAAGATTGCAGCCAATATGCTGCGCCACTTAAAATCAGAAAAAATATCACTCCGCCAAATACAATAATTTTTTTAGTTTTCATTTATTCCTCGCTTACGGTTGCCGTTTTTGAAAGAAGTAAGTTTTTAATTTTTTTCAGTTGTTCGACTTCCTGACATTTGGTCTTTATTATTTTATCCATAGGGTGTATAATTTTTTCGAAATCATCCAAGTTTTTTACAGATGGAACGACTATCGACAATTCTTTTAATTCATCTCTGTTTATCGAACCAAACACGGTTCCATCAGAATTAAATTTATCTAAATCAAATTTTAAATATTCACACAAATAAAACACAAAAGAATAGTGTTTGGTTTTAGATCTGATGGCCGCTAAACCTCGTCCAATACAACAAGATTCTGTAGCTACATTTATATCTCCAACTGGGGCTCGAACGCTCATTAAAATATCATTTTTTTGAGCCATTTTCTTCTTTTGTACTGTAAATAATCTGCGTGTAGGGTATCGCCAGCCAAACTCTGCGCGCCCCTGATAAAACACAACTCCAACCCCATTTTCATTGTAACTTTCACCATCTGGGGATTGTCCCTGAACAATATCTGCAACATCTTCAAGCTGTCCAATACCCCAATCATTTGGCATGGTGCCGCCGAAGGGTTCAAAGTCCACGAACCAGGATTTAAATATAGCGCTTGCGATATTGGACAGATTTTGGGCAATTTGTTCGTTCAGTTTAATTCGGTCTGTGATGGTTTTATATTCTGCCACAATCGCGCGCTGTTTTTCGATACTTGGTACTGGTAATTCAATGTTGCACATTTCTTCCCATTCAAATATTTCCCTGGCACTGCCATGAGATTTAAACCGGGCATACCTATCGAATTCTGGACGCATGAACCACATCATTAAGTATTCTGGTATCAATTCATTAGGATTTGTAATTTCAAACACTGTATATGCCTGCGACACTATTCCTGTTTCGTGTTGAGTTAATAGCGCTACTGATATTTTATCGCCATTCCGCGATGTAACTGGTCCATATGCAAATTGTCCACGATTTATTATTTTATAAGTCGACATATCTGTACCAACCGTATTGGCTATTGATGCCATCAGTATCTTTTGTATACTTACGCCTAGTAATGGCAGGTCAGAACAATCGGAATTGCGATTATTAACAATACGTATAAAATATCCAAGTCGTTTATATGCCATAGCCCAGATCCTTTAAGACTTTGACTAATTCAGATTGGGATTGCGCAGAAGATTTTAACAGGTCGCCCAATTGCGCCGAAAGCTCTCGCATTTTAGTATCAAAATCCACATTTTCGTCACGATTCACAAATTCAATATATTTGGATGGGACCAGTGAAGCATCCTTTTCCAAAATTGCATCCTTGGTCATGCTTTTGCAATATTCCGGAGTATCGGTATATTTATCTTTGTCCACCTGCCACGTATGGTATGTATTTGCGATATCTCGAATGTCTGTTTCGGATAATTGGGTAAATTTTTTCTCAAACGGTTCGCCAATTTGGCGCAGGTCCATAAATAACAATTCGTCTGTACGGTCGCGATATTTGCGCCCGTTTGCACCAACATGTTCCTTTTTATTCTTGTTCAAAATCCAAAGCGTAACGCTGATATCCGTTGTATAAAACATTGCTCGTGGTAACATCACAATCGCTTCTATCAAATCGTTTTCAATCAGTTTCCTGCGGATTGCCTTTTCGACGCCATCGCCGGACAATGCGCCATTTGCCAAAATAAAGCCCGCGATGCCGTTTTCAGACAATTTGCTGACCATGTGCAAAATCCATGCATAGTTTGCATTGCTGGCCGGTGGTACGTCATACCCCGCCCAACGGGCATCATCAATCAATTCATCATTTGCCCGCCAATCCTTTAAATTAAATGGCGGATTTGCCATGATGTAATCAGCTTTCAGGTCTGGGTGTTGATCACGCCCGAATGTGTCCGCGGGAATATCACCCAAATTTGCAGATATTCCGCGTATCGCCAGATTCATCTTGGCCAGTTTATATGTTGTTGCAATCTGTTCTTGGCCATATATTGATATGTCTTTGGTATTGCCCTGATGGCTTTCGACAAATTTCATGGATTGCACAAACATGCCGCCCGATCCGCATGCAGGGTCATAGATTTTTCCCTTGAACGGTTCAATCATTTCCGCGATCAAATTTACAATTGATTTCGGGGTATAGAATTCGCCTTTGCCTTTGCCTTCGGCCAATGCAAATTTAGACAGAAAGTATTCATAGATGCGACCAACCAAATCCTGTTCTTTGTCTTTCAGTGTGTCAATGTTGCTGATAGTATCGACCAGCGCCGCCAATTTTGATGGATCCAGTTGCAGTCGCGAGAAATAGTTATCAGGCAATGCGCCAGCAAGCTGTTTATTCGTCTTTTCAATCTTTGATAATGCCGTGTCTATTTTAATTGCCAAATCAGGCTGCTTGGCACTCGCGCGAATGAACTCCCAGCGGGATTCTAGCTCCAGATAGAATATATTATCTTTTACATAAAATGCAGGTTCTTCGACAAACTTTTCATGTCCATCGGCAATAATCTGCGCACGACGATCTTCAAACTTATCGCTTATAAATTTAAGGAATATCAATGACAAAGCTACATGCTTATATTCTGACGGTTCGACTGTTCCGCGCAACTTATTTGCCGCATCCCATAACGATACTTCTATTTTCTTTTCAAGCTTCTCTTTCTTTGCCATTTTTATTCCTTGCTTTTAATCCTGGTTTAGTGCGTCGACGTAGTGTTTGTACACGTATGTCTGACCCCATTTTTGTTCTGATAATGGTGCCAAAATTTCCAATTCAATCAGACGGTTAACCGAACTGATTGCAGTTGGACGCGACAATCCCGTTTTTTCGACCAATTCGCCGATTTTTAACATTGGTTTTTTGCGGAACTGTTCCAATACTTTTAATGTTGCTGGCGCGGAACGCCCAATGCCCGTGACCGTATTTTCGTCACGTTGGAATATGTGGCGAATTTTCATCAGGGTATTTTTCGCATCCGTTGCGGTTTCGGCAACACCTTCCAAAAAGAAGTTTAACCATTGTTCCCAATCGCCATCAACGCGGACGCCATTCAGATAATCGTAATAAAGTTGTCGGTGCTTTTTGAAAAACAACGACAAATACATATACGGCGAATTCAAAAATCCGCGCGCGGTCAGATAGAATGTAATCAACAAGCGACCAACACGACCATTGCCATCAAGAAACGGGTGAATTGTTTCAAATTGATGATGAATAAATGCCGCACGGACCAGTTCTGGGATATCATCATGCTTGTTCATAAATTTTTCAAAATCGCCCAATGCGGCGGCCAATTTTTCGGGGCTAGTTGGAACGAATTTTGCATTCCCAGGGCGCGTGCCACCAATCCAATTCTGAGTTGTCCGGAATTCGCCAGGCGTTTTATTTTTTCCGCGATTATTGGTCATCAGCACTTTGTGAATTTCACGTATCAGGCGCAGTGACATCGGAAGTTTTTCAAGCCGTTTCAGACCGTAATCCATGGCGGAAACATAGCTTGAAACCTCTGCCACGTCGTCAACTGGTATACCAATGTTATCCGCAGCCTCGTACTTCAAAAGATCGTCCAAAGTTGATTGCGTGCCTTCAATCTGCGAGGACAGAACCGCCTCTTTGCGAACGTAAATATAATTGATAATGTCAGAGTCCGGAATCAAACCGACGACGCCATTCAGTTCGCCTATGGCACGGTTTGCCAATTCCAGCGATCGTTTAATCTCTGAATAGTCGATTTCTGGTGGCAACGGGTTCGGTGCATAGGTATTATAAGCCTCTGGACCGACTCCGCTGGATTTAGTGTAAATGCCTTGATTCTTGCGTTTCATAGTGCTGTACCTCTGTATAAACAGCATATCAAACAGCCTTTACAAAGTCAAGACACAAATTAAAGATAATCAACGAACTTTAATTTTCTCTAAAAGTTTGTAAAAGTTCATTTTAGGCAAAAATGCTACACATTTGCTACATAGAATATTATACTGTGAGAAACAAAACGGTGCAATGGCACGGGAAACGGGCGAACGACTGTAACTAGCACAGGGGATTTCTAAGCTGTGGGTCAGAGGTTCGAATCCTCTCGGGCACGCCAATAAATACAATATACCCCTTGCGGGTATTTTTATTTATTTTGCAAGCCCAAGATTCGAACCGTCAGGTTCGCTTAAACATTTTTGTGACGCAGTCGCAAAAATCGTTTGGAAAGGGGCCCACGAGTTTACGAAGTGGGAATTACAATCTCTCGGGCACGCCACTACAACAAATTACATTATTTTCAAAAACCTGTTGCATTTAAAAAAATATCTGGTTATAATGCCAGGCGTTCGGGGCGTAGCTCAGTCTGGTAGAGTGTCTGGTTTGGGACCAGAAGGTCGCAGGTTCGGATCCTGTCGCCCCGACCAGAATACTTAAAAGTCGCATTTATATGCGGCTTTTTTCGTGTGTGGCGCACGTTCTGCGGGCCTTACGCCACACTCGTGTGACTTGGTATATAACCCAACTTGCCCGCCGAAGCGTTCCGCGAAGGCCGGGTCTATACAATGCCCATTTTCGTGAAGTCAAGGGTAGTAAAAACATTGATTTTATATTAAATATATGGCAAAATTCATGCATGAAAAAGACAGAGCAAGAACACAATTTTTGGTTTTACCTAAGATGGATGTTATTACCATTGCTTAATTTGCTTATTGTAAGCGGAGTTGTAACAATATTTTTATATTTCTATGCATTTTTTGCACCACTTGTCACGTGGATTCCTGTTTGTACTGATGATGCACAATGCGCTGTTGCTTATGTAGGTTATTTAATATTTTTAGCAATATTAATTTCATTTATCCCTATGTTCTTTATAGCTAGATGGGTGGCGCCAAAATACAAAAAACAGATGGGCATACTTTCAATACTTGGGATTATTGGAATTATATTTCTGTTGTTTATAATAGTCTCATTGTTATGAGGTACGGGAAAGTTAGCAACAAATTACCCGCCGACAAGAATAAACAAGATCGTCCAAATGCGATTTTTTTGTATATCTGTCTTGACTTTCGTCATGTTCGAAACCACATGTTCCAAAAGTGTTAAATTTCAGCCTGTTTCGAACTTTTAAATGGTATATTCTATAAAAACATGATAAAATAAACGCATGAATGATTCAGAAAAACTATTGAAAATCCGAATTGTTCTGCAACAAGTTGCAGATATTTTTGATAATGCGATTACACCAGGTATAACACGTCAGGAATGGATAAAAAATCATGATATAAAAACAGGATTGAATTACAATTTCTCATTAACCGCAGATGATATTATAAAAAATAAAATCCCACGGCGTGTCGTTGGCTGCACAGGTATTGCCAAGGTTTTTGGCAAGTTGGCAAAAGAGGCAGGTTTGGAGTGTTTTGTTGTATCAACCGCTAATTACGAAGACTGGAAAAAAGCAAAAGAAGCCGATAAGAATAAACAAAAACGAAATATTATAAATGGACATCAAATAATCGCAGTACAGTTTTCAGATGGATTGAAGGCTTTTGAGCCAGCAAATCCAAAATTAGAATTTATCAATGGTGAAGTTAAGTTAGGCAAACTTATAAAGGCAACAGGCAATACTGGTCCAGATTTCCTTATTTCTGCGATATCGACACCAGATATGTTCGCAAATGTAAAAGAATACCAAAATATCGTTAATCTTTACACCAGTGGAGATATGAATAACGATAAATTTATAATCAAGCCCGAGATGGAGCGATTTAAGTCAGGCATAAAGAATATAAAAAACAAAACAGCAAATATGTTTCGTCATTATTTTTTTCACAAATCGCATGAATAATTTTCTTTGGATTTCTTAATTTTTCGCACTCATCTAATAAACCAAATGTCGTTACTCCTGGATATGATTTAAAAATACCGTCCAGATGGACGGTATTTTGGATTATTTTACTTCTTCGAAATCTCCGGGCTTCCATTTGCCATTAAACGCATCATCCGTTGGGCCATAGACACGAAAGTACGTAAACCAGCCTTTGCCTGGGATTGTTTTTATCCATTGGCCTTCTTTACCCTTTGGCGCGTTTGGACCAAAGTACAAATCGACATATTTACCCTTTGCATCTTTTAATTCAAACAACGAACGCAATGCCGCTTTGTTTTGGTCAGTTGCTATTTCACTGCGGTTATCAATATCGTAAACCGTAACAGACCAGAACAATTTTGCAGGCACCATCAATGGCACACGCAATTTATATGTTTTGGCTCCATCCAAATATGCGCCCTCTTTTGTACGCGTTCCCAACCAATATATAGATCCCTGACCAGATGCACGGCGGAACATCGCAGGGGATTCAACCATGGCCTGATAAAACCACTTTGCACGAGCGTCCAGGTCGCGATAGTTTTTGGTATCAAATGTTCCATTTTCTGGGCGCAATGTTGCCCATTCCCATTTGCGATCCTTCCACACTATGCGATCCGAACGACGATCCGCAAACGATTGTACACGCATTTGATCATTTGCTTTTACCGCGGCAGCTTCTAAAATTTTCTTCATCCTGGAATCTGGGTTAAACTTTTCACCCTTGATAATCCCAAGGCCCGCCAATTCGCCATAATAATTACGATAAGCTTCGTTTGCAGGTTCGTTATTTATAATTTTATGTAATTGTTCCCAATACCCCATACCTTTTTCTATTTTATTTGGTGTAAAGTCGACGGATTTGTCAGAAATATCTATCCAGTTATTCACAGACCACTTATTCCCAAGATCATGTATTTTTACGGACTTCATTAATTCAACGGCCTTTTCATTGTTACCGCCGATTGGTAATGCGCGTAGCAATAAAACAACTTTGTTGGTTGTTGCACGTCCAGTAAAGTATCCCTCTGGAATTTTGCCTTTGTATTCCGGAGGCAAGATCATGTGTTTACCACCTTTACCAGCATCCGGACCAGGCAGGCCATAATCCAAAACCCAACCTTCGTTCATATCATTTATTGCCCCCATAATCGGACCAGCAGGCATATCAATTACAACCGGACCATTTGTCAAATCGACCGGGATAAACGCATACGGAGTGTCTGAATTCGGAGTAAATACAATTTGTTTTGGCATCCCCATGGTCAATACCGCACCATCGTTTGGCTTTACATTAAGTGTTTTAAATGCCTCGAATCCACTTGAAAAAGCAACCGTAGGGTAAAAGAATTTATATACTTGTATTGCCCGATTCATGTCGGAATCATAATATGCTTGTTGCACTGTTTCTGATGTCGGATACCCGTTTATAAATTTATAATCTGCCGCAATCGCCGAAACGCTTAAAAGGCTTGTTAAAGCAAAACCATACGCTAGTGATTTGTAAAAACTCATTATCTTCCTCCTTTTCTCCGACGTTATTTTACAATAAAAATTGTTACAATTCAATAGGGTTGTTATCCTATACGTTTAGAGGTTTTATACAACCGCACAATGTATGTATTTTCACGCTCGATCTGAGAAATAATTACTGTTACTGAACCGCAAATATTAAAATAAACAGAAAGTCCGTACGAATATTTTTTATTTTAATCCGGCCTGAATAAATGAACAGAATAACGGATGCGACGTAAATGGAGATGATTGAAATTCTGGATGAAATTGTCCCGCAATAAAAAACGGATGATTCTTTAATTCAATTATTTCTGGCAACTTTCCGTCTGGCGATTTCCCAGATACAATCAATCCCCTTTTTTCAAAACCGTCACATAAATTTAAATCCAGTTCATAGCGATGGCGATGGCGCTCTGAAATTTTTGTTTTGCCATAAATTTTATGCGCCAAAGTTTTTGGTTCAATAACACATGGATATCCCCCCAAACGCAGTGTTCCACCCAAATCTGAATCGGCGCTACGTTTTGTTTTTTTACCGTTTTGATCCCATTCAGACATCAATGAAATAATTGGTGTACATTTATTTGTAAACTCTGTTGAATGGGCGTTTTTAATACCCATAACATTCCGCGCAAATTCAATAACTGCCAATTGCATACCCAAACAAATTCCCAAAAATGGAATTTTATTTTCGCGGGCATGTTTAATTGCAATCATTTTTCCGTCAACACCGCGATTCCCGAATCCGCCAGGAATCAGAATACCGTTAACGCCCGCAAATTCTTTTCTGATTTGGGATGCATTCATTTTTTCTAAATCTTCGGCATTAACTTTTTTAATATTAACGACAACATTGTTCGCTATGCCTGCATGAAATATTGCTTCGGCCAATGATTTATACGCATCCGGGACATCGAAATATTTTCCAACCATTGCAATTGTTGTTTCGCGTTTTTTTGCGTTTAAATATTTTTCAATCTTGGTCCACTTTGAAAAATCAGGTGCCCTACGCGGACGAATTCCAAAATGCTGCAATATTAATTTATCAACACATTGTCCACGGTATGCGGATGGGATTTTATAAATACTGTCCATATCCAATGCTGTAATAACATTATCCGGCGACAAATTACAGAACAAGGCGACTTTTTTACGATCCGAATCAGACAACATTTTTGCCGAACGACATAATAACATGTCAACCTGAATCCCAGCTTCCAACATTTGGCGAACCGAATGTTGCGTCGGTTTTGTTTTTAATTCATTCGCAGTCGATATATATGGAATTAAAGTCAAATGCACAAACATTACATTTTTACGCCCAACATCATTTGAAAATTGACGAATTGCTTCTAAAAACACTTGGCCTTCGATGTCTCCGACGGTGCCCCCTATTTCATAAATTACAAAATCTTCGTTTCCTTTGCTTGACTTTATGTAATGTTTAATTTGGTCTGTTACATGCGGGATTGTTTGAACTGTGGATCCTAAATAATCACCACGACGTTCACGAGTTAAAACATCCCAATAAATTCTGCCACCGGAAATACTGTCGCAACGATTTAATTCAATGCCTAAAAATCTTTCGTAATATCCCAAATCCAAATCGGTTTCATAACCATCATTTGTAACATAAACTTCGCCATGCTGTAACGGAGACATGGTACCCGGATCAATATTTAAATAAGGGTCAAATTTACATATTTTCACACGATATCCATATGCCTGTAATAACGATCCGATTGACGCCGCGGCAACACCCTTGCCCAATGATGAAACCACCCCTCCTGTAACAAAAATATACCGTTTCATATTTTCCCCTTTTTGCCATATCAAAGCTTAATTATATACAAAAAATGATAAAAAAAATCCAGGGTTTGACTCAAAATAAAGATCTTGATTTAAAACCAAAAACACGATATTATTTGTAACGTATCACCCATTGAAAACAAGGAGATTTTTAAATGGCAAAAAAAGTTATCAAAAAAACAGCTGCGAAACCAGTAATGGCAAAACCAGCACCAAAAACAGAAACAAAAACATGCAAATGTTCCGGTAAAAAAATCGTTGTATCGATTGTTGTATTGGCCGCTGCTGTTGCTGTTGGATTTGCCGCAGGCAAAACATGCAACAAACATCACATGAAACGTGCCATGATGGATCGCATGAATGAAATGTTTGTAAACGGCTGTTTGGATGCAACAAAAGTTACATGCCCAAAATTGGCTGAAAAAATTGCAATGATGGATGCCGATCAAAACGGTTGCGTTACTGTTGAAGAATTCAAAAGCTTTAAACAGGAACACCGCGGATGTCGTAAATAATTAATTTACGTAAATTTTTCTGGGGGCCCGCCGCTCAAAATAAATTTTATTTATTTTTGGACCTGGTGATTGCCCCCTTTTTTTATTGGGTTGATTTTGTGGAACCAGGAATATAAACTGAGATCCATGTTTGACCGAATATCCAAATTTTTAGAATCTGAATATTTTAATTTTGTTTTGTGGGCCCCGTTTGTTTTGGCCACAGGTATGTTATTTTATTTCGGATTACGCAACGAACCAAACATTCCGCACCCATCAATATTCGCCGCATTATTTGCAGCTATTTTTGCCGGAGTTATCAAATTTCGACGCAAATTTAACATTATTATTTATACAATATTAACATCCATATTATTAATTGGCTTTGGATTTATGTATGCAAATGCGTATACACGCGCATTGAATACAACAATGTTAATGCGTCCTGCCCGATCAATCGTTGTAACCGGCACCGTATCCGAATTGGAATACATGTCAGATCGGACCAAAGTTTGGATTAAAAATGCCAAAACCGAAAAATATCCTGAAATGACAATGCGCATAACTTTGGCAGACCAAGATGTTGCGCCAAAAATTGGTGATGTAATTTCTGTTAATTCAACGCTGTTTGCGCCTTCTGCCCCGGATGCACCGGGCGCATTTGATTTTGCACGATGGGCATATTTTAACAATATGGGCGCCGTCGGATTTGCCAATGAAAATATTGAAATCGTTTCACGGGATATTCATGGATTTAATTATTATTTGCAATCTGCCCGCAATTATGCGCATAAACGAATTGCGCCACTGGGATTAACAATTACTGGATTGGTTGATGCATTAATATTGGGTCATAACAAGGCACTATCATTAAACGATTCCGAAATTATCAAAGCCGCAGGATTATCCCACATATTATCAATATCTGGATTACACATGACTTTGATTGGCGGCTGGTTGTTTGCATTCTTTTTTATGTTATTTAAAATGGTGCCTATATGGACGCGCCGACACCCTGCCCGAACCCCTGCTATGATTTTGGCATGGATTGGATTGCTGATTTATTTGTTAATATCTGGATCACGTGTTGCAACCATGCGGGCATTTTTTATGACATCATTGGGATTTTTGGCCCTGATGTCATACAGATCTGTTTTTTCACTGCGAATTTTATGTTTGATATTTGGATTATTATTGCTGATCAATCCACACTTTATTCTCGAAGCAGGTTTTCAAATGTCCCTGTCTGCTGTTATTGGATTGATATACTTCTTTCGCAATATGAAATTTCGACCAACATCTGAATCCCGAATAATTCGAATATTTCAAAACATTTGGATATTTCTTAAATCCGCATTTTTAACATCCGTAATCGCAGGCGGATTTACAATGCCTTTCGTCGCATATCACTTTCATACTATTCCATTATACGGATTATTGGGCAACATGATTTGTTTGCCATTTTTTACATTTGCAATTATGCCGCTGGCATTGATCGGCAC
This sequence comes from Alphaproteobacteria bacterium, assembly GCA_031549365.1. Lineage (GTDB taxonomy): Bacteria > Pseudomonadota > Alphaproteobacteria > Rs-D84 > Rs-D84 > JAVBPX01. The sequence goes on from JAVBPX010000001.1 coordinate 18,472, forward strand.
AATTTTGATTCTAATAACGGGATGGTCATACCCATTAATTTTAATGGGACACTGTTATGACATAATGGTCCAAATCGCGACTTGGATTTCAAATTTACCGTACGCCACATTGCATATCCCAACAATCCCAGGTTGGACATTAATGCTGTTTGTGTTTTCAGTGTTAATTTTAATGTTGGTAAAATCTAAAATAAAACACATTGGCTGGGGCATGATTGCGATTTCAGTTATTGGATTTTTGAATCACCCAAAACCAATTTTATATTCAACGCCAAATTCAGAAACACTGGCTGTTATGACAGATTCAGGGCATTTACGATTTAATAAACCACGATCCGTTGACAATCCTTTTGTATTTGAATCTTGGGCCTCATTAAATGCCCAGCCATACCCAGAACGAGAAATGCGTCGTGCGTTTGGCAGCGGATTTGATGGCCATAAATATTCAATGAATTGCTTGGACGGAGTTTGTATTTATAACACGCCAAAATGGTCAACTGGAATTGTATTTAAATTTGTCCCGTTATTTCGATCAATTGATGAATTGTGTTATCATCCAGATTTAACGTTCACAATTTCATCATTCGGAGTAACATCTCCAAAATGTTGGGTACGCTTGATAACGCCAAATCAGATTGGATTAAATCCATTTGTAATATATGAAAACGGAGATGTTGAAATTATTTATTCGAATCGAATATGGCATCCGAATAATCGACGGATTCAAAATACAAACCAGATGCCGGCGCAGTCGGACCAGCAACACGTCGATCGCACGCAGACAAAATCCCAGGGATCGCATTAACATCCATTTTACCCAAACCAATTTCGACCAATGTTCCGACCATATTTCGAACCTGATGATGCAAAAATGATATCGCACCAAAATTAATAATTATTTTATCACCAACTGAATCAACCTCTATTTTATCCATTGTTTTAATCGGTGATTTTGCCTGACATTCAGATGATCTGAATGAAGTAAAATCATGATTACCCAATAAATCACACGCTGCAATTCGCATATTATCAACATTTATTTCGCGCGGAATCCACCAAACACGATCGCGCTCCAAAACTGCTGGGGACCTTCTATTTAAAATATGATAACTGTATCGGCGATATTTGGCAGCAAACCTGGCATGAAATTCATCGGGAACGCACACCACATCCAATAAAATAACAGGCTGTTTGTTTAAATAAAAATTCACCGCAGATTTAATTGTTTCAGCATCTGTTGGCTTTTCAATATCCACATGGGCCACCATTGCACGCGCATGAACACCAGCATCTGTACGACCGGCAGCATAAACAACCGTGCGTTCGAAACAAAACTTTTCAATTGCATCTTGAATTAATCCTTGGACAGATGGGGCATTTTTTTGTTCCTGCCACCCTGCTAAACTTGTTCCGTCATATTCGATTTTTAATGCGTAACGTGTCATAAATCAAACCCTGGGTTTTCGGTGCGAACGCCACGCAAAAAATCCTCCATCGCCATACCGGATTTTCCGGCAGGTTGAATCCAAACGATACGAACTTGGCCAATACCACACTGAACAATTGCGCCACGGTCGGACACTTTGATAATTTGTCCAGGTTTTTTTTCTTGGTTCACTTTTAATTCTTCGTATAAATCAGCCTGTAATATTTTACAATCACGTCCTTGAAACTTTGCCCTAGCCCGCGGATACGGAAACAATCCACGAACTTTATTTGCAATTTCGGCGGCGGATTTTGTCCAATCAATAATTTCATCTTCTGCTGTTAATTTTTTTGCGTAACTGGGCTCTCCCTCCATCATTGATTGTTTTTTTGGTTTTGCAATTGTGCTGTTTTTTAAATACAAATGAACCAAATTCGCACCCAACACAGACAATTTATCATGAACATCACCTGTGGTATCCGCCCTATTAATTACAATCTTTTCACACATTAAAACATCGCCCGTATCCAATCCTTCGTCCATTTGCATTAAACAAACGCCTGTTTCTGTATCGCCATTCATAACCGCGCGATGGATCGGTGCTGCACCACGGTATTTCGGCAATAACGAAGCATGAATATTAATACAGCCCAACCGTGTTGCATGTAAAACTTCGTGCGGCAATAAAATTCCATACGCCGCAACAATTGCAACATCTGCGCCAAATGATTTAAAACGTTCAATATCCGCATAATCTTTGAAATTATCGGGAAAATATACAGGAAATCCCATTTCATCCGCCCAAATGTGGACGGCGGATTTTTTAATGCTGTGTCCGCGGCCAGCAGGCTTTGGCGCCTGGGTGTATACCGCCACAATATCATGATCTGCCGCAACAGTTTTGAACGTAGTCAAACCAAATTCAGGCGTTCCCATCAAAATTATTTTCATGCCATAACTCCCTTTTTCTTTGCCATAACCTCTCTCTTTTTGACTTTGTTCGTAATCATGGTGCGTTTTGCAGAAGACAAATAATCAATAAACAATATACCATCCAAATGATCCATTTCGTGTTGAACGATACGGGCTGGCATTCCAACGAATTTTTTAGAATGCGATTTTCCAAATTCATCCATCCATGAAACTGTGATTTCTTCGGGACGCGTAACATCCGCATATACTGGGCCTTCGGTGCCCTGGACTGATAAACAACCCTCTTCCATTTCAATGCATTCGGATGATACTAATACTTTTTTTGGATTAATCATTTTAATAATTTTGGCATTTTTGTCATCGGTTTGATCCAACATAACCAACATGCGATAATTCAATCCAACCTGGGGGGCGGCCAAACCAACACCATGTTCATGATCCATTAAATCAACCATTTGGTCCAAATATGATTTAATTTCAGGGGTAATATCGGTAACCGGCACCGCGTGTTCACGCAATACATTGTCGCCCAAAAAACGTAGTTTTAACATTGTCTTGCCCTTTTTTAAATTCTGGCTTATTATGGGTATATGTAAAATGTAACACAGGAAAAACCAAATGACAATGCTTTTTATACTTTTGTTGGTGGCGATTTTAATTATGTTAATCGTTGCTGTGCATAAATTGTACACTATGCCAACCGGATCGAATGATTTGGTCGGACGAATTAATTCCATGGCGGATTACCAAACGCGCTTTTCCGAACGCCTGGCTGAACGTTTGGCCATACTGAATCAAACATCCGTGGATTTAAAACATATATCGTCGGACATTGCCAATTTCAAGGATGTTTTGATGGGTTCGAAACAGGCGCGCGGTGCATTCGGCGAACGCCAATTGACTGATTTGGTGACGGATATTTTACCGCCCGAATCATATCAATTTCAAACCGTGATTAATTGCAATGGAACAACTGTACGTCCCGATTGTTTGATTAAATTACCGTATCCCCCGGGCGATATGGTAATCGATTCCAAATTCCCAATGGAGAGTTATGCGAAATATGTATCCGCGGCAAACGATGCCGAACGCGCGGCCGCACAAAAACAATTTGAAATTGATGTCCGCGCACACATTGACGCAATATCATCCAAATATATAATTCCAGGCGTAACTGCGGATTCAGCAATTATGTTTATCCCATCCGAATCAATATTTGCGTATTTGCACACCAATTGTCCGGGCACCGTTGAATATGGACATAAACACCATGTTTTCATAGTATCACCATCAACATTATGGGCAACATTGAATACATTGCGTTCTGTTATGTCCGACATAAAAATCAAAAAGGTCGCAAACCAAATCAAAACCGAATTGGGATTGTTGTTGTCCGACATGGAACGTTTGAACGCACGTTCTGGTGCATTAACAAACCATTTTCGTATGGCCACGGATGATTTGAATCAATTGCAAACATCTGCTACAAAAATCACAGCCCGCGCTGAAAAAATCACAGCCCTGGATTTCGACTATGCTGAATCTGAATAAATGTTTGGAGTTGTTTGCCCGTCGGTAACGACCGGGAATTCATAAATTTTTATCATTACCATTCAAAAATTAATTCATTCCGGGGTCGGTTTGAAGATTAAGAATGTTTTAAATCTATGCTGACTATATTTTTGATTAAAAAATTAATCAAAACGTAGTAGTTGGTTGTGTTATTTCATTTTCGAGGGGCTGAGCATATATAGACATATGTGATGTCCCTGATGAAAATGAAAAACGCAGCCAAATGCTGCGTCTTTCATTAATTTTTTGATCCGACTCGGAATTCGTCGCCGTACCCGGCCACCACCTTGCCGTCCACGGAACATTCAATAACGTCAAAACCCTTGTCCAATTGGCTGTTTTTAATCAATTTGTTTGTAACAAATCCACCCAACGCACCCAATGTAACACCGGCGATTGCGTCGGACGCCAATCGGGCCTTGTTAAATTCCCCCTCTTCGTTACGCCAAACGTTGCCCTTTTGACCTTCGTACTTTTTGTCCAATGCTGCGATTTGTTCGTTTGCAGCCTTGTTTTCGGCTTCCAACTTTTCAATTTCATTTTTGTTTTTGGTACTGCGTGCGGCCAAAATCGTATCAACATATTTTTGCAATTCGGCATAATACGCATCATTTTTCATTTTATCCAACGATGTTTTGTTGTCTGCAATTAATTTATCAAATGCGGCTTGGTCATCGGCATGTTTGATACGCGCACGAATTTCACCAATTTTTGCTTCGTCCCGTTTATAATCATTGGCGTTTGGCTGTTCCTTTGGCTTGTTTTTGATCTCTGATCCCGCTTTCGTAATCTTTTGTGATTGTACACTAGTTTTCGCACCCGCATTTTTCAAAATTGCTATTATTTCTGTGTTGTTGTTTTCAATTGCAATATCCAAAACTGTTTTGCCATTTTCGTGCATATCAACCCATGCACGGTCCGAAATTGCGGATTTAACAGCATCCACATTATTGGATTTAACGGCGGATAATAATTTTTCGTTTAATTCTTTTGCCTTGGCCGACGATTCAATATTTTTTGTTAATGGTCCATCCATTATTTTTTTCTCGGCCTCGGTCAACGGTTTGTTTTGTCCCAAATATGCATCTGGGATATATGTATTTGCACTTGTTTCTTTTGCCCCTGCCTGCTTTAAAATTTTAACAATCTCTTTTTCTCCTCGACTCTCTGCTTGATCCAATGCAGTCCCATGGGAATCTGTTTTTACATTAACATCAGCACCTTTGGATAACAATAATTTTACCATATCTTTATTCCCAACAAAACTCACAATCGCAAGTGGCGTAATACCCACTGAACCACTCGCATTAATATCCGCGCCTTTGGATAACAAAAGATTAACGATATCTTCCCGACTTTTGCCTGATGCATACGTTAGCGCAGTCCAACCATCTCTATTAATTGCATTAACGTCTGCTCCCGATGATATAGCAGATTTTGCTGTGGATAAATTACCCCCATAAATGGCATCGAATAAATCCTCGTTCGGTCCTGCGAACGCTCCGTTTGCAAACATGCAAATCATTCCAAATAAAAATATTGATAATATTTTCTTCATTTTATTCCCCCGATAATTCTTTGATTTTGGCGTTGTTGGCTTCGACCTGTGCCTTTAATTCCGCATATGTTTTGCGATCCGTTTGGTCCATTGGGTTTGTGTCGCCCATAACCTTGCCACCAATTGCACGGTTTCCAAATAATTCCATCGCACCAACACCAACGCCGGCGCCACCAACAGCACCCGCAACGGTTCCCCATGTACGACCCGATTTTTTTGCATCCAAAATTGCCCGTTCAATATCCGATTTATAAACCCATGATCCACAATTAATCATGGTGTTAACGGGATAATACATTGATTTAAATTGTTTCATATCCACACGCGATGTGTTCGACGAAGTCAAATCAACACGCACAAAACAAGTATTGTTTGTTACATCATCGGTATCTTCGACCATTGATGAATAATCCGAATATCCACCAACAAATTTATTATTGGCCCAAACAAAAACACCACCAACACCAATGTTGTTATCGTGGCACGCTTTTTTTGCGGACTCCATTTCATCCAACGTTGTTTGCGAAACAGTTGTCGCGGTCGTATCCGTTGTTGCACGCGCCGTTGTTAATCCCGTTCGAACCGGTGTTTGAATTCCAACACCAATGCGTTGGGTATTGCCCCCGCGTGGCGCGGCATTCGCGGCGATCGCCGCCAAACCAATCAAGACCACAGATAAAATTGCAATTTTGTTCATGATATTCCCCTTTCAATCCCGTTCATTATATCATAAAAATACGTATAAAAAAATATCAAAATTAAAAAAATCCCAAACGTTCGCCAAAAAAATTAATATCCTTAATTTAATGGAATTCCGTTAAACAGGCACAAATCCACCATACCGAATAAACACACATACTCGACTTTCGCTTGACAAATGCGATTTTTGCGCTATTATATAAGCATAGATCAACGGAGAGAAAAAATGTTCAAATGGTTAAAAAACGTTATTAATTCAGATAAATTTTGGGAATACGTCGTGTTTTGCGCATTAATGATTGCCATATCAAACGCATCCGGCGCATCTGTAATTCAATCCGCCACAATTCCAACCGCCGGCCGATAAAATATTGTCATTACTCGGGACGGATTCAGAAAACAATTAATAATTGTTTCCCCAGTCCTCGGCAGCAACAGCAATCTTTGATTGCGTGGTTGCGTTGTGGAGTCATAACTCCGTGGCGATAATTGCAATTCAAAACCCCCACATTGCGCGGGGGTTTATACTTGATTAAATCCTATTGATTAATCCAACCATTATTAATTATATATTCACGGAATGTTGGAATTGAATATGTTTTTTTCAATTTGATGTCTGCCATACCTGCGACATTACAATGAACGCTGGCGCCCTCTAATGCCCAATATGTAACACCGGCGGCAGCACCAACACCGGCACCAATTGCGGCGCCCTTGGTTCCCTTGCGGCCAAAGAACGATTTTTTAATAGCAACTTTTTGCTCTTCGGATCCAGCAATTTCTTCGCCGTCTTCGTCATATTGAACTTCGCCGGACGTTGTTATAAAATTACCCTCTTCATCCGTTTGGTAATTCAATGAATCAAATGCGTCGGACAACATTTTTTCCATAATTTCGGATAATGTTTGGGATGTCCCCGACGCAGATTCGGATAAACTGCTTAACTGTTGATCAAACGAAGTCGACCCAGATTGCGTTGTATTATCGGAACCCTTTACATAAATACCTTCGTTTTCCAATGTTTTTAAAACCCTTTCCAACATGTTAATTTGTTCTTGGATTTTTTGCGCTTCGGACAAATTGATTGTCACAGTATCCATTGTGGATTTACAATTCAATTGATTGTATGCTGCACGAACCTGTGCAAACGTAGTCGAGTTACCGTTTTTTGGCCCAACATTAATGCTGATCCCACCATCTGTATTATACGCCAAATCAAAATTATCAATCAAAGTTCCAGATTTACGCGCATTAACATATAACACACGATCAACATCCTTTTGCACGGATTTTGTTAAATTTTTAATATCGTCGGTGCAACATTCAACACATTGAACCTTGCGTTCATATATGTTATCATTTGTTATTTTTGGATCACCACAATTTTTATTTGCAGTGTTTACCAAAGCCAAAAATGTTGCATAAACATCACATCGTTTATCACGCGGCGTCCCCCGGTTAATTGTTTTTGCACTGGTATCAATTGCGCTTAATTTGCGATTCAAATCAACCAAATCACGGTTCAATGCGTCACGTAATTTTTGTGGATCAATATTTCCGCCAGCAATAATTGTTTGAACCGTATTTAATTCGGATGAACTGGACGTTGATGAATTTGATTGCAAAAATTGACGCATATCAGATGAAGACATAAATGCAGCCTGACCCGCTTCGGATGTCATGGCGGCGGTCAAATTCGCACGTAATTTATCATCGCGTTCCTGTTGTTTTTTTTCGGCCGCATTATCAACCGCATACCCAATACCATAACCAGCGCCCGCACCACCAACAACCATCAATGGGACAACCCATTGGGATGAACGGCGCAATGCGTTAACACCAGAAAATGCATCGGCATTACATGTAAAGGTGGATCCCATTGGAACATATGCAACAACTTCGTCGCCACCCTTGGAAATTGTACCGCCCCAATTCATTGCAACGGCTGGAACCATACAGTCATATGTTAATTCGTTAAATTCAGCACGATATTCGCCTGCCGAAATTGATTGACACGCGCGACGTGCAACACCAACTGTTGTTGATAAAGACGGAATTTCAGCCGCATCTTCGTCAATGAATAAAACCAATTGCCCCGCATCGTTCATAACAAATTGATCACGAGTTACGGGATCTGTATACAAAACCGTTGTGCCATCTGGCAATAATCCCTCGGTCAATGTGTTCCCGGTTGCCGGATTCACAACACGTGGGGACGCAGTATTTGATGTCGCAACTGCGCGCTGCGAAGTAACAGCACGATTATTTGCCATTCCAACACGGCCCACTGAACCCGCGCGTGGCGCGGCATCCGCCATGGTAATTCCGCAAACAACCGCCAACATTCCACCAATAATGCGTTTCATAATATACTCCCTTTCCCGATATATACTGTTGCAGTTTATCATAAATTGCAGCGGCGCGCAAACGAAAAACCACGTGAACCATAATTTACAGAGAATAAGCACACAAAATTATTTACTTGACAAATTATATTTTTATGCTATATTTGGGTGTAAAGAGCCAAAAAGGAGGCAAACATGTCGAATATTATATCCAAAGAGCAAACCTGGACCCACAAGAAATCTGGTGATCTTACTCCTTACGGAGCAAAAATTGATTTTGTAAACAACTTTTTTGAAACTGCAAAAAATGATTGGGATTCCATCCTGTTTTATTTTAATGATCGCATATTTGTATTAAACGCGCGTACTACTTGGATCGCATTGGACATTAACGATATGGAAAATAAAAACTATTCCTATGAAGCACTGGTCTATATCATTAAATATATGTCGGAACTTATAGAAATAGCCAGGGAATTACAATCAGAAGCAAAGCATACAAAATCAACTTTGGAAAAATTCCAGGAAAAAGAAACGTTTTCCCCGGAAAAAATTGATAAAATGTACGGCGATCTTGTGAAAATTCTTGATGATATAAGTGTTTTTTCGACCACAATCGAAGAGATGCAGAACAAAATAAGTACCATAAATCAGCCCGCTATTGACGAGCCATCAAAAATTAATGCCCCAGAACCACAAAAACCGAACAACAAAGAATTATTGGATTTGGAACCATCAAACGAAAAAAAGGATTTTGAACCTGTTAATGAAACGCCAGAGAAAGAAACAAAAAAAGAAAACAAAAAGACCAAATCTATTGTAAAACAAAAAAGAAACAAGTCCAATAATGCTTTCAAAAAAGCAAAAGAAAAATTATCGACAATCAAAATGCCGAAAATTAAAAAGCCTTCGGAAAAACAGATTAAAACAGTTGGCGCTGTTGCTGGCGGAATTTTGATATTAGCCGTCGCCATGTTATCATTGCGTCAATGCGCTAAAAAATCGGATAAAGCACAAATTAAAACCGAACAACGCGTACCGGTTACGCCAGAGGCCAATGCGCCAACATCGTCCATCGTTCCAACACCAAAAATAACACCTAGCGATTGGTTAAAAATTTGGGATGCATTTACAGAAATCCGACCAAATGCAAATGGCAAAAATAATATTACTGTCGATTTATTAAATGGCGACAATACTTTCCAGGACGATGTTATTTTGTTTGAAAATATCGACAAAGCAGCATTTGATGACAAAACATTCACAGTATTGTCCGATAATACATTATATGTATTTGACCGCATGAACGGAAATTTGATAAATCAAAAATCGCGATAATCAATGGCCCCAATCCGGGGCCTTTTTTTTAATTGTCATTCCTGGGGATATGGTTCTACGACAATCATTGCAATATTAATCATCCTTGGCCTTGCGCCCTGCGCGCGGATGGGCACGATTATAAATCCCGGTCAAACTGGCCATATCAACACGCGTATACAATTGGGTAGTAGACAGAGATGAATGCCCCAATAATTCCTGTAACGAACGCAAATCAACCCCGTCCGACAATAATCCCGTTGCGAATGCATGACGCAATGCGTGCGGGGTTACATAATCTGGCAATTGTAATAAAAATCTGGCACGCTCCATTGTGCGTTGTGCTGCGCGGGCGGACAGAGGCAATCCGCGAACGGATCGAAATATCGGCCTAGTAAAATCACGCGAAAAAGGCATGGTGGATGCATATTTATCAATTGATTGGTATACAATTGGCAATACTGGAACCAATCGTTCTTTGTTGCCTTTGCCCCGAATCCGCAATACTGATGGACGCCCATCAACATCACGCCATGTTAACCCCAACGCTTCGGATATACGTAATCCGCAACCATACAACAAAATCATTAATGCGCGATCTCGATCAATTTGCCATGGCTCGCGATGAATTTCAGACACAATATCCAATAACGCCAGAGCATCCTTTGGATCAACAGCTTTGGACAATTTTCTTGGGACCTTGGGCGAACTGATTAATGTAATTGCGCTATTTTTAATTTCGTGCCGACTGTCCAAAAAACGAAAAAATGTGCGCAATGACGATAATGCCCGCGCAGTCGAAGATCGCGACAATTCACGTTTTTGCCGATTGGCCAACCACGAACGCAAAACCAATGTATCAACATGCGCCCAATCCGACACGTCAAATTCACGACCACGAAATTCGGAATAAAATTCAATAAAATTCCAAACATCCGACGAATAAGCATCCGCAGTGTGCGTCGAATATCCACGCGCACTTTTGATATATTCGGAAAAATCCTGTATTAATTCTGTAATTGTCATGCGCCAATTATATCATATTTTTGGCACAAAAACCATTGACATTTGAAATGATAATACCCATAATATGCGGGCATTATTCGGAAGAGTGGCAGAGCGGTTGAATGCGGCGGTCTTGAAAACCGTTAAAGGCGCAAGTCTTTCGGGGGTTCGAATCCCTCCTCTTCCGCCATCTTAAACAAAAAGACCCTTCATGGGTCTTTTTGTTTATGATGAAGTCATCGTCGGGCAACGAATTCACCAAATTAAAATTTGGGAACTCTATTTCATAAAAATAAATATTATTAACATTTATTTTTATTCCACCTCCTTCCGCCAGCAAGAAAGAAATCGATCCTTATGGCGGTTTTATTTTTTAGACAAAACTAGCTTGGCTTCATAGCTTTGAACCGCAACAGAAACACAAAATCAAAGGATTATTCCACATATCCACTTTTGATCTAGTCACAAATAGCTTGACGCTTGCAATATAAAAATACCCGGTTTTCACCGGGTATTTTTTATTTTTTCAATTTAACTTCAACCTTTTTCAGATCTCCATTAATGATAAACGGCGCTTTGTACGATTCTGCGACACTTGTACCATAATCACATCCAACGTCCATCGCTTCGGACAAACCAAATCTGTATGGCACTGTTTTTTCAACCCTGCCTTCGGCAACTTTTTTGCCATCAACATAAATTGTTACATCACCGCCAGCCCCAGGCTTTTTGGTTTTTTTGAAATCAGATTTGAATTCCAACTTTACATTATGCTTTCCGCCTGAAATAGCAGAATCAGATTTAATAACATAGTAATCCTTGTATCTTGGATTTCTATATCCAAAAGTGATAACGCCTTTTTCAAACCACAATCCAAATCCACCGAAACGTCCACCCATTGTTAAAATCATACCGTCTGGTTTAACGTCTTTTCCAAATTCAATTTCGGACTCGATATTAAACGAAGCATTTTTAAAATTCGGCGCCATTCCCTCGGAAATATGATCCACAATACCACGATACGTAAATGTTGTTCTTCCCTCGTTCAAATTTGGCCTATTCTTAGAATCAACAACAATGAATGTTTTGCTGTTTTCCCACAGAGGATAAACATTGTGTTTGCCTGCTTCTACTTCAAATAATTCCGCCATTTCGCTGACCATTTCTGGATATTTATCCGCCAAATTATAGCTTTGAGAAAAGTCTTCTTTGATATTATACAGCTCCCAACCACTTGACGTAGGTCCATTTTCCTTGCCCTGGTTCCAAGGCGCAGATTGTGGGGTCGCAGACAACATCCAACCATCACGATACAATCCTTTGTAACCCATAATTTCAAAGTATTGAATTTTATGATTTGATTCTGCATTTTTATCCTTGAAAGAATATTTCATAGAAACTCCTTCAATTGGCTTTTGCTCAATTCCATTAACTTTGTTTGGCTGCTCGATTCCAACAACATCCAAAATCGTTGGCGTAATGTCAATAACATGATGGAATTGTGTACGCAATTCACCCTTGGCTTTGATTCCCTTTGGCCAAGAAATAACCACACCATTTCTTGTTCCGCCAAAATGAGAAGCCACCTGTTTCATCCATTGGAACGGAGTATCCATAGTCAAAGCCCACCCAGCAGAATAATGATTATAGGCTTCCGGAGTACCCAGTTTTTCCAAATCAATATCTTCAAACTTTTCAACTTCTGCATTAAATACATAATTTTCATTTTCGGATCCTGTTAACGCCCCTTCACCACTGGCTCCGTTATCACCTTGGATATAAATAACAATGGTGTTATCCATTTCACCCATATCTTCAATTGATTTCAACATGCGGCCAATCTCGTAATCCGTTTGCTCTAAATATCCTGCATATACTTCCATCTGTCTGGCATATAATTTTTTCTGGGCATCAGACAATGAATCCCACGCAGGTATGCTCTCTGGTCTTTCTGTTAATTTTGTATCTTTTGGAACAATGCCCAGTTTTTTCTGTCTGGCCAAAGTTTCTTGACGCACGGCATCCCAACCTTTGTCAAATTTGCCTTTGTATTTATTTGACCACTTCACAGGAACCTGATGCGGCGCATGCGTACCACCTGGCACATAATAAACAAAGAAAGGCTTATCCGGAGCCAAAGACTTTTGTTGATTTATCCAATTAATTGCTTGTTTTGATAAATCTTCATTTAAATTATAATTTGGATTATTTATATAAGGGGAAATGTTTTGCGTTCCGTCATACAGTTGATAAGGAGAATATTGATCTGATTCTCCACCAATAAACCCATAGAATTTTTCAAAACCCAATCCTGTTGGCCAACGATCATGAGGACCAACAATAGAGCTAGTTTCAAAATCCGGAACATTGTGATCTTTTCCAAACCACGCTGTGTTATATCCGCTCAACCTCAACATTTCTGCCAGTGTTGCTGTATCTTTATCCATCAAAGTATCCCAGCCTGGGTATCCCAAAGATGCCTCCATAATACCCGCAGTATGAACCGTATGATGATTTCTGCCTGTCAATAACGCGGCACGCGTTGGCGACGAAACAGCTGTTGTATGAAATTGATTATATTTTAATCCACGACTTGCCAATCGATCTTGTGTTGGGGTATTAATTGGTCCACCCCATGTTGACCCGGCACTGAATCCAACATCGTCTGTCATAATAATAACAACGTTTGGCGCACCCTTTGGCGCAGTTGGACGATCCGGCCAATCTGGTTTTGAATTTAAAATACTGGTATTAATTTCGCCTTTAAACCCATCACTTGGTTTTGGCAATTGGGAATCTGCAAATACATTAAATGGAACGGCCGCCATCATTCCGGCGACCAAAGCAACAGTTTTACAAAAGCCGGATTTTTTGTTTTTTTTCATTTATCCCTCCTAAAATGAATTTCAACTTATAATAGATTACCATATTTTTTACACAACTTCAACATCCTATTTTCAACTTCTTGAAAAAACATTGTATATCCTTCACATAAATAGTTCAGTCCGGCAGTTTCTTTGGGCAGAGGAACAAAACGTTTTTTTGGACATTCGCCACGGCATTTATCCAGCCACTTGCATTCAATACACTTGTTCGGCAAATTACTTTTTAATTTTGCAAATTCTTTTCTCTTATCAGAATCTGCTATCTCGGACAATTTTTGATTATTAACATTTCCATACTTGTATTCTGGATAAACAAAATGATCGCAAGCATAAACTGAACCATCCCTATCAATTGCCATTGCATGGGAACATTCTTTCTCGAAAAAACACATCTGAGGGCCACGTCCCAACCATTGCGATAAAAAGTTTTCGAATAAAAATACAAAAACTTTACCTTGATCATTTTCATACCAATGATTAAAAACTTGGATTAAAAATTTTCCCCAATCCTCGGGGGATACGGAAAATTCTTCCAGAATAATATCTTTGTCCCAAAATCCCGGAGCTGTACAACCATGATTTTTGACCTCAACCGCTGGAATAAATTGCATATACTGCGATCCTAGTTTATTTTTCAGATATTCATATGTTTCAATTGGTCTCTTTGAATTTTTATTATTTATCACAGTCAATGTATTATATGGAATATTATATTTCCTCAATAATCCAGAAACCTCGACAACTCTGTCTAAAACGGGTTTCCCGGAACCATCGACGCGATACGAATTTCCAATATCATCCCCATCGACCGACAACCCAACCAAAAAATGATTCGCTTGTAAAAATTCACACCACTCTTCATTTATTAATAAACCATTTGTCTGCAAATCATTTTCAATTTGTTTTCCAACTGGACAATACTTTTTTTGCAATTCAATAACTCTTTTAAAAAAATCCAATCCTAATAATGTCGGCTCTCCACCATGCCAGGTAAAAAATATAGCATCTGAATTTTGCGCTTCTATGTACGAACTAATAAATTTATCCAGCGTTTCGTCATCCATTTCAGCATAACTGTTTAATGTCTTTGCCTTGCTTAAAAAATAGCAATATTTGCAATTCATATTGCACGCTGCGCCAATTGGTTTAATTGTCATATGAAAGTTTTTTGAAAAAGCCATGTTAAAAATCTCCTGTCAGAAACAGTATCTATAATTAACAAAAATATTTCAACTACATTCTTTAAAGATTTGATAAATTTGCCTTAATGCGATTTAAATCCCAGTGGCTCTATGCCTTGGGACACGATAAAATTATATTTATATAAACGCTAATTAAAATTGGCCCCGAACTGGGGCCAATTTTGGTATAACATTTGTTTTACCAAGTTGGGGCTTTGGAACCCTCTTTGATAATTGGTTGTTCATGTTCCCAAACAGACAAACCCGTTTTGACTTCGGTCAAAGTTAATTGAAAATAATATTCAACACGTTCACGGCGCGATAATTTAATGTTGCGCTGAATCATTTTACCCGTCAATGATAATTCAGGGGCAACCAATGTGCCTTTGCCCGCAATTGTATCTTGTTTATATTCGTCGTTGGCGCGTTGATCACGAACTGTGTTTGTCATAGTGTCTTCGCCTGTAATCGCAGTTTGAATTGCAACCTTGCCAGATGCCGTTAACTGTGAACGAATTTTTTTGATTAATAAATCCGTATCAATCCTTTGCATAGTATCATTTGTAATGCGGCCAATAACAATCGCATATTTTCCACCATTCGGTTTATTCAAAGCATTCGATGCTAACAAATTGTCGGTGGCCTTGGTTGCAGCCTTTTCCCAATCACGATATTCCAATACCATCACGTGTTCCATGTCCGCAACTTCGTCTGGATTATCGGTATCCACAACATGAACGGGACTACATGCAGACATGGCGCCAACTGACAACAATGCTGCTATTAATGTTAATTTTTTCATTTTCTACTCCTTTCTATAGTTCAATGATCTTTGGTTTAATTTTATGCCCGCGAATTGGTTGTCGAACATAAATCAAAGTATTTCCGTTGGCGTTTGTTTCCGCTGTGCCGATAATGGTACCATCTTGGATTATATTTATCAACCCGGAATTATTTTTTTCAATCCTAATTAAACGAACTCGATTCGGCAAACTGCTCCATGAACGCACATCCGCACTGGTTGCACCAACACTGTATAATGCAGCAAATAATTGCCCGAAATCGCTACCATGTTCGGACGCCATATATTGAATTGATGCTTTGGTTACCATGCTGGTTACTGCGCGCAATATACGATTGATATTGTATTCTTTAAATTCTGTCACAAACATTGTATCAACATCCGCCAATAATTGAGCCGCTTCGGTCTTATTCCCAGACTTAGCAATTATATTTAACCCAGCATCTGGATTAAATTTCGGAACAGGAATTGCGATTGATAAAAATTGAACCTTGTCCGACACCAAAAACGACGGCAAATCCAACCGACGCTCTTCCAAATTCGGGGCAAAACCAGATTCTATGATAACCCAAGCCGTTTTTGTCGGCCGAAATCCACGACCATTTGCCATTGCGGTCGCAACGGATAAATCACGCTGAATATGCGTATTTCCAATCGCCATACCAGACGCACGTTTTAAATATGTTACGGCATCCTCGTGGTCATTTCCGCCCGCGCCATAAATCATGAAATACAGCCCAGATAAATAAGTCAGTTCCGGAGATGTGATATCTGAAAACACGGCCCATTTATTTACTTGGTCATATTCCGCATTAATTTCATGCATATATGATGATACTGCGCCACGTTCTGTTGGTGATAATTTTTCATCACTATCATACGCTTTATCTTTGCGCGATGAAATCAATTTCCGAAATGTATCGGCGGCAACCTGTTGTTTTTCATAACCACGATTTACCATAATACGCGCCAAATCGGGATTTCCCATGGCCAAGGCATTCATAATTTCATATTGCGATACAAATAACGCATCCATTCCATACGCAACATATTCATTAACATTATTGTTTATAATTGCGGCGGCGGATTCCTTCCATATGGCGCCAATAATAGATCGCTCTTTTTTCATATCACGATCGGCCAATGAAAACACTTGGTCGGCCCCAGAATACAATCCATATTGAAACAATACATCGCCAGCATATAATTTTTCCAATAAATTTAAATCTTTTAATTGTTTATAATCGTAATCACATACTTTTTTATCATCAACAAATTTATCCAACGCTGCACAATATTCACCATCACCATACGTATCACGGAACGCGGACATACGCGAATAAACTGATGCCGAACATGCAGCCAGCAACATGATTAATAAAATACCACAGAACTGTTTCAACATACGCGGCATTTTAATTTATAAACACACAAAAAGCAAATTTATAAAAAAGTTGAAAGAATGATATTGATTCTGCTATGCTGTATCAGCACACAATAGCAAGAGGTATTTATCATGCGAATAAAAAAACCAAACATAAACACAAATCATCCATTATTTTGGCCCGCATTATTTCTGGCAATCGGAATACTGATTGCTGGCGCATCTGTTGGATACGGCGTATATCGCAGTCGCGCCATGCGCACCGTTACTGTCAAGGGGCTTGCCGAAACCGAGGTAGTCGCAGATTTTGCAATCTGGAATATTTCTATGAACAAGGTTGGCGGGGATTTAACTGTCGTTCAAAAGCAAGTTGATATGGATTTGGAAAAAATGCGTACGTTTTTACAAAACCGAGGATTTAATGAATCCGAAATTAAAACTCAAAGAATCAAAGTTCGCGATAAATTTACAGGATATTCCGAAATGCAAATTCGCGAAATGCAAAAAGCATCCATGAACAAAGAAAATTCTGATCGTTATGTGATTGAAACAGGATTAACTGTGCGATCATTGAACGTTGATTTAATTGATCGCGTATCTCGTGAATTGGGCGAATTGGTAAAACAAGGAATTACAATTGCCGAAGATTATTTTGGACCAATATTCATATTCAACGGATTAAATGACATCAAGGTTTCAATGATTGAATCCGCAACCAAAAATGCACGCGCATCCGCAGAACAATTTGCACGCGATGCTGATGCAAAATTGGGCGACATTCAAACCGCGAATCAGGGTGTATTTACAATCGAAGCACGTGATTCCTCTGACCCATGGGGCAACAACGAAAAACAATCAATTAATAAAAAAGTTCGCGTTGTATCCACGATCACATATTATTTAAAATAACGGAGGTGTATTATGAAAAAAATATTATTACCGATTGCCGCAATATCATTGTTTGCAATATCAGGTCCCGCCATGGCGGTATCTTTAACCGGTTTGGAAATTGGCGCTGGGGTATCCCCAACATCCGGCGTTGGCGGATTTGTCGGGTACCATAATCCCGAATTAAAAAATTGGTTTTGGAAACGCATCGGTGTTCGCGCAGATTTTGCAACTACATCCCCAATAAAATCATTATATGAAATAAACGATTATGAAATCGATGATGAAAATTATGATTTTGTTGCCGAATCACGACACATGGGCGCAATGTTGGATATATATCCATTTGGCAATACATATTTTTTGGGCGGCATCCGTGTATCCGGCGGATATGTTGATGGCAAAATGAATGCAACTGCCGAAACAAATCCAATGATTAACGAAAGTCCCATTTTTGAAATCGGTGATGAATATTATTTATATAACGGATCCGGTGTAATATCTGCGAATGGTGATTGGAAATTTTCTGGGCCATACCTCGGGATGGGATTTAACGTTGGTTTATTTGCTGGTTTAAAAATTTATATGGATGCCGGCGTTGTATTTACCGACAAACCAGATATTGGATACAATGTTCCGCTGGATGGTTTGAATCAATGTACGGATTCAACATGTTCGGTTACGACCCCTGTTACTGGCGATCCAGCCGCAATCGCATTATTGAACACAGAAATCAATAATCAAATCGAACAAATCAAAGACGATATTAATTTCGATAAAATGAAATATTATCCAATGCTAAAACTTGGTCTGATGTACCGGTTTTAAAAAAATTAATACCGTTAAAAAACCGCCATTTAATGGCGGTTTTTCTTTAAAACATTAAACGCATGCCGGCGCGAACTTGATGGAACATTGGACGAAAATCTTTGATTGTAACTGTGCCGACACCAATTGGATCTGTGGTGTCGATTGTAATATCAACTTTGTCCATCATAACCAAACGATATCCCAAATCCAACATCATGTATTTATTTAACGATACTCCGAATCCAGCCATTGCATTAAATGCAAATGATTGATCATCCGATAATCCGCTGTTAACTGTAACTCCACCAACGCCATCCAATTTATTCCAAGCATACCCTGCCCCAATTCCAATATATGGAACAAGTATTTGGTCTTCGAAACTTTGGTAATATTCACGAAATAATCCGTCCAAATAAATGTTTGCAAACAATATATCCGATTCGAATTTACCAACATATGTTTCATTCGACAATGGTTCATAAATTGATAAATTTTTACCACCCGAACTGACGTACGACAATTCCAAGCGCAAATTATTGATCACCGAAACACCCATGGATACATCGAAATTACTGGTGCCTTGGTTTGAAATGCGAACACCGGAATTTCCAGCAAATTCAGATTCAGTATACAAACTGTCGCCTGACAACATTGAATAAACATAACTGGCCCCAACGTAAAATGTATAATCATAACGATCACGCGCGGTTTGGGCCTGAACCCGAGGCACAGCAATGGCTGGGGTCGCAACGATGGATAAAATAACTGGTAATAATATTTTTTTCATAATTGCCCCCAATTAAAAATTTGAACGAATCGAAATCATAAAATCATTCGATTGTAATGATTTACTGGAATCACCATCATACATAATGTCGGTTCCATTGTCCGTTAATACTTGCTGACGCCCAAAATTCACATAATGATACGCCAAATCCAACATCAAAGTATCTGTGATATTAAATGAAATTCCAGCACCCAATTTAAATGATACATAACTTTCATCACCATCCATAACCCAATCACCATTTGGCATTTCAATTGATGGGTAATCCATCAAACCAATTCCCGCACCAATTGTTAAATAAGGCACAATTGCCGTACGTTCAACAACATCACCCATATAATGATAACGACGAACCAAATCAAAATTTGCATTAATCATTGCGCCGGTTGCGGATCGATTTAAATCTTTGGAATTAAATTTAATGGTTGAATTATCGGTTGTATCCATATTGAATTGATGATGCTCTAATCCCAAATCAAACCGCAACCAAGAAGTTGCATTCCAACCAACAGCCAATTGTCCAACCAAACCAAAACCCTGTTCAACATGCACAGATTCAGATGGCAAAGTACCATCATCCAACAAATCAATATTTCCCATCCCATGATCCGCACCAACACCAAATGTTAAATAAAACGGAGTTTCAATGTACATCTTATAAACTTGATTATCTTTTACATCACCACGATATGCGGAACTACCAACCTCGCCCACGCGCTCTTCGACTACAATAACTTTTTCTTCGCGAATTGTTTCTTGCTTTGGGGCCAAGCCTGTTGCAATTTCATCCTTTAATTCACCCCAACGCTGACGCGGAACATCTGCGAACGCATTCACAGTAATACTGGATAAAATCACAGTGGAAATAATGCCAACAAATTTATTCATATTACACCTTAGTTTTTTATTCGCCTCTATTTTATCAAATATCCCGATTCCGGGCAAGCAAAAACCCCGCATAACGCGGGGTTTTATATTGTTGGTCAAATATTAACCACCTGACACTGTGCGACGACGTGGTGCTGCCGCTTTGGTGCCTGATGCTTTGGCTGCCTTTGGTGCTGGTTTGTTTTCTTTTTCAACTTTTACTTTTTTTGTTTCTGCTTTTGGCATGGCTGCTTTGGCGGCTTCTTTCTTTTCGGCCATTTCAGCATGAACTTTTTTTGTTTTTGCGCCCTTGGCTGCAACATCACGATCAACCAATTCAATAATTGCCATTGGGGCCATGTCGCCATAACGGAAACCAGCTTTTAAAACGCGAGTATATCCGCCCGGACGTTTTGCATAACGTGGTGCCAAAACAGTGAACAATTTTTTCACAGCTTCTTCGTCATTCAATTGGGCCATCGCCAAACGACGATTCGCAACATTATCAACGCGAGCCATAGTAATTAATTTTTCAGCCACAGAACGCAAATCTTTTGCTTTGGGCAATGTGGTTTTGATTTGTTCGTGTTCAAACAAAGCAATTGTTAAATTTGAAAACAAAGCCTTTCTGTGGTTTGTTGTTCGGTTAAATTTTCTTCCGGACATTCCGTGTCTCATTTTACACTCCTGTGGTTATTCCCCATAATGGGATTGATTGAACAACGGGCCCAGAGATTTTTCTCTCCAGCACCCGTCGTGGTTTTAATGGCTTATTTATACGGATCTTCGTATTTTTTAGCCAATTCTTGAATGTTTTCTGGTGGCCACCCTGGTACAGTCATACCCAATGACAATCCCATGTTTTCCAATTGCTCTTTGATTTCGTTCAAAGATTTGCGTCCAAAGTTTGGTGTTTTCAACATGTCCGCTTCGGTCTTTTGAACCAATTCACCCAAATAATTGATCTTGTCGTTTTTCAAACAGTTGTTTGCACGAACAGATAATTCCAATTCATCAACATGTTTCAACAATTTTGGATCAAATGGCAATACATCAACTTTTTTGTTTTCGCCATTGCCCAAACTTAATGTTGGATCTTCGAAATTAATGAACACGTTTAATTGATCTGTCAAAATGCGGGCAGCCAATGCAATTGCATCTTCCGGAGATACGCTACCGTTTGTTTTGATTGTCATATCCAATTTATCATAGTCTGTTTTTTGGCCAACACGTGCATTCGACACATCTACCGACACATTTAAAATCGGTGAATAAATCGAATCAACAGGAACAACACCCAGAGGCATGTTTTGTGCACGATTTTGATCTGCTGGGATATATCCTTTGCCTGTGTTCAAGAAAATTTCCATATCCAATGTTGCTCCTTCGCCCAAATGGCAAATAACAACGTCTTTGTTCATAACGGAAACGTTTGCAGGTGTTTCAATCATTGCTGATGTAACAACAGCAGGTCCCTTAACTTTCAATGTTGCTTTTCTGGAACCTTCGTCTTCTGCTTTGAAATAAACAGTTTTCAAATTCAATACGATATCAGTAACGTCTTCGCGAACACCTGGAATTGTTGTAAATTCATGTTGAACACCATCAATTTTAATTGATGTCATTGCACAACCTTGTAATGACGACAATAAAACACGGCGCAATGCTGTGCCCAATGTCATTCCAAAGCCCTTTTCCAAAGGTTCCGCAGTCAAAGTTGCAATATTAGCGTTATCTTCGTTGACTTTCACAACGATTTTTTTTGGTTTAGACAGAGTCATCCAATTTTTTTCAATCATTTTAATTCCCTTGGGCTTTGGTATTTATACAAATATTTAATTATACGCGGCGACGTTTTTTTGCACGGCAACCATTGTGTGGAACGCGCGTTGTGTCTGTGATCGAATTAACAACCAAACCAGCAACTTGCAATCCACGCACGGCGGCTTCGCGTCCGCCCCCTGGGCCTCGCATTAAAACATCAACTGTTTTCATACCATTTTCAGCTGCTTTTTTTGCAACGTTTTCCGCAACAACTGATGCAGCATAAGGCGTGGATTTTTTTGCACCCTTAAAGCTGTTTGCTCCGGCTGTTGCCCAACACAATACGGCACCTGTTGGATCGGTAATTGTAATTCTGGTGTTATTAAATGTTGCCAAAACGTGTGCCACACCGTGACTAACTTTTTTAACAACTTTCTTTTTGTTTGCAGTTTTTAATGCCATTATTACAACTCCTATTATTTACCCTTGGACGACGCACCGGCGATTGCGATACGTTTACCTTTGCGTGTTCTGGCGTTTGTCTGAGTTCTCTGACCGCGAACTGGCAAACGGTTACGATGACGAATACCACGATATGCTTTCAAATCTTGCAAACGTTTGATATTCATAGCAACATCACGACGAACATCACCTTCTACTTTGAAGTTTTCTTCGATATAGTTACGAATATTAATTACGTCTTGGTCTGTTAAATCCTTGGTGCGCATAGAATCTTTGAAACCCAAAGCTTTACAAATTTGTTTTGCGCGAACAGGACCAATCCCATAGATATAGGTCAAGCTGATGACCAATCTTTTTTCTGTTGGAATATTTACCCCAGCGATACGAGCCAATGTTATCTCCTTTTTTATTAACGTTTCAGGGCGCTATTTTACAGCAGTTTCGTAAAAAGTCAACCCGTTTTTGATGCCTCAGACGCGAAAGCGACCATGTTTGTTTGCTTTTTTAATCACTCCGGCATACTGTCTGGCAATCAAGTGGGATTGGATCTGGGTCACGGTGTCCAAAATAACACCTGCAACGATCAAAACACTGGTCCCGCCGACTACGATTGGCATCCCGAATTGTGTATTCAATAAAATTGGTAATACACAGACGGCCACCAAGTATGTAACCCCGATAACGGTGATGTTTGTCACAACGCCATCCAGGTATTTAACGGTTTGTTCCCCTGGGCGAACCCCTGGAATGTAACCGCCATGATTCTTTAAATTATTTGCAGTTTCTTCGGAATTGAAAACAATTGCCGTTTGAAAAAATGCAAAGAATATAATTAAAACTGTGAACAACAACATATATGACCAAGTACCGTATGTAAATACAGCCATAACGTGCTGAAACCATAATGCGTCGGATTGAATAAAACGGCCGACGAATGCAGGCAACATCAAAATTGACGATGCAAACACAGGACCCATAACACCCGACATGTTCATTTTTAATGGCAAATATGATGAATTATTGTTTGCGCCTGGCGTTGTTTGTCGTGGGTATAAAATTTGAATACGACGTTGGGCTTGCTCCATGAATGCAATTAATGCAACGATTCCAACAACAAATCCAATGATTAATAAAATCATCATTGGCGATATTTGACCAACTGATCCCAATTGAATCATATTTGATAAACCACTGGGCAATCCTGCGATAATTCCTGCGAAAATCAATAATGATGCGCCCTGACCAATTCCGCGGGCTGTGATTTGTTCCGCCAACCACATAATAAATGTTGTTCCACCAACCAAGCAAACAATTGTTGAAAAGCGAAAGAACCAACCTGGATTAATAACTGCAAATTGTCCGTTCACAGGCGCCATCGATTCCAAACCAACAGCAACAGCGTATGCCTGGACTGCGCACAATATCACCGCTAAATAACGAGTATACTGATTGATTTTGATGCGGCCTGCTTCGCCTTCTTTGCGTAATTCGCCCAATCCTTTTGATGTGGCGGACAACAATTGAATAACGATTGATGCGGAAATGTATGGAAAAATGTTCAATGCCAATACAGACATACGTGATAACGCACCACCTGTAAATAAATCAAACATACCCATCATACCATTATCACCTTGGAATAAATGCAACACCGCGGATGCATTTACGCCAGGTAACGGAATGAAAGAACCAATACGGTATACAATCAATGCAATCAAAGTGAACATTATCCGCTTTTTTAAATCGGACATTCCAGAAAACATATCTTTGACTGACGCCATGGATTAACCCCCCGGTTCGTTAATTCAATCTTATTTTTTTGCGGCTGCTTTTTTGGCGGCTGGTTTTGCCACGGCTTTTTTAGCCGGAGCTTTAACAGCTTTTTCAGCCTTTGGTGCTTTTTCAGCCTTTTCTGTTTTTACAGTTTTTTCAGCTTTATCAGCTTTGGCAACAACTTGTTTTGTAACCAATTTAACTGAACCACCTGCTTTTTCAATTGCAGCTTTGGCTGTTTCAGAAATTTTTACAACTTCTACATTAATTGCTGTAACAACTGTTCCAACACCCAAAATTTTAACACCATCTTTTACACGACGGATTAAACCGGCGGATTTCAAAGATTCTGCATCAATAACTTTTTTTGCATCCAATTTATTATTTTTGATTGCTTTTTCGATTTCCAAAACATTTACTGTTGCGTATTCTTTTGAAAATGGATTTTTAAATCCAACCATTGGCAAACGTTTGAAAATTGGTGTTTGACCACCTTCGAATGTAGCTGAACCAGATGCGCCCGCACGTGCTTTTTGACCCTTGTGTCCACGACCAGATGTTTTACCCAATCCTGATCCAATTCCGCGTCCAACGCGTTTTTTGCTTGGTCTTGCGCCAGCGTTATCCATCAAAGCATTTAATTTCATAACCTACTCCCTGT
This sequence comes from Alphaproteobacteria bacterium, assembly GCA_031549365.1. GTDB lineage: Bacteria > Pseudomonadota > Alphaproteobacteria > Rs-D84 > Rs-D84 > JAVBPX01. Next base: position 43,591 of record JAVBPX010000001.1, read on the forward strand.
ATTAATCTTGGATCGAAACCAAGTGTTTAACTTTTTCGATCATGCCACGTGTTTCAGGGCAATCTTTCAAAGTTTTTGTTTTTCCAATGCGCCCCAATCCCATACCTTTTAAAACTTTTACTTGTTTTTCAGATCTTGCAATGGTGCTTTTTGTTTGTTTAACTGTTACGGTTTTTTGTGCCATATCTATCCCCTTTAATTATTCCGCCGCAGCGTCTTTTTTATCTTTGCCATCACGGGCAGCGATAATATCAGTAACTGATTTTCCACGACGCGCCGCAATAGATTTCGGAGAATTCATATTTTTCAATGCTTCGAAAGTTGCACGAACCATGTTGTGTGGGTTGTTTGAACCTTGGGATTTTGCGACAACGTCTGCAACGCCCAAACATTCAAATACTGCACGCAATGGTCCACCTGCGATCACACCTGTACCGGCGGATGCGGAACGTAAAACTACTTTGCCAGCACCGTATTTTGCAGTCATATCGTGATGCAATGTACGGCCTTCTTTTAATGGAACGCGAATCATATTGCGTTTCGCAGCTTTGTTTGCTTTTTGAACAGCAGATTGAATTTCCAATGCTTTGCCTGTTCCAAATCCAACGCGCCCTGCTTTGTCGCCAACAACAACGATTGCCGAGAACGAAAAGTTTTTTCCGCCCTTAACCGTTTTAGCAACACGATTAATATGCACCAAACGATCGACCAAGTTGTCTGTTTGTAAATTGCTTTGATTTACTTTAGCCATTTTACCTATCCTCTCTATTAAAATTTCATGCCAGCGGCACGGGCGCCATCAGCCAATGCTTTCACACGGCCATGGAATTTATATCCACCGCGATCAAAATAAACATCTTTCAATTTCATTTTGACAGCGCGTTCACCCAATGCTTTACCAACCAATGTGGCACCTTCTACTGACCAGCCTTTGCCTTTGAAATCTTTTTCCATAGACGAAGCGGAAGCCAATGTTTTTCCAGCAACATCATCAATGATTTGTGCTGAAATATGGCGGCCTGAACGGTTTACGGATAAACGTAATTTACCATAGTTATTTTTTTTCAACGCATAACGATTGCGTGTAATTCTGCGTTGTTCTGTATCCAAGTGTACCATCGTTTTATCCTTTATTTCTTCTTGCCTTCTTTGCGGCGGATCTTTTCTGATTTATAGAATATACCCTTGCCTTTATATGGTTCCGGCGGACGAATCGCGCGAACTTCTGCTGCAAATTGTCCAACGGCCTGTTTGTCGATTCCGCTGATTTTGAATTCAGTTGGCGCTGTTGATTCAACAGTTATGCCATTTGGAATGTCCAATTTAACGTCGTGTGAAAATCCGGCAATCAATACCAATTTGTTTCCAGAAACTGACGCTTTGAATCCAACACCCTTCATTCCCATTTCTTTGGAAAATCCAGCTGTAACGCCCATAACAGCCGATTTAATCAATCGTGTCATGGCGCCCCACATTGCGCGTGATTCTTTGTCATCTGCGTTTGTTGGTGTAACAAAGATTTCATTTTCTTTGATTTCAATGTTAACCAAATTTGCGTTTTTATGTTCCAAACTTACTTTCAGCTCGCCTTTTGGTCCGCGTACGATTAACGCTTTGTCCGCTTTTGTTACGGATACGCCATCTTTCAGTTGAACAGGATATTTCCCAGCTCTTGACATATTATTTGCTCCTTTACCTTAAACAACGCGACACAAAATTTCGCCGCCCAAATTTTCAAGTCTGGCTTGGTAATCGGCCATAACACCTTTTGGTGTTGACACGATAGCAATACCCAACCCGTTCAAAACGCGTGGCATTTTTGCACTCTTTGAATATACTCGACGTCCAGGTTTGGACACACATTGGATTTCTTGGATTGCTCCGCGACCTTCAACATATTTCAAGTCAATTTCAAAATTTTCTTTGTTATCTTCTGTTTTTGTACGGCGAAAGTCTTTAATAAAACCTTCTGCTTTTAAAACGTTCAAAACGTTTCCGCGCAAATTGGATGTTGGACAAACAACTTTATCTTTGCCCGCAGCCTGAGCATTGCGAATTCGTGTGATCATATCTCCGATTGGATGTGTAAATGTCATTCTTGATCCTCTTCGTTATATCTTTACAATTACCAGCTGGACTTACGCAAGCCTGGCAATTTGCCTTCGTGCGCTTGTTTGCGGACTTGTTGTCTGCACAAACCGAACTGACCCATATACCCACGGGCACGTCCTGTAATTGCACAGCGTTTATGAACGCGAGTGGCCGATGAATTGCGTGGCAATTTTGCCAATTTTTTCATCGCTTCGAAACGTTCTTCTGGGGTCGCCTCTGGCGTCATTTTTTCTTTCAGCAATTCGCGTTTTTTGGCATATTTTTTAACCAATTTTTCGCGATGTGCGTTTTTTTCCATTAATGCTAATTTTGCCATCTGTTATCCCCTTTATTATTTCAAAACCAAAGGCAGGTTCATCTTGGTCAACAAAGCGCGTGCTTCGTCATCCGATTTTGCAGTGGTGCCGATAACAATATCCATTCCTTTGATCGAATCAATTTTATCGAAATCGATTTCTGGGAATATCAAATGTTCTTTGATTCCGAATGCATAGTTTCCATTACCATCAAATTTTGATTTTGACAATCCGCGGAAGTCTTTGATTCGTGGCAAAGCAATTGTAACCAAACGGTCCAAGAAATCATACATACGTTTTCCACGCAATGTAACTTTCACACCGATTGGTTGACCTTGGCGTAAACGATATGTTGCGATCGATTTACGTGCTTTGGTCATCACTGGTTTTTGAGCTGCGATTGCCATCATATCAGCAAAAGCCGCATCTACTTTCTTTTTATCGCTGACGCCTGCGCCAACGCCCATGTTCAAGACGATTTTAGTCAGTCTTGGAACAGCTATGTCATTTGAATACCCGAATTCTTTTTTTAATTCTGGGACAACGACTTTCTCGTAATGAGTTCTTAAACGGCTTTGCATTTAACTTGCTCCTTATTTCTTGTCCGACAACACAGTGCCACTTTTTTTGGCAACGCGTACTTTTGCGCCTTTATCCGATTTCGAATAGCCGACACGTGTTGGTTTTTTTGTCTTTGGATCCAACAATGCAACGTTTGAAACGTGGATTGGAGTTTCCGTTTCTTGGATGTGTCCTGGTTTTTCTTGGGTCGGTTTAATGTGTTTTTTTACACGATTAACACCTTCTACCAATACTTTGCATTTTTCTGGGTATGCAGCCAAGACTTTACCCTTAACCCCTTTGTATTTACCAGAAATCACAATGACTTCGTCGTTTTTCTTGATTTTCATTTTTGACTCCTTGATTACAATACTTCTGGTGCCAAAGATACGATTTTTTGGAAATCGTATTTTCTACGTACTTCACGGGCCACAGGTCCGAAAATACGTGTGCCCAGGGGCTCGCGGTTATTTTTATTAATCAATACTGCTGCATTTTCGTCAAAGCGAATAACGGAACCGTCTGCGCGTTTAACATCGTATTTTGTACGAACGATAACAGCGCGTTGAACTGTACCTTTTTGCACTTTGCCGCGTGGCAGAGCATCTTTCACGGCAACAACGATAATGTCACCAATTGAAGCATAACGAGCATGCGATCCGCCCAATACTTTAATGCATTGAACTTTTTTCGCACCACTGTTATCAGCAACATTCAAAACTGTTTCGACTTGGATCATCGTATTGCCTCTTTATTTTGTTGGTTCATCGGATGTTTCAACAGTTGTATCTTTGGCTTTACCAACCAACCCTGTAACAACCCATGCTTTGGTTTTGGAAATTGGACGATGTTCTTCGATCGCAACAATATCCCCTACTTTGAATTCGTTATTTTCGTCATGTGCTTTGTACTTTTTGTTTTGTTTAACAAACTTTTTGTACAATGGGTGACGGAAACGGCGTTCGACGTTAACCACAACGGTTTTATCGTTTTTGGTACTAATCACTTCACCTTGTAATACGCGTTTTGGCATGACTTACGCCCCTTTTTTTGTTTTCGCTTCGTTATTCAAGGCTGAAATTTGTGTTTTAACCCTTGCAACTTCACGACGTGTTTTACGGACAACATGTGTTTTTGGCAATTGACCTGTTGTCAATTGGAAACGCATGTTCATTTGTTCTTTTTTCAAACCTGCCAGTTTGGTCATCAATTCGTCCATACCAGCTTTTTGATCAACTACTTTTTTTGCCATTTCACTTTCCTCGCTTAATTTGGACGACGTTGAACGATTTTCGTTTTAACGGGCAATTTGTGTGCAGCCAATGTCAATGCTTCGGTTGCAACGTCTTCTTTGACTCCGTCGATTTCGAACATGATACGGCCTGGTTTTACTCGGCATGCCCAGTAATCCACAGCACCTTTACCTTTACCCATACGAACTTCGGCTGGTTTTGATGTAACAGGTAAATCTGGGAAAATACGGATCCATACACGGCCCACACGTTTCATGTGACGTGTAACTGCACGACGCGCGGCTTCGATTTGACGGGCTGTAACACGTTCTGGGCTCATCGCTTTCAATCCGAAAGTTCCGAATGATAATTCAGCACCACCCTTGGCGTTACCGTGAATACGGCCTTTGTGCTGTTTACGATATTTCGTACGTTTAGGCATTAACATGTCTTAGTCCTCTTTTTTTGCAACGCGTTTTTCAGAAGATGCTGCGATTTCACGAGGTGCGGACAATTCGCGCGCCATCTTTTCTTCGTTAACAACATCGCCTGTGTAAATCCAAACTTTAACTCCGATTACACCATAAGTTGTTCTTGCTTGAATTGATGCATAATCAATATCAGCACGCAATGTGTGTAGTGGGATACGACCTTCTCTCATGGCTTCGGACCTGGCAATTTCGGCACCGTTTAAACGTCCGCCGCATTGAACTTTGATTCCTTTGGCCCCTGCGCGCATTGCATTTTGAACTGCTTTTTTCATGGCGCGTTTAAAAGAAACACGGCCTTCGATTTGCTGAGCAATTGATTTTGCAACCAAAACAGCAGACAAATCCGCGCGACGAACTTCAACGATGTTAACAACAACGTTGTCGTTTTTGGTCAATTTTTTAATATCATTGCGCAATGCCTCGATATCAGCACCGGCTTTGCCAATGATAACTCCTGGACGTGAAGTATGAACAGTTACAACCAATTTTTTGGCCAAACGTTCGATAACAACTTTCGATAATCCGGCTTTTTTCAGCTTTTTTTCCAAGAATTCACGAATTTTATGATCTTCGATCAACAAAGTCGAATAATCTTTTTTGCTGGCCATCCAACGGGAATCAGGTGTCCTGTTGATCATAATTCTCTGAATAATTGGTGATATTTTGTGACCCATTATTTATCCCCTTTGTTGGCTTTTTTAGCAGCAGGTTTCGCAACAGCTTTTTTTTCAACTGTTTCTTTTTTTGCTGCTGACTTTGCTGGTTTTTCAGCTTTTGCTGTTGGAACAACCGATTCCAGAATGATAGTCAAGCTTGAAAATGGTTTCAAGATTGGACCCGCACGACCTTTGGAACGTGGGTTCATTCTTTTCATTGTGATTGATTTGCCAACGAATGATTCTTTAACAATCAAGCTGTCTGCTTTCATGCCTTTGTTGTTTTCTGCGTTTGCAATAGCAGATAACAAAGTTTTTTTCGCATCATTTGCAGAGCGTTTTTTCGAGAAAGTCAGAGCGTCAACCGCCTTGTTCACAGGCAATCCACGAATTGATTCAGCCACCAAGTTTAATTTTTGCGAGCTTGCACGAATTAATCGATTGAAAGCACGTACTTGATTATCTTTTAATTTATTTGTCATTCTGCTTTCCCTTATTTCTTAGCCGCTGGTTTCGGTGCTGGTTTTTTGGCAGCAGCCGCTTTTTTATTGGCAGCGTGTCCACGGAATGTTCTGGTCGGTGCAAATTCACCCAATTTGTGTCCAATCATATCTTCTACGATTGAAACTGGGATAAATTTTTGACCGTTGTGAACATTAAATGTTAACCCAACCATCGGAGGAATAATAGTCGATGCGCGAGACCAAGTTTGAACTGGTTTGCGATCGTTTGTTTCGTTTGCCTTTTGAACTTTTTTCAAAATTGAAGGGTGGACAAAAGGACCTTTCCATACTGAACGAGCCATAACAATCTCCTATTATTTCTTTTTGGCCACATGGCGTGAACGGATAATATATTTATCTGTTCTTTTGTTAACACGGGTTCTGTAACCTTTGGCAATGATACCAGATGGGGACATAGCTGGATGTCCTTTGGATTTACCATTACCACCACCATTTGGATGGTCCACAGGGTTCATCGCAATACCGCGAACAGATGGACGGATACCCAACCAACGTTTACGGCCTGCTTTACCATAATTAATATTACGTTGATCTGGATTTGAAACAACACCAACTGTTGCAACACATTCAGAAAAAATCTTGCGCAACTCGCCTGATCCCATTTTAATTTGGGCATATGGGCCGTCTTTACCCATCAATTGGGCATAGCAACCAGCAGATCTCGCCAACTGGCCACCGGCACCTGGTTTCATTTCAACGTTGTGAACGATTGTACCGATTGGCATGTTTTTCAATGGCAATGCGTTACCCGGTTTAATATCAACATTGTTACCTGCGATAACAGTGTCGCCAACCGCTAATTTTTGTGGTGCCAAAATGTATGCTTTTTCTTTGTCTGCATATTCAATCAATGCAATAAAAGCTGTACGATTTGGATCGTATTCCAAACGCAAAACTGTTGCTGGCACGTCTTTTCTCATACGTTTGAAATCAATCATACGATATTTACGTTTATGCCCACCACCTTGGTGACGTACAGTAATACGTCCCATGTTGTTGCGTCCACCTTTGGATGTTAATCCGCGGGTCAAAGTTTTTTCTGGATCCCCTTTGTATAAATCGGAACGGTCAACCATAACCAGGCCGCGCATTCCAGGGGTAATCGGTTTATATTTTTTAAGTGCCATGTCTATTATCCTTTTACCGTTTGCACCTTACATCCCAGCCATAACGTCAATTTTTTGATTATCGGCCAGGGTCACGTACGCTTTTTTTACCAAGCGTTGTTGTCCAGAACGTCCTTTGAAAATTTTTACTTTTCCTTTGGTGTTCACGACATTAATTTTTTTCACTTTTACGCCATAGATTGCTTCAACAGCACGTTGAATATCACCTTTGGTCGCATCAGTTGCAACTTCGAAAACGACAGCGTTTTTTTCCGCAGCATTCGCAGCTTTTTCTGTGATGATTGGGCGAACCAAAACATCATACATAACTGGTGTTATTACTTTTTTATCAGCCATCGTTATGCTCCTAATCTTTCTTCGATTTTTTGAATCGCATCTTGGGTCAACACCAAGTTGTCATGTTTCAAAATATCATATACATTCAATCCGATTGTTGGCAAAACATCAACGTGTGGAATGTTTGCAACAGATTTTTTGAAATTTGTATCAACGGCTTCGCCACCAACAAACAAAACATTTTTAACATTCATTTTTTCCAAAACTTTTGTCATTTCAGATGTTTTTGGCGCTTTCATTGCTTCGGAATCCAAGATAACGATTTTACCTTCTTTAATTTTCGAAGACAATGCCATTTTCAAGCCCAATGCACGGATTTTCTTTGGCAAATCGATTTCGTGTGAACGAACGACTGGTCCGAAAATAACCGCACCACCGCGCATGTGTGGGGAACGAGTAGATCCCTGACGGGCGTGTCCTGTGCCTTTTTGTTTAAATGGCTTTTTTGTTGATCCGGAAATATCGCTGATTGATTTTGCTTTATGTGTTCCGGCACGACGATTGGCCAATTGGTATTGAACAACACGGTGCAAAATATCAGAACGTGGTTCAATTCCGAAAATCGCATCATTTAATGTTGCTTTGCCGACGGATTTTCCATCAAAATTGATAACATTTAATTGCATATTATTCCTCCGTCGAAACTGTTTGTTCGGCAACTACTTCTTCTTTTTTGCCGGCTGTTGGAACTGGCAATTCAGATGGCAATGTTTTTTTTGTAGCATCGCGAACTGTTACAAATGATCCTTTACCACCTGGTACAGCACCAATTACGAATAACAATCCGTTTTCTGAATCTGTTCCGAAAACTTCAATATTTTGAACCGTTACGGTTTCATTACCCATTTGTCCTGGCATTTTACGGCCTTTGAAAACACGACCTGGCAATTCACGGTTACCTGTGGATCCCAAAGAACGGTGGGCTTTTAAAACACCGTGCGATGCTTCCAGTCCGGCAAAGTTATGACGTTTAATGCCGCCTTGGAAACCTTTACCTTTGGATGTCGATGTCACATCAACAAATTGTCCACGAATAAAGTGTTCAACAGTCAATGCTTGACCAACTGGCATCATACAATCATCCGATACACGGAATTCCACAACTTTGCGGAATGGCTTGACGCCTTCTTTTTTGTAATGTCCCAATTGTGGTTTAGCCACGTGTTTTTCTTTAGCTTCGTTCAATCCAACTTGGACCGCAACGTAACCATGTTTATCCATTGTGCGTTGACCTACAACTGTACAGTCTTTGGCTTGCAAAACAGTTACTGGAACGCTGTTGCCGTTTTCATCAAACAAGCGTGTCATTCCAACTTTCGTAGTGATAATTCCCGAACGTTTCATATTTGATACTCTTCCTTTTACAATTGAATCTTCACGTCAACACCGGCCGCCAAATCCAACTTCATCAGAGCATCTACGGTTTGAGGGGTTGGATTAACAATATCGATCACGCGTTTGTGGTTGCGGATTTCGAACTGCTCACGGGCTTTTTTATCCACATGAGGCGAGCTGTTGACAGTAAACTTTTGAACCAGAGTTGGAAGAGAAACAGGCCCCTTGACCTCTGCCCCTGTTCTCTTGGCTGTTTTTACAATTTCATCAACCGAATTAATCAAAACGCGGTGATCAAATGCAGCCAATTTAATACGAATTTTTTGAGTAGCAATCATAGTCTATTCCTCTTTCCAACTTGATTTATATTATTGAATGATCTTTGAAACCACTCCGGCGCCAACAGTGCGTCCGCCTTCACGAATAGCGAAGCGCAAACCTTCTTCCATAGCGATTGGAGAGATCAAAGTTACAGTCATTTTTACGTTATCGCCTGGCAGAACCATTTCTTTGTCCGCTGGCAATTCGATTGTTCCGGTAACGTCAGTTGTACGGAAATAGAATTGTGGGCGATAGTTCGAGAAGAACGCTGTATGACGTCCACCTTCTTCTTTTGTCAGAATATAGCATTCTGTTTCGAATTTGGTGTGTGGTGTGATTGATCCTGGTTTAGCCAAAACTTGACCACGTTCAACATCTTCTTTCTTGGTTCCACGTAACAATAAACCTACGTTGTCCCCTGCTTGACCTTGGTCTAACAATTTGCGGAACATTTCAACGCCAGTGATTGTTGTTTTTTGTGTTGGACGAATTCCGATGATTTCAACTTCTTCACCAACTTTGATAATACCTTGTTCAACACGACCTGTTACAACAGTACCACGGCCTGTGATTGAAAATACGTCTTCAACTGGCATCAAGAATGTTTTATCCAATGGACGTTCTGGTGTTGGGATAAATGTATCAACAGCATTCATCAAGTTCATAATAGCTTCTTCGCCCAATTCTGGTTCACGACCTTCCAAGGCACACAAAGCAGATCCACGAATAATTGGTGTTGTATCACCTGGGAAGTTGTACGAAGACAACAATTCACGAATTTCCATTTCAACCAATTCCAACAATTCAGCGTCTTTAACCATATCAGCTTTGTTCATGAAAACAACGATTGAAGGAACGCCAACCTGACGAGCCAACAAGATGTGTTCACGAGTTTGTGGCATTGGACCGTCTGACGCTGCAACAACCAAGATTGCTCCGTCCATTTGGGCAGCACCAGTGATCATGTTTTTAACATAATCGGCGTGTCCTGGACAGTCAACGTGTGCATAGTGACGGTTTGCAGTTGAATATTCAACGTGTGATGTATTAATAGTAATTCCACGTGCTTTTTCTTCTGGGGCGTTATCGATCGCAGCATATCCTTTTGCTTCGGCTCCGCCTTTTTTTGCCAAAACAGTTGTAATCGCGGCTGTCAAAGTTGTTTTACCGTGATCAACGTGTCCGATTGTACCAATATTAACGTGAGGCAGGCCTCTGTTAAATTTTTCTTTTGCCATAGTCGTCTCCTTTTGATTTAACTATTGGTTGTGTTTTTTAATAACTTCGTCCGCCACATTCTGTGGAACATCCGCATAATGTGACAATTCCATAGAGAACGTTGCGCGGCCCTGGGACAGGGAACGCAATGTTTTCACATAGCCGAACATAGACGCCAATGGAACATATGCATCAACGACTTGGGCACCGAAACGTGCTTCCATTCCGTTAATTTGTCCACGACGAGAATTCAGATCTCCGATGATATCCCCCATGTATTCCTCAGGAGTAACAACCTCGGCTCTCATAATTGGCTCGAGCATTTTTGGTGAAGCTTCTTTAACGGCTTCACGAAAGGCTGCACGCGCCGCAATTTCAAAGCACAATACGTTCGAGTCAACTTCATGGTATTTTCCGTCAACCAGAGTCGCTTTGAAATCAATAGTTGGATAGCCTGCCAATACACCTGATTGTTGGGCCATCTTTAAACCTTTTTCTACACCTGGGATATATTCTTTTGGAACAGATCCACCGACAATCTTGTTTTCGAACTGGTAACCAGAACCTGGTTCCAATGGCTCGAATATAATTTTAACTTGGGCATATTGACCCGATCCACCAGATTGCTTTTTATGAGTATAATCTTTTGTAACAGTTTTTCTGAATGTTTCACGGTATGCAATACGTGGTTCGCCAATATTTGCTTCTACTTTGAATTCACGGAACAAACGGTCAACCAAAATATCCAAATGCAATTCGCCAACACCAGCCAAAATTGTTTGACCTGATTCTTGGTCCACAGAAACATGGAACGAAGGATCTTCTTTGGCCAAAGCTTGTAATCCCAAAGACATTTTTTCAATATCCGCTTTGGTTTTTGGCTCAATTGCGATTTCAATAACTGGATCTGGAATGTGAATTTTTGCCAAAATGATTGGTTTTGCATCATCACACAATGTATCCCCTGTAAATGTATCTTTCAATCCGACCAAAACAACGATGTCGCCAGCATTTGCTTCTTTGATTTCTTCGCGATTGTTCGAATGCATCAATAACATACGTCCAATACGTTCGCGTTTATCACGGCTGGAATTCAACACGTATGATCCAGATGTCAATTTACCAGAATAAACACGCACATACATCAAAGAACCAACATATGGATCGTTTGCAACTTTGAACGCCAATGCTGAAAATGGTTCGGATGCGTCCGGATGACGTTCGTCTTTGGTTTCGCCGTCCATTTTTACGCCTTCGATGGCTGGAATATCAACTGGGGATGGCAAATAGTCAACAACAGCATCCAACAATGGTTGCACACCTTTGTTTTTAAATGCAGTACCACACAAAATTGGGTTGAATGATTGGTTAATTGTTCCTTTGCGGATCAATTTTTTCAATGTTTCAACATCCGGAGTCTTGCCCTCCAAGTATGCTTCCATGATGGCGTCGTCTTGTTCTACGGCCATTTCAACCAATTTCGAATGCAATTCTTCTGCTTTGGCTTTTAAATCAGCTGGAATTTCAGTTTCAACTGGGTTTGATCCCATTTCGTCTTCCCAAATAATTCCTTTCATTGCAACAACGTCAACAACACCCTTGAAATCAGATTCAGCACCAATTGGGAAATTGATAACCAATGGATTTGCGCCCAAACGTTGACGGATCATTTCTACACAACGGAAAAAGTCCCCACCAATACGATCCATTTTATTAATAAAGCAAATTCTTGGGACGTTGTATTTGTCTGCTTGGCGCCATACAGTTTCAGTTTGTGGCTGAACACCAGACACAGATTCAAACACAGCAACAGCACCGTCCAATACGCGCAAAGAGCGCTCAACTTCCATTGTAAAGTCTACGTGCCCTGGGGTATCGATCAAATTAATACGGTGATCTTTCCAGAAACAAGTTGTAGCCGCAGATGTAATTGTAATACCGCGTTCTTGTTCTTGAACCATCCAATCCATAGTGGCGGCGCCTTCGTGAACTTCGCCAATTTTGTATGACTTACCAGTGTAATACAAAATACGTTCCGAAGTCGTAGTTTTACCAGCGTCAATATGGGCCATAATCCCGATATTGCGATACATATGTAATGGTGCAGTTTTTCCAGCGGCCATTGTGGTTCCCCTCTATATTACCATTTGAAATGAGCAAAAGCTTTATTAGCTTCGGCCATTTTATGTGTGTCAGCTTTTTTCTTTAATGCGTTTCCATTTCCATTTAAAATATCACGCAATTCTCCGAACAAACGATCTTCCATTGAACGTTCGCCACGCTTTCTGGCCAATGTGATAATCCAACGAATAGCCAAAGTTTGTTGACGTTCTTTCGAAACTTCTACTGGAACTTGGTATGTTGCACCTCCAACACGACGAGATTTAACTTCCAATGTTGGCTTCACAGCTTCAATCGCTTCCAAAAAAGCACCCAATTCATCCTTGTGAGTCTTTTTCAATTTAGTCAAAGCGCCGTAAAAGATTTTTTCAGCAACTTCTTTTTTACCATCTTCCATGATGGCGTTAATCATTTTTGTAACAACAACGTTTCCATAAACTGGATCCGCCAATACGATACGCTTTTCAGCAGCTTTACGACGAGACATTTTGCTTATCCTTCTTAGGCTTTTTTACGTTTTGCACCGTACAATGAACGGCGTTTCTTTCTGGCATTTACACCCTGGGTATCCAATACACCACGTAAAATGTGGTAACGAACACCCGGCAAGTCCTTTACACGTCCGCCACGAATCATAACGACCGAGTGCTCTTGCAAATTATGCCCTTCACCTGGAATGTATGCTGTAACTTCGAAACCATTGGCCAATTTAACACGGGCAACTTTACGCAAAGCCGAGTTTGGTTTTTTTGGCGTTGTGGTGTAAACACGTGTGCACACCCCACGTTTTTGTGGACAACCCTGCATCGCAGGCACTTTATTGCGAATCGCTTTGTCCTGGCGCGGTTTCCGAATCAATTGTTGCACTGTCGGCATGAATAACCCTTTGTTTTTTGTACATAATTTCTGCGTAAAACAATCGTTTTGGATTTATTTTCCGTGATATCACGAAATTTATAAATCCAGCTAACCCATTGTTTTATCGATGTTTTTTCTTTGGCATATTTCATCCAAATCAGACCCATATTAAAGTCAAACCACCCAATTGTCAAGCAAAAATACCAAAAATTTCAATGTTTTTCGCGACCACGCCATACCCGCCCGACCAAATAAATTTCTATGTTTGACACTCGAATCTTTTTTGATAAACCCTTGGTTGAAAAATCATCAAACATAATATTGTTGAACAAATCTTTAATTCAGGGGTTGATTTTTATTTTTTAATGAATATATTGTTGTCAAAGGAAAAAATTATGCAAAATCATAAAAACAAACGTCTTAAAAAATTATATAAATGGCTGTTGGGATCCATCGCATTTGGCTTGTTTTATTCGGGTCATAACGGCCCAGAATTTGACAAAGTCCCCATGTACGCGATATACAATCCCAAAAATATAAAATCGGATTTATTTTTTGCTCATTTATCACGCACCAACGACACTGCAGACTGGGTATATATTCACGATAGGGATACTATAAATTTGACACAAAACATAAACTCTCGAATTGAATATTCGAAACAAAAACCTATTAAACTCGATACGCTAACATCAGTTATTGATACTTGCTACATCAATGCCTGGCCCCCACTATGCTTGGGATATTACGATAATCGCCTAAGGACAACGCATGCCATACACTTTTTAGCAGACACAAATATGCCCGATTACAAACAAACACAATTTCAACGCCGATTGGATTTGGTAAACAACCGCCACTTTATAAACACAGCGCATGAACGACATCATGACCACAACCAATATGAATACCCTTATAAAAAAGGCATAAAAAAATTGGACGTCTCAGACAAAGTATTGGCCGAATATCACAATGAAATCAGCGCAACAATCCGCAGTTATTTTGCCGTACGTAAAAAATTTACAAGCGGAATAAACATCGATTATTCCGATGCCGATAAATATCAAAGATATATTTCATTTTTGAAATCAAATTATAAATCCGTTTCAAAAATTCCCGATTCGAACGAAATTATTTTTATATTTAAAAATATCTTAACTGCCGATTGGATCGATGCATACACAAACAAAAATTCCGCGGGAAAACGCTGTCGTAACAACATCTTGACCATGAGTCCAGACATGAAGAACACACGAAAAATTTTAAATAATATGATTAAACACTATTATACATACGATTGTTTTACTGATGGCGAATTATGCTTGCTGGATATAATCGGGCCAGATTATATAAACGATAACATAAATTCAATCTTGCTTAATAATGCTGAAATTTCAAAATTAATTGTTGATATCCAAGAGATTCGAAAAAACGGAGAAACTGCCGAAAACAAATTATTCAAAATCCAGCGCGATTATGGATACAACAAAATGAACCAATTAATTCAAATTTGGACTCGTGCGGCCAAACAAAAACCCAGATAATTATTTTGAATCGCCGTTTTTCTGCCATACCGTTTTTGCACGGATTTCACGCCATTTGGCATGATTACTGTTGTGCTCTTCCAATGTTTTTGAAAACACATGTCCGCCAGAACCATCGGCCACAAAATATAAATAATCTGTGTTTGCCGGCTGTAATACAGCCTGGATTGCTGCGGCGCCCGGATTTGCAATTGGCCCTGGGGGCAATCCCTTGTTACGATATGTGTTATACGGGCTGTTAACTTCCATCAAATGTTTTTGATATAATTTTTTGCCCTCCATATGACCCAGCTTGTTCGTCAAAATATAAACAACCGTTGGATCAGCCTGTAATTTCATACCAATTTTTAAACGATTATAATAAACGGACGCAACACGCGGCATTTCGTCCGAAATCATAGTTTCGCGCTGAACAATTGACGCCAGGGTTAAAACTTCGTTCCAATTTTTTAATGGAATGTTCCATGAACCACGTTCGTAACTATTTTTCCAACCATCCATTTCGCGGGTCATAATTTTAATTACATTGTCCCTGCTCTCGCCCTTTGGCACGACATAGGTTGATGGAAATAAATCGCCTTCGGCCACATCGACTGTAATGCTGCCACGCAAATCTGGATTATTTTCAATAACGCGACGCGCCTGAATTATGGTGAATCCTTCGGGAATTGTAATGCTCGTCTGCGCAACGCGCCCTGTGGACATTTGCGAAGCTATGCGATACACACTCTCTCCTGCTGAAATATCGTAAACTCCGGCCTTGATCATACCACCAGACATACGAACCAATGCTTTGAAAACAATCGGATGAATTATCATATTTTTTTCATTTAATTTCTTCGCAACCGAATTAACCGCATCACCACGAACAACTTCAATCGAAGAATCTTCGCGAATCGGAGAATACAAAAACACCGTCGCGAACCCAATCAATCCGACCACCATTAAAATGAAAAACAAAATATAATGCAGGCTGAAAAATTTTTGACGACGTGGTTTTGTTGCGTGCTTGGCAACATGTTTTACAGCAACCACTGACGGTGATTTTTTATGTGTCGCAACACGCGCATTATGTTTCTTGGACTTGTTCTTTTTTACCATTTTAAATCTTTTTGTTTCACGCACTATTTATAGCAAAAGCCCCAGCATGACACAAGGGCTTTCTGCTGTGATTACAATCCCAACACTATTGACATTTTTTCAATAAAATGGATGCGTTGGTTCCGCCAAATCCAAAAGAATTGGATAATGCGTAATTAACAGTTTTCTCCTTCGCAACATTTGGCACCAAATCGAATCCAACTGTAACTTCTTCTGGATCTTCCAAATTAATTGTTGGCGGACAAATATTGTCGCGAATCGCCAATGCTGAAAAAATTGTTTCAACAGCACCCGCAGCACCCAACAAATGACCTGTCATCGACTTGGTCGAAGACATTGAAACATTTGTGCCTGTGAACATTTTTTTAACCGCGGAAAATTCTGCCAAATCGCCCAACGGGGTCGATGTTCCGTGTGCATTAATATAATCAATATCTGACGCAGAAATACCGGCATCTTTGATTGCGGCCTCCATTGCACGGTATCCACCGTTACCATCTTCGGCTGGCGCAGTAATATGATTCGAATCACCAGACATTCCGTACCCAACAACTTCGGCATAAATTTTTGCACCACGCGCAACCGCATGCTCGTATTCTTCCAATACAAGAACACCTGCACCCTCGCCAATGACAAAACCATCGCGCCCCTTGTCCCATGGACGCGACGCACGTGTCGGCTCATCATTTCTGGTTGATAATGCGCGCATTGCACAAAAGCCACCCATACCAATTGGACAAATCGCTGCTTCGGCACCGCCGGCAACCATAACGTCTGCCGCACCATACGCAATTAAACGCGACGCATCGCCAATTGCATGTGTCCCTGTTGCACAAGCGGTCACAACAGAACTGTTTGGCCCGCGGAAACCATAATTAATTGATACGTGTCCAGACAACATATTAATAATTGATTTTGTGATAAAGAACGGGGAAATTCGACGCGGCCCCTTTTCATGCAATTCAACACATGTTTCATAAATCGATTGCATACCGCCAATACCGGATCCGATTAAAACACCGGTTCTGTCTTTGTCTTGCTCTTCTGTTGGCGTCCAACCAGAATCTTTGATTGCTTCGTCTGCAGCAACCAGACCGTATACCATAAATTTATCCATACGGCGTTGTTCACGTGGATCAACGATTGCATCGGGATTATATTGACCCGGTTCTGTCCCATTTATTGGGTATCCACCAATTTTTGATGAATATTCTGTTACATCCATTAATCCTGGATCAATTGCGCGTACTCCAGATTTGCCCGCTTTGATTGCGGCCCATGCGTGGTCCACACCACACCCAACTGGGGAAACAATTCCCATTCCTGTAATAACGACACGTCGTTTACTTTGCATAATATATCCTTTGTTAAAATAAACTGTTTGGCTTTTGCCTGGTGCCTATTTTACTACATAAATACCCCATATTGTCAAATAAAAAACCCCATTTGGAATAATCCGCATGGGGTTTTAATTTTGAAACCAAATGGCTTATTTTTTTTCAGCCAATTTTGCTTCTACAAATTTGGCAGCATCGCCAACTGTTTGTAATTTTTGAGCCATATCGTCTGGAATAGTGATTTCATATTTTGATTCCAATTCCATAACTAATTCAACGATATCCAAGCTGTCTGCTCCCAAGTCATTCGCAAAAGAAGCTTCCATTTTAACATCTTCTGGTTTAACTCCTAATTTATCAACGATAACTTGTTTCATTTCGTTAAAATCAAATTTTGCCATTTTTTTTCCTTTGTTTTAATTAACTGTAAAACCTGTTCTTCATTGTTTCAGGTCTGTTGGTGAACAGTAAACAGTAATTTTACAATAATGTCAAGCACAACGTTAAAAATTATCAAAAAATCTAACCAACTATAACGGGATAAATGCTGAAAAATCAATACATTATTCCATCGGACCCTAACATGATTAAAAACCCAACAAAAATACAAATCATCGGTCAAATTTCAAACATTTTACGAATCAAACAAAAGCGCACCACTCATTAAGTATAAATGGATTTTTGCATATCGCTCCAACACGGCACGCCAGTAAATTGTTTGTCATTGCGAGCAGAACGCGGCAATCTTTGCGATATAAAAATCATCAAAATACATTTATAATCCAAACAAAAAATCCCGAACGCACGGTTCGGGATTTAAATTGGCTGGTTTTAAAACCTGGCCATGCCGCCATTTACATGAATCGTTTGACCCGTAATATATGACGCATCATCAGATGCCAAAAATAATACAGCATTCGCAATGTCGTCCGGGTTACCGAATCGATCCATTGGAATTTGATTCAACATCATGGTTTTGATTTCTTCGGGCAACACATCGGTCATTGGTGTCTGAATAAAGCCCGGCGCAACACAATTTGCTGTGATGCCACGTTTTGCAACCTCGGCCGATAATGTTTTTGTCATTGATGTCAATGCGCCTTTGGATGCTGTATAATTTGCCTGACCCGCATTACCTAAATGCCCGACAATCGATGTAATATTAATAATGCGCCCATAACGATTTTTAATCATTGGCATAATTGAAGCACGGCACAATTTGAACACAGCGGTTAAATTAACGCGAATCACTTCTTCGAAATCTTGGTCCGACATGCGCATCATTAAACCGTCTTTGGTCATACCAGCATTGTTAACCAAAATATCCAAACGTCCGGCCGATTCGATTGTTTCACGAACCAAACGTTCACAATCTTCGGTCTTGGATAAATCCGCAGCAATTACAATCACTCGATCCTTTAATTCCGAACGCAGAGCATTTAATTTTTCAGTATTACGCCCTGTTAATACAACTGTTGCACCTGACGCGTGAATTTTTTTCGCAATCGCGTCACCAATACCACCAGTTGCGCCTGTTACCAAAGCCACTTTACCATCCATTTTATACATTTTCTTTCCTTTTTGTTTTTCATAATTGTCATTGCTAGGCGTCATAACGCCGTGGCAATCTTTGCAATATATTGTCGCCAAAGGCTCATTCACAGCCTTTGACACTATTTATTTCAAACTCTCTACAAATGCACGGACATCATCAACATTGTTGATTGCGATTGCGGTTATACCCTCGGCAATGCGCGGAGTCAATCCAGTTAATACTTTGCCCGGCCCAACTTCGATTGTTTGTTCAATTCCCAATGCCGGCAATGATAAAACAGTTTCACGCCAACGAACACCATTTGTAATTTGTTGAACCAACAAATCTTTGATTTCAATCGGATCCGATACCGGCACGGTTGTGCGGTTTGAAATCAATGGAACCACCGGCGCTTTCAAATCAACTGATTCGAATGCATCCCTCATTTCATTTTGTGCAGGCACCATTAATCCCGAATGAGGAGGCACGGATAACGGCAATAACATCGCACGTTTTGCACCCGTTTCTTTGGCCAATTCCATTGCACGCTCAATTGCTGGTTTTGATCCAGAAATAACAACCTGGCCCGGACCATTATCATTTGCGACATCACAACAACCCAGCGCGGACGCAGTTTTGCAAACATCACTCACTTGTTCGATTGTTAAGCCCATAATCACAGCCATTGCACCCAAACCCTCGGGCACAGCACGTTGCATCGCATCGCCACGCAAACGTAATAATTTTGCGGTGTCATGTAATGATAATGAACCCGCCGCACATAACGCGGAATATTCACCCAACGAATGCCCTGCAACATATGGCGATAATTCGGATAATTTTTTACCAGACAATTCCAAAATCACACGCATTGTTGCGATTGACACAGACATAATTGCCGGCTGAACATTTGATGTCAATGTCAAAGTTTCAATTGGTCCGTTAAAAATTAAATCTGATAATTTTTGGTTTAATGCGTCATCCACTTCCATAAATACTTGTTTTGCGACATCAAAATTGTCATATAAATCGCGTCCCATACCAACGACCTGGGATCCTTGACCTGGAAATACAAACATTGATTTTACCATTTTGCGTCCTCTTGGCTACGTTGAATAACCATAGCAAACTTTTTTTTAAATGTCTATAAAATCTCTATCTTCCTGCAAAACCCAATTCACGCATTAACATTGCCTTTTCTTTCGGACCATATAAATTTGATTTATATTTATCGGCAATTTCATGCCTTGGCGACCATTCCATTTTAAAACATTTATTAGGTTCCATGATTTTTAAATTTTCTGTATTTTTTACATTTGCAACAAAATAATATCCCAACCAAACCATTCCTTTGGTCACAGAACGATCACACAACAATAAATGTAATTGTTTTTTATCAATCGTTAAATTGCATTCTTCCAAAACTTCACGAATGGCGGCTTCAATTGGTGTTTGATTTTGTTCAACCCGACCGCCTGGAAAATTACATCGGTCGCGGCCGCAATCAAAGGGATCTTTTTCATACATCAATAAATACTGATTGGATTGGTTTTTAATTAAAACTCGGACGTAACGATTTTGCATTGAACAACCCTCTGTTGTTGCCCTACACCCTCTTAACGAATATGCTATATGGTCGCCGCGAAAAAGTCCAGCTCAATTTTTTCCGCAGAATACCGCCGCTATACAAACGTATATACAACTGTATATACACAACGGACTTTCGCCAAATCTTTGTATATACAAATGTGTTGACAGCTGTATTGTCTTTGATTATAGTGTGCTTCTGTTCGGAAATAATTGGAATCATGCAAAATATATTAAAACAAATCTTTATGATGAATATCAAAACGGTTTTAACCGATTACGCAGCGATGCGCGCCTTTCAAAAAAATGATACTGTTGTAAATATGCGTATGAATTCAAAATTGGTGGATAAAATCAAAGCCCTGGCCGCAGAACAAGGCGTGCCATACCAAACATTAATTGCCGCCACATTAAATAAAATCACCGAAGAAGACAAATAAAAATATCCCCCTCCGCCCGCGTCGTATAAAAGCGCAATCTTTTTTAAAGTTGTCATTGCGAGGAGCTATGGCTCCGCGGCAATCATTGCAATTGAAATCTCATCCGGGAAAATCAAAGATTTTCTCCGGATGTAACATCAATCAAAATTTACTTTGTCTTCGCTTGCTCGCCAGAATGGACACGCTATTTCGCGAAAAACAACATTATTAATCTTGTTTTTCGCTACACCACGGTTGCCGTTTACCACCATTATACGAACGGGCGTGACCTTCGCGCACCATAACATCACCGATATCAATATCACCATCATAAACGTATGCGTCAATCCGACCCAAATATTTATCATCTTTGATTTTTTGCAATCTTATGATTTTGCCCTTGGGCAATAATTCTTTTAAACGATTTTTTGATGCCAATGCTGCAACCGCCTCGGCATCACAACGTGCATCCATTTCCGGGGCATCAATTTGCATAATACGAACACGAACTGAAATTTCTGTACCGCTGGCCAATAAAACCTCGGCCGCAAATGTATCACCATCCACAACATATCCAACACGCGCTTGTTCCGGGGTTGAAATTTCGTTCTTTTTTTGTTTTATTGGTTTTTCGGACGCCGCCAAAACGGTTCCGATAACAATTGATACCAGAATCACGATTGTTTTTATTAATTTCTTTTCTATGGCAATCTTGGTGACCATGCTGGATCCGTTGCATACCCTGGCGTTTTTAATTCATATGAATTTTGACCTGTAATATCGACCGACATTAATTTTGAAATACGCTCTTTGTCGTCGACACCTTTCTCGGTTTCAGTATAAATAACGCGACGGCCATTTGGCGCCCATGATGGCGATTCCATAAACCAACCGGTTGATAAAATACGTTCGCCCTTACCCTCTGGCGTCATAATCCCAATTGAAAAAGTATCATTTGCGATTTTGGTAAAGGCTATAAAATCCCCACGTGGCGACCAAGCAGGCGTTGCATAACGACCATTACCAAATGTTAATCTGTGTTCTTTTAATGTATCCAAATCCATAATGTGTAATTGTTGCGATCCAGAACGATTTGAATTAAAAGCCATTTGTTTACCATCCGGAGAATATGCAGGCGAAGTATTAATACCATCCCCAAACGTCAATTGACGCAAAGCGCGGGACGATAAATCCAATTCATATAAATTGGTTGCGCCATTATCAACCATTGAAAAAGCAACTTTTTTCCCGTCTGGCGAAAAACGTGGAGAAAATGTCATTTCTGCAAATTTACCCAAACGCGATTGCGCCCCGTTCACCATATCCAACGTCCAAACATGTGGATCGTCACCCCGGAATGACAAAAAAGTTATCGCATGCATACTGGGCGACCAATGCGGCGACATCACAAATACTTCGGGTCCGGACATATAACGAAAACCATAACCATCACTGTCCATAATTGCCAAACGTTTTATACGTTTATCCATTGGACCAGATTCTGAAATAAATACGATTTGGGTATCGAAATAACCGGCCTCGCCCGTTAACCTTTCATATACGGCATCGGCCATAATATGCGCCAACCGACGCACTGTTTTTTTGGAAGCAACCAACGATTGAGCCTCGATTTGTTCCCCCGACGTAACATCCCAAACATAAAATTGCAATCTAACTTTGTCTTTACCAACGGCTGAAACCTGGCCCTGAATCAAAGCATTAGCATTCAGCGCCCGCCAATCAACAAAGGTTGGCATGGTTCCGAATGGAACCTTTTCTGGAAATGCTTCCTTATCAATTAAATGAAATAATCCTGTTGATTTTAAATCATTTTCAATCACAGACGTTAATTCTGCCGCCGTTTTCTTCAAAGATGAATCTTTTGCCTCGAACGGCAATATAGCAATCGGCAATGGCTTGGCATTCCCCGCTACAATATCCACATTCAATTCAGCGCGCGCCCCGGCCACAAAAACCAAGGACAAAAATATAAATAAATATCGTTTTATCATCATGACCGAAATAATAACCGAATCGGCACAAAAAAGCAAAATATTTCTTTATTTCTGGATTTATTTACATATAATATAGGTATGACAAAAATAACAGAACCTTTAATCGTATCATCCAACGACGATGGCATTCGTTTGAACCGTTGGATTCATCGTAATTTTCCGACATTGCCAACACCAATGTTCCATAAATTGTGCCGCACTGGACAAATCCGCGTAAACGGCAAACGCGTCAGCGGAAATGAAAAACTATCAACAAATGATGCTGTGCGCATTCCGCCACAATTGTCCCACTTGCCGGACAAACCATTATCGACCGAGGATGGAACCCGTTTTTCCCTGACCGATTTGGAAATGTTACGCAAATGCATTGTTCATAATGATGCCGATTTGGTTATCTTTGACAAACCTGCGGGACTGGCTGTCCAGGGAGGATCTGGGATCAAAAAATCTTTGGATAAAATGGCCGCGGCATTGTTCCCACACGATTCCATATTAATGGTACACCGCTTGGATCGTGAAACATCCGGCTTAATAATGTGCGCTAAAAATTTAAAAACAGCCCAGGCATTGGCCAAAACATTTCATGACCGCGAAACGCACAAGGAATATTTGGCATTGTTATTGGGCGATGTAAAACCATCAGCCGGCACAATAAAAACCATGATGGCCCGCGGACGCGTAATTGCCAATGCGGATGCAAAAAAATACGAACGCGAAACTGGCCAAACACCAAAGGCTGCAATCACAAATTACCAAGTATTGGATAAATTGCCAAACATGTTGTCATTTGTATCGTTTGAACCAGAAACCGGACGCACACATCAATTGCGTTTGCATTCGGCATATTCGTTACGCGCCCCAATTATTGGCGATAATTTATACCGAGGGGATAAAAAAACAACCCTGCCCGAAACTTTAATTCCTCTGCTAAATTCAAAAAATCTATTTTTGTTATCGTATCGTTTAACATTTAAACACCCGACGACTGGCAAAACAACCACCGCTACTGCGTCCATTCCCGATTTTATGAAACCAGTATTGGAATTTTTGGAATTCAAACAACCATAATGGAAAACAAATGCCAGAAAAACTGAGCACTATTCGTCGCAGACTTCGAATACTCCGATATACGTTACGCTTTTTCTTTCTGGCGTTGAGCATTATTTTAATATCAATTGTTATTGCTCTGTCGCAATTGGATTTGGAAAATTTTCGCGATGAACTTGTAGCTCAAACAAAAAATCAAACAGGATTAAATGTTCAAATTGACGGCACAGTATCATGGCGATTATCATTGCGTCCGAAAATTATTTTAAATGATATTAAAATTGCAAACGCAGATTGGGCAAAAAATAAAAACGGGTTAACTGCTGATCAATTGATTGTTACATTAAATTTGTTTTCATTGTTTACTTCCAGTCCATCTGTCGAAGAATTACAATTAATTTCTACAAAACTATTTCTAGAAATGGATAAATCTGGAAAATATTCCATGGAAATCACAACCCAAAAAGATTCAAAAACCGAAGAAAAAATTGAACATCCACGCTATCCTTTGGATCCATTATCTGAAATCCGTTATTTATATTTGGACCGTCCCGAAATTACATATATAACGCCGGATAAAAAGTGGTCATTCAAACCAACGACTGTACGAATCAGTCATGCTGAAAATCGATCCAACATGGAATACAAGGGTTACTTGATGTACAACCAAGAATTATACCCATTCCACATTGTTATGGAAAAACTGGATCGCGACCGTGGTGTTTATCCGTTACGTATCCAGCTTGATAATTCCGACATAAATTTCGTCGCACATTTGGCGTTGGAAAAAACCAGCTTGATGCCTATTGATTTTAATATTACTGGGGAATTGGATCGCATTGAAATACATTTGGGCTATTTGGGGATAAACGGAATACCGGATATAACACCATTAAAATTCAGCATGAATGCCGGATTGGATCATAATAAATTAACAATAAATAAATTAAAAATTACCGGTTATAAAAACGATGTTAATGCAAAATTAATTTATGACTGGTCGAAAAAGAAACCAACGCTATCTGGATCAATAACTTCTAATTCTATTGATTTGGGATTATTATTTCCAAAATTATACGGACATCCGGATCCTGAAAAACCATCGCCAGACCGCCCATTAAACGTATTTATGGATACGCCGATATATCCTGAATTATTGGCATTGATGGATGCAAATATTTCTGCGGATGTAAAAAATTTACGCATATACCGTTTAATGGATGTAAAAAACATAAAAACAAACATATCGCTGGAAAATAATAATTTAAAATTAATCGCACAGTCCGATTTTGCTTCCGGATCATTAATGGCCGCGGTTAACGGATCATTAAACCGTGATGGCAAAAGTTTATCTGCATCGGCATCCGGAATTGGCACACATATAATGGCCGGCGAAATTTTGGCATCAATCCATCATGCTGATGTTTTATCTGGAATGCCTGGTGATTTTCAATTTTATTTCACCGCCAACGGTCACGATTTATCATCATTAATGTCATCCGTTACTGGATCGATTCGAATTTATTCAACTGATCGTGGCATCGCGCATGACGCATCATTTTTATTCATGGGTCAGGATTTTTTAACATCCGTCCAAAAAAACGTCAAAGATATATTTGTTGATTCAAAAAATAAAAATGATGTTCGCGTCCAATGTAGTGCGATTAATTTAAAAATTCGAAATGGATATGTTGAAACAAAACGCGGTATTGCGGTCGAAAGTAATTTGGTTAATATCCTGGGCGAAGGATATGTTGATTTGGGTCGTGAAAAATTACAGGCCGCTATGGTTACCACCCCCAGCAAGGGCTTAAAACTCAGCCTGTCTGGTCAAATCGTTGATATGATGGAGGTCAAAGGCAGCATCGCCGAACCAACAATATCCGTAAATCAATCCGGCATATTAAACAAAACATTAACATCAACTGCGGCTGGATTGGCACTGGTGCCATTGACTGGTGGGATCAGTATTGCTGCCACTGCGGGATTGGGATTGGTTGCTGGGACATTTTTATCATCGTGGTTAACGGACGAACATCCATGCCAAACGGCATTGCAATCCGGCGCACCATCGCATGACGATGATCCGGAATTTATGTATCGTCCGGTTGATGATTTGGCCCATGAATTTTTCATCAATACCCAAAACCAAATCAAAGACAGATTTTCCAAAAACAAAAAAATCTAAAAATAAAATCGTATTCATTGTTAATTCATGGGAAATTATAAATTTTCTCCTGAATTAACAAATACAATAATAAACAAACAATATTTAAAATCTAAAACGAATCTTAATATTTGGCCATCCTGATCGTAGCGAGATAATCCAATAAAACAAACCACATTGTAACGCAATGTAAATAAAATAATGTCATTACTCGGGATGGATCCAGAAAACAATTAATAATTGTTTTACCATCCGAACAGCAACAGCAATCTTTGATTGCGTGGTTGCGTCGTAGCAATCTTTGCACTTAAATTAAAACCTCCCCATTTGGGGAGGTTTTTTAATTCAAAATCACACTATCCCTTCTTGCGAATTTGGATGTGCAATTCACGCAATTGTTGTTCGGAAACTTCAACTGGAGCGCCCAACATTAAATCTTGGCCACGTTGGTTGGTTGGAAATAAAACAACTTCACGTAAATTTGGTTCACGACATGCCATGCAAACCAAACGATCAATTCCAAATGCACATCCGGCATGTTGCGGCGCACCATATTGGAACGCAGTCCACATACCGCCGAATTTTTTGCGAACAACTTCGGCATCGTATCCGGCAATTTCGAATGCTTTGACCATAATTTCTGGTTTATAATTACGCAATCCGCCCGAACAAATTTCCGCACCGTTTAAAACCATGTCATATTGGAATGCTTTTATTTCCAGTGGGTTTTGGTTTAACAATGCATCCAATCCGCCCTGGGGCATTGAAAATGGATTGTGCGAAAATGCGACCTTGCCTGTTTCTTCGTCCAATTCATAGAATGGAAAATCAACAATCCAGCAAAATTTATAATCGTTTTCATCAATCAATTTTAAATCTTCGCCCAATCTGATTCGGATTTTACCAGCTGCCTTGGCGGCAATGTCTTTTTTCTCGCATACGAAAAATACAGCATCGCCCTTGGCAACTCCGGTTGTTTTCATAATTGATTCAATTTCTGATTCCGATAATGATTTTGCGATTGGTCCTTTGACCTCGTCCGCGAATGCCAAATATCCCAATCCACGCAATCCGATTTCTTTGGCAAATTCGCCCATTTTATCGAACCACGAACGCGCCATACCTCCCGCAGTTGGTGCTGGGATTGCACGAACAACCGAGCCTTCTTTCACTGCGTCTGCAAATAATGAAAATGCGGATTTTGCAAACACATCTGATACATCCGAAATGATAATTGGGTTACGCAAATCTGGTTTATCAATACCGTATTTTTCAATTGCTTCCATATATGGAATGCGTGGAATGTTTGAATCAACCGTACATTTGCCATCTGTGAATATTTTCATCATTTCTGGGATTAATGCTTCACCAACTGCAAAAACATCTTCTTGTTCCACAAAAGACATTTCCATATCCAATTGATAAAATTCCAATAAACGATCCGCACGCAAATCTTCGTCACGAAAACAAGGCGCAATTTGGAAATAACGATCAAATCCAGAAATTTGAATCAATTGTTTATATTGTTGAGGCGCCTGAGGCAAAGCATAAAACATCCCATGATGTAAACGACTTGGTACCAAGAAATCGCGAGCACCTTCGGGACTGGATGTTGTTAAAATCGGGGTTTGAAATTCTTGGAATCCCAAATCCCACATTTTATCACGCATCCATTTAATCATGTGATTGCGTTTTGTAATATTTTTTTGTAGTTTTTCACGACGTAAATCAATGTATCGATATTGAATACGTAAATCTTCTGGAAATTTTTCGTCGCCAGCAACCTGAATTGGCAAAACCTCTGCCATTGATTGAACGCGGTATTCGCTGACGGAAACTTCAATCTCACCAGTTTTTAATTTTGGATTTATAACGGACACATCACGCGCAACAACGTTACCAATAACTGTAATCACAGATTCGTTATGAATTTTTTCCAAATCGCGTAATGCTTCATTTGATAAATCAACAACACACTGAGTCATTCCATAATGGTCGCGTAAATCAATAAACAATAATGATCCGTGATCCCGTTTTTTATGCACCCAACCGGATAACGTTACAACCGTTCCGACCTGCGCCTTGGTCAATTCTCCACAAGTATGGGTTCTGAACTGATTTGCTCTCATATTTTTCACCTTTTTGCTTTTGATATTTGTTAAAACAAGAATAATTATAAATTATTTCCTGTTTTAACAAAAACAGAAACAATCACAATGCTTTCAAATTTTGATTTTATGCACCGAATCATTTCTGATTGTTAAATCCTCTGCAAGGACGTCTTTCAAACGCGGTGCCACCTTGCTTCGTGCTGGAATACCAACACCTTGATCAAACGTATCGTGTTCAAACGGCGGGTTCTAATCGGATTAACCTTTCTTCCCGCATGCTCACCGGTGTTTGCCGGGTCAATGCAACTGATCCTATTCTGTTACCAATATTAAAAAAAATCAAGAAAAATATTTTTATTCCACAAATAAACCCCGGTTTCCCAGGGTTATTTGACTTGAATTAAATATCCAATTTCGCATTCAATGCATTTTCTTGGATGAACTCACGTCGCGGCTCAACTATATCACCCATTAATGTTGAAAATACTTCGTCTGCTTCGGCTGCATTTTGAACCTTGATTTGATACAATGAACGATGTGTTGGATCCATTGTTGTTTCCCACAATTGTTCAGCATTCATTTCACCCAAACCTTTGTATCGTTGGATTGAAATACCGGATTTGCTGTATGTAAACGCAGCATCCAATAATGAAACCGGAGTCGATAATTTTTTATTATCGTTTTTCAATTTCAAATCAATTGGTTTCGCAAACATTTCCATAATTTCCTTGGTATCTAAATGATTCCATGCCTTGATTTCACCAGAATCGAATTTATTAACTGGCAATACAAATTTTTCATTAACCGCACGTAATGTTCTGGATATAACAATACCCTCGTCCACAACATACGATACTGTCCAACCACGTTCCGATACATTTTCCATTTCATTTAACATATCGGCTGTGGCAGCAAAACGTTTTTGATCTGAATTTGGTTCGCGCAAAAAGTTTGCATCCAACACACCATTTAATGCCAGAGCTTCTACAAATTTCATTGGCATATATGCAGTTAATGGATTTAAAACATTTTTAACCGATGTTGATAATTCCAACACACGTTTTAAATCTTCACCAATAATTTGTGTGCCGTCGGACAGAGTTAATACAGAATCCGTCGCAACAACATTCATTAAATATTGATCCAATTCACGATCATTTTCCAAATATGTTTGGGTACGATTGCGTTCAACTTTGTATAATGGGGCCTTGGCCACGTACAAATAACCGCGTTCGATAATCTCGGGCATATGACGGAAAAAGAAAGTCAACAACAAAGTACAAATGTGCGCACCGTCAACGTCGGCGTCGGTCATGATGATAATTTTGTGGTATCTGACTTTATCGATGTTGAATTCTTCGCGCCCAATTCCCGCACCCAAAGTTGTAATTAATTGAGTTACTGTTTCTGAATTTAACATTTTATCGAATCTGGCACGTTCAACATTTAAAATTTTTCCACGTAATGGTAAAATTGCTTGGAATTTACGATCGCGTCCCTGCTTTGCAGAACCGCCCGCAGAATCCCCTTCGACGATGAATAATTCGGATTTTTCAGGGGATTTTTCTTGGCAATCTGCCAATTTTCCTGGCAATCCACCCAAATCCAACACTGTTTTACGACGACTGACTTCGCGTGCTTTGCGTGCTGCTTCGCGCGCATATGCTGCTTCTAAAATTTTATCAATAATTCGACGACCATCGTTTGGATGTTCTTCCAAATATTGATACAACAAATCATATACTATTGTTTCAACAATCGGGCGAATTTCAGATGATACCAATTTATCCTTGGTTTGCGATCCAAATTTTGGATCTGGAATTTTAACACTGATGATATTTGTTAAACCTTCCCTCATATCTTCGCCAGTTAATGAAATTTCTTTCTTGGTGTTTTTTTCAGCAATATATTTATTTAATGCACGTGTTAATCCTGCACGAAAACCCGCCAAATGAGTTCCGCCATCACGTTGAGGAATATTGTTTGTAAAACATAACGATGTTTCGTGATAACTTGTCGTCCATTCCAAAACAACTTCTACACGAACATCGTCTTTTTCAGACAAAATATAAATTGGTTCTGCATGCAACGCTTCTTTTGATTTATCCAAAAATTTTGCGTATTCGCGCAATCCACCTTCGTTATGGAAAGTTCTGGATTTTGTTTCAACTCCGCGCAAATCTTCCAATACGATTTTAACATTGGCATTTAAAAATGATAATTCGCGCAACCTTGTTTCCAGAGTTTCAAAAACAAAATCAACCTGAGTAAAAGTGGACGGAGATGGTAAAAATGTAACCTCGGTCCCGTGTTTATCACCTGAATTTTCATTAACAACTGTCAATGGTTGAACTGGAACACCATCGGCAAATTTCATAAAATATTCATTGCCTTCACGCCAAATACGCAATTCCAACCAAGTGGACAAGGCATTAACCACAGACACACCAACACCATGTAAACCACCTGAAACTTTGTAGGAATTATTATCGAATTTACCACCGGCATGCAATTCACACATAATTAATTCAGCCGCTGAACGGCCGGTTTCTTTATTAATCCCTGTTGGAATACCACGACCGTTGTCACGAATTGTGGCCGACCCATCTGGATTTAATGAAACATAAACAGTATCCGCATGACCAGCCAAAACTTCGTCAATCGAATTATCAACCACTTCGTAAATCATGTGATGCAAACCCGAACCATCGCCGACATCACCGATGTACATTCCAGGGCGTTTTTTGACAGCCTCCAATCCTTTTAATACCTTGATCGAATCCGCTGAATATTCTTGTGCTGGGGTCATAGATTTTTCCTTTATTTTCAGTTTGTTTAACGGTTAAATCATAGCAAAAAAATGCCCCGCGGGGCAAGCAAAAAATTATAAAAAAGTTATAAAAAAATGGCGAATTTCCGAGGGTTTAAAAAGTCATTATTAAATCCATAACTATCTTTTTTTGATCCACCGATAATTTAGTAAATTTTTGTACCATTTTTTGAAATTCTATGTCTTTTGAAGTAACGCTGTGTTTTATAAAATAATCCGTTCCAACCTTTAAAACATCGCATATTTCCAACAGCCTCTGAACAGACAATTGATTAACTGCGGTTTCGTATTTTTGAATTTGTTGGAACGATAATCCTAATTCCTTGGCTAATTGCTCCATGCTCATACCGCGTTCCATGCGCAATGCCCGTAATTTCCCCCCAATTTCCGCATTTACATCCAAATTTTCTCTCTTTTTATTGGCCATAACCCCTTCCCTTTGGTTTTATTTGCTTGCTCTTGTAAAAAGAATTTTATATAGTTTTCTACGTACACTAGAACACATTTATATATAACATAGTTTTATATGTTGTGTCAACATAAAATTCTATGCGTGGGGTAAATTATGAAAAACATATCAAAATCACCGGAATCAATTGCAGATCGTTTACGTACAATCCGTCGAGATTTGGGAATGAATCAAAAGGAAATGTCGCTACATTTGGGATTGGGCGAATCAACCTGGCAAAACTACGAGCGCGAATTGAATATTCCCGGTGGCGAGGTTTTATCAAAAATCGCAGCATTGGGATATAACACAGATTGGATTATAACTGGCATGGGCCCGATTCGTGGAAACATGATCCGCGAGGGTTCAGTTCAAAACAATTTCGATTTAAAATGGGTTGAAAAAACCTTTGATGAAATTTTATCCAATAAATTTCCAAATTCCGCGTTGCCAACATCATTAAAACCATTTGTTCAAAATCATTCTGTAAAAATCATGAAACTGGCAACGAACCCGGACGAAGCAATCGGTATGATTAAAATGATTATTGATGATTTTAAATTTTAATAATCCCGTAAATAAAAAACTCTCGGATCCGAGAGTTTTTTTATTTACGAAAAATTCGCTGTAATCTGATCTTGCATATCAAACGTTCCGAATACAACCCATGCAATCACAACTGATACCGCCAAAATACCAACCGCATTTAAAATATTTGAAATAGCTTCAATTTCACGAACCGAATTTTCCAAATAATCATCGGCTATTCGTTCCAAACTTTTATCAAACCCGTCCATATCAGCATATATAATTAAATCACCAACCAATTCTGTACTCGGGAACTCGCGCTCTGTTTTTTCCAATGCTTTACCTAAATTATCACCGTTTGCAATAAAATGTAATGATTCATCAATTACAACCGATAAATAGCGCGAAGCATTTTCAGATAACAATTTTAATGCTTGGGGTAAACTACTACCTGCTTTGACCATGGCCGATAATGATAATAAAAATCCAACACCAACGAACACCTTGTACAATGACCATGGCGGGAATCTATCAAACTGAACTCGACCAAATTTGGTCCACAACGGCATTGAAAACCCAATTAATGCTATTAATCCGATAAATCCGCCCATCATATACGGCCAATAATCCGCAGCAATATACGATAACGATACCAATGTACGCGCAGTACCACGCCAAACGATATCTTTGCCGGCCGCTTCCATCAATGGCGGCACCAAATATAATCCAACCAAAATAATAACAATGAAAGTCATTAAAAATAAAAACGCAGGATATGCCAGAGCACTAATTAATGAACTCTTAATTTTTTTGGAACCCTCTGAAACTTTTAAAACATTCATTAATGCAATTTGCAACTTTGAAATATCGCCAACTGTTAACATCAAAGTTTCGGATTTTGGAACCCAACCTTTGGATGCTTCGGCAAATGTTTGCCCCTTTTCCAAATTCGATTGCCATTCACGGTAAACTATGGCAAAAGGTTCATTTGGTTTTTTCCCATCATGACTTTCGATTTGCCACAAACGATCCAGCGCATCCATTAATGTAAAATTATTTTTTAACAATGACGATAATTTGCGACAAGCATTCAAACGCTTTTCATCGTCAAATTTGAACATAAATTTTGCATACATACGATCCAAGTTTGATGCGCGTGCATGTGTTCTTGTTGCCATTGTAAACCCCTGTTAATATATTGTAGGCTGATCCAACAAACCCACCCAACGTTCCAATTCGTTTGCGGAAATAATTCCTTTTAGCATTAATTCCCCTGCGGCCTCTTTTAATGTTCGGCCATTTAATTCTTCCAACCAATAACGAACGGCCTCTTTGGTATCGCCTTCTAATACTCGGTTTAAAAAATACCCATCGGTCATAATTAATTCGCCAGCCTTGATTCGCCCTGTTGTTCCCTTGAAATCACATTTATCACATCCTGGCCCTTTGATATAAACTTGATGTAATCCGATTTCGCCAAAGGCCTCTTTTACACGATTATACACTGCATTTTCAGGATGTTTGTGTAACGCTTCTTTGCAATTTGGGCAAACTTTTCTGAATAAACGCATTGATATCAGCCCACGCATCATGGTTTCGTCTTTCAACTTAAATGCTTCAACACCCATATCCAATAATCGTGTCATCGCAGCCAATGCCGAATTGGCGTGAATTGTTGTCCAAACATTATGTCCTGACAGCGCACCCTTGACAGTCAGCAATGCAGCCGACAATGTTCGGATTTCCCCAACCATTAATGCATCAGGGTCGGATCGCAAAGCGGCTGCCAATGCTTCGGTAAATTTTTCATCCTTTTCTTCTTCGGACGATGCATTTGTAACAGGCATCTGACGCGATCCGAAAATTGGAGATTCCGGCGGATCTTCCACTGTCAATAAATTGATTTCATAATTTTGTTCTTTTAACATCATAGTCATATTTTGACGCAATGTCGTCGATTTACCCGAAGATGTTGGCCCAGCCACAACAACCAATCCTGTTGGGAACGCTCGCATACGATATAAAAATCTTTGTTCATATGGTGTAAATTCTTGCTCAACTTTAATGCCCTCGGATGGATTGTCATACAACAATCGCATAACCAAATATTGGGACCCGAAAGCGATCGGGTTAAATTGCATACGAATACCCAATATATTTTGTGGCAAATATAAATCTTTGGTCCCGCGTAATGGTGTGCGCCCATCTTTCTGAGCACCCTGATATTCATTCTGGGCATAGTTACTGTCCGAAATATCAGCACTGGCGAATGCAGCACGAACAAAACTTTCACCCCATTGTGAATTATATTCCAAAACGGTTTGCATGCTTCCATCAATTCGGAAATAAATTGTCGTTTGATCGGCAACAACGATATGAATATCCGACACTCGCATTGATGCGGCACGCGCAACAATGTCAACAAAATCCTTTTGCATTTGGTTGTCGTAATCAGCACGATGCGATGTTAATCCCCCACCTGCTTTGGCTTCGTTAAATTTATATATGTTTGATAATAAACCCAAATCGCTGTAATAAGGCTCTTTTGCCAAGCGTTGTTCTTTTTGCAACAATGATAAAAAAGCCAAAACTCGTCCATCATAACGATGCGTCCGAGATATGATAATTTCGCCTTGGGAAAAATACGCAATTAAATTTTGTGTATCTTTTGCCAATTCCAGCAAAGCACCGAATCCGGTCATCAAACGATTGTTTTCAGAAAACAAATATTCGATAATTTCTTTCTGTTCCACATCGCCCAAATGCGGAGGAACTGAAAATCGTCTATCCTTGTTCGATTCGACGACAGTATTATCTGTTAATTTGTTATCGACCATGCTCTCTCCCAAATGATCTGTTTATTGCTGAACGCCCAAAGTTTGGCTATCATTTCCTTTTTTGAATGTAACACCATCGTCCAAAGAAATACTTTTTACTTCATACCCGTTTGGCAATTGTTTTCCAACTTGTAATTTTCTTTTTTGGGTATTTTTCATATTTTCAATCGTTACAAACAATTCGTTTCCGGCGCCATAAATATCCAATACACGATACGTATCTGATAGTTTTTCGCCTTCGTTAACTTCTTCTTGCACCTGTTGTTGTGTTGACGTGGATACAGCAACTTCGGACAAGGATCTATTTATCTGATTTCTTTTTTCTTCTTCGAATGCTTGACGCTCTTGTTCCAATCTTGCTTTTTCCTGTTCTATTTTTTTCTTCTCGGCTTCGGCTTTTCTGGTTTCTTCTTCGGTGTCTTTTTGCATTTGTTCCATTTCACGCTGTAATCGAATTTTTTCAGACATTAACTTATCCATATCCAATTCCATTCTGGCCTGTTCCATTTCCAATTTCATTAATACTTTTTCTTGTTCCATATCTGAAATACGTTGAAATAACGAAGAGCCTTCATCAAATTCATTTAAATTTAATGTTTGTTCCGGCACATTTGTATTTGCGACAGCTGGCGCTACATCCTCGGCATATACAGCTGTACAAAAACCAGATAATACGATACCTAGTAATATTTTTTTATTTAACATAAATTTTCTCCTCGTAAATCCAAGACTGTTTCTTGTTATCCCATTTTATCACAGAAAACTCTACCGATGCAAATGGTTCAAATATTTTTACAAATTCCATTGGCGACAATTTTGATTCAGCAGATACCAAAATAAATTGCACCTGCTTGGTCAGGTTTTGATTTTTTGGGTGAATAATTGTTTCCTGCTTTACGGACATAGACACTGCCATATTCATTTTTTGAAACAACGCGGTAATTTCACGACGAGTCTGCTCTGAATTTTCAACCGGAGTTGTTTTTTTCGTTGATACTTTTTCCAATGTTGCAAATAAATTAACATCCGTATCAGACGTTTGCTTTACTTGAATCCCAGGCATAACATTTTCAACTTCGTTATATAAATCTGTAATGGTTCCATAATCACGGCGAATACGCGCAATAATCTGCCCGCGTGTACATTCTGTTTCTAAAACGACCCAGCCTGGTAATGTTTGCATGATATATGCTGTTGCTCTGAAACACTGATTTGCACGTTCTGTTATATCTGGCAATTGCTCATACGGCAAAACCAGAGGCATAACATCAGCAATTGAAATAACTTCTTTTTCTTGTTTTTGTTGCGCTATGATTTTTTGCCTATACTCTTCCAACAATGTCGGATTTACTTGGGCCAACTGCGGGGCCGGCGCAACTACTTCCATAATTTGTTTTTGAAACGTAATAAAAACCATTATTAATAACATTCCAATAAATAAACCAGATATTATAAATTGCTTTAACCTATCCAATGTTTTTAATGAACGTTTGGCAGTTCCAAAAATAACTTCGTCAATATGTTTTTCTGTCGCATGATCAATATTCCAATGCGACGGAGCAATACGCAAACCCCAATCTGGCAATTCCAACAAACGCATATATGCAGCACGCGCCGATTCATCATCCGAATATAACATATCTTGGTCGGATAAAATTTGACCATTTCTAACAGCCAAAATCCAAACGCCTTCTTTTACCAAAAATGCAGCAACAAAAGATGTTCTATCTGATAATGAATCACAAACTTCGGGAGCC
Organism: Alphaproteobacteria bacterium; assembly: GCA_031549365.1. Taxonomy (GTDB): domain Bacteria; phylum Pseudomonadota; class Alphaproteobacteria; order Rs-D84; family Rs-D84; genus JAVBPX01. Next base: position 80,041 of record JAVBPX010000001.1, read on the forward strand.
GCGGCGAACATACCCGTTGAATGCTTGGATGCCGAAAAACCCAAACCATACATTCCACGATAATCAGTATAAAGCTGGGCGCCACCGACAATTGATTTTGCAGTTCGACGCGCAGAATCACCCGCAGACTGACCATCAATCAACGGCTGCCAAAATAAACCTGTGGCATATTTTTTACGACCAACAGTAATAACCTGAGCGGTCATCGCAAAACTCTCCTTCCCCTATTCCACCGAATATTAATTCAGCGGAGCTCCCCAATTCTGCATCATTGCACGTTCAGGATCCAATGGTGATACCAAAACCTGTGGCGTGATGATAACAACCAACACGTCGCGTTGCGATGTTGTTTCACGGCTTCCGCCCAACGCCATAAATTCAGGATCTCCGATTCCGAATCGAGTGTCGTTATTTGTGATTCGTTCAAACCCTGACAGCACCAACGTCTGACCCGATTCCATAACAACTTCTTGCATGAAAGATCTTTCTTCGGTTTCTGGCAACTGCAATGTAACAGATCCAATCGTAGTCGTTGACATTTTCAACAATCCTTTGATTGACATTTTGAATAACAACAATATACGACCGTTATCCAAAACATTTGGCATTAATTGCATGCTGAACCCTGTATCCAATTCAGCCTGATCCACCGTGGCGGCTTCAACTGCTGAAAAATTTCTGGTTTCAAACTGTTTAATGTATCCTGTTGTTTTCATATTGCTGACTGGGGCAATACGATTATTTCTGGTTGTAACAACAGCACTGGTTACCAATGAAATTTTTCCTTGTTTTGCCAACGCTTGGATAAACGCATCTGTCCCGGCCAAATTACCCAATCCGGATGCAGCAATCTGATCCGCGGTAAATCCACCAGTAACAACACCTGACGAATCAACGGCTGCCAACCCAGCTTTTGCCAATACATTATTATTTAACACCGCAATATTCATACCCTGGGCTTCAGTAGTGGTTAAATTGTTGACAGGATTTGAAACCAATTGCAGTCCCGCAGCCGATTGAATCGCTGCGCCCAAATTCAAACCCAGAGCATTTGAATTATCGATTGAAACTTGCAATACTTTTACGTTAATTGCGATCAGCTGAGACAAACGTTGATTTTGTTTATTTATGTAATCGCCAACGCGTTGCAAAATTGATGGGGGCGCTGTCACAGTAATTGAACCCATTGATCTGGACACTGTGAATTTCGCATTTTGGGTCCCTTCTAAAATTCCACCAATTGTTTTTTCAACCTCTTCCCATTCACGCAAGTTTGATTCCAATGACACATGATTGGCGTCATCGGCGGCAATTCTGGAACGATAATTAATGTCTGTTCCCAATGCAAACAAAGTAAATGTTTTTGTTTCTGTTTCATAAAAGACAATTTCTTCACGATCATAATACCACAACAAATCCAAATCTGTTGCGATTTGGGTCAACAATGTCGATAATTTTCCAGTATATGCAATATTCATTGCCTTACTTAATTTATCAGCACTTATTTTGCTGTCGATTTTAACTGGAATATCAGTCATCGCATGAATGTTATTTGATAAAACTTGTAATGTAACAGGTTCGTTTAATAATAACGTAACCCCGTTTTCACCTTCGAATTCAGATGGCAAATTATTTTTATGAGGCAAAACTACCGAAGCAGATCCCAACCAAACACCTTCGGACATTGAAATAGTATCATTCGTTGCCTTGGAACGTGGATTTTTTGCGTCTTCCAGCGCACTGTTTGCATTCAAAAAGTCGTTATCAACTTGCGTTGCAACCTGTGCAGATTCTTTTTTTGCACATCCGGTTAAAATTGACCCAATTACAGCCAATATCAACCCATAACGTTTAATATCCATTCCCATCCTCCAAAGTCTGAATAACTAATACTCGGTTACCCTTGTAAAATCTTGCGTATGGCACAGGGTTTGCCCGCCCAAAATTACGAACCAAGGCCGATGACACGTCTACAAATCTGCCTTTGAATACTGCCGATGCTTGGATTGGATATTCGCGCGATGTGTTCCAAACAACATCCCAGCCTTCTTTCTTTGCCCAATTTTCCAATACCGAACGCAATGTTTGCCCCTGAGTTACGACCCATGATCTGACCTGATCGGAACCTTTTAATTCGACCTGATCCCCAGGCAATACTTCTTGCTCTGAATTCATTGAAGCCGAGCTATCAGCCAAAGATTCAGAAATAAAATCCTGTTGAATCCCGTAATTTTCTGGACGCACAGCGTCAACAGACTTTCTTTTGGAATTGCGAGATGCTGCCAAAACAACTGTCCCATCGTCCATCATCATTTCTTGGTGCATTAATGGCATTTCAGACTGATGCTCGTAAATATTAAAACCTGCTGGGGCTTGGTATGCATGATCCATATTTGCCCCCCCAGAAAATCCGAATGCTTCGGCCCCTGCATTATTCGACATATTAATATTGTTTTCAATTCGGATATCAGACTGAGTCCCCGAAACAGGCCACGAAGTTTCTTTTTCAACTGGCACATATGGTTTATATTTTTTTTCAACGGCTGGTGCTGGCTCAACCGATGCGACCTCCACTTCATAAGAAACAGGTGCTGACGCTTCTTCATATTCCACCTGGGCAATTGGCGTCGGGGATTCCGGCACATAAATATTATTTTCAATCATTAAACCTGATTGATTGTCCGAATACGATGCGTCGCCATCAGCAAACGCAGGAAAAACCAACATAAATGCTGATCCCAACAATACGGCAAACCCTTTACGAAACATGATGTTTATCCTTTTTTCCTTGATCCTTTACACCTATGATAACGATATTCGCAATTTCTTACAAGTCTTTTTTACACTTGGTTCTATAAATAATTCAATAAAAAATCCCACATCTTTCGATATGGGATTTTTTCGATTTTAAAAACCCGATTATCGTGAGTAATACTCAACAACCAAACCTGGTTCCATCGCAACAGCGTATGGCACATCTTCAAACAAAGGCACGCGCACAAATGTCGCTTCGAATTTGTCTGGATTTACACGTACATAATCACAGAATTCACGATCGCCTGCTTCCAACGAATTCACGACTAACGCCATGTTTTGCGTCTTTTCTTTCAGAGTGATAACATCATTTGGTTTTACTTGGTACGATGGAATCTTAACGCGTTTTCCGTTAACCAAAACATGCCCGTGATTTACCAATTGGCGCGCAGAAAACACCGTTGGCGCAAATTTTGCACGATACACAACCGCATCCAATCTTGATTCCAACAAACCAATCATATTTTGCGAAGTATCGCCCTTGGCATTATTTGCAGTTTGATAATAGCTGCGGAATTTCTTTTCCCCGATATTTCCATAAAAACCTTTCAAAACTTGTTTTGCTTTCAACTGCTTGCCGTAATCAGATGCATTTCCTGTACGTTTTGTTGGGCCGTGTTGACCAGGCGTATATTTACGTTTGTTTAATGGTGATTTTGCGCGTCCCCAGATATTTAATCCCCAGCGACGATCAATTTTTAATTTTGTATTTTGGCGTTTTCCTGCCATTTTCATATCCTATGGTTTATGTTATTCGGTCCAGATTTCCGATATCGGATTGGGGCACCTTATCCCCCGACATAATGACCATAGCCAATATATACGGTTACTCAGGCCTCCATCTTTCCAGACAGTTCGGGCCCGATTATCATGCAAAAGTATCCAAAAGTCAAGCATTTTTCCAAAAACCTCTCTACTCTATAAATTTGGGCTTTTGTTACCATCATAAATTGTGCTATTATATATAGTGTGAAAGATTAGGTATACGGAGGATTAAAAATGTCACGTTTCTTGAAATCATTATTTTTTATAATTTTAATTGCTGGCGGGTTTGCATTGGGCTTTTATCTAACGCACCCAGATTCTGAATTTGTGTCAAATATGGAAAAACAGCCGATTATAATGCCAGCCGATGAATCTGCAAAACATCTGGATGATGCACGATTTGCATTGATAGAATCAAAAATCAAGCATTTGTCAGAAAAAACTGATTCATTAAATGATCGTGTCGAAACATTGGAATCAACCACAAAACCAGCCCAACAAAAGGCGATCGCCAGATTGGTTTTATTATTCGATTTGCGTCTACGAATAACTAATGGACAATCATTTGCTGATTTGCTGGATTTAATGGATCCCGCTGTTCGAAATAATTTTGCATTTTTGGATGACTATTCCGAATCTGGAATCCCAACAATGGATCAATTACGCATATCATTTGATGGCTTAATCCGCCCAGCGATTATTGCTGATAATTCCGCGAACAATGAAACTCGGGCAATATCTTCCTTTGAACGCTGGGCAAATAACTGGGTGTCTGTTCGTAAAAATATTGTTGATGAAAAAAATCCAGAATCTGTATCCAGCATGCTGACCGCCGCAAATATTTATTTAAAATCGAACCAGCCCAAATTGGCTCTCCAACAATTAAATTTGGTTTCTGAAAAATCCGCTGCTGCCGGGAACATAATAAATCCTTTTGTTGAAAAATTAACAATTGTTTTGATGGCTTATGATACTTTGGATTCAGAATTAAACTCAATTTTTTCAACCATGAACTCAGGTAAATAATATGTGGAATTTTTTAAAAACAATATTCTATACATTAATAATTGCATCCATAGGCGGATTGTTTTATGTATTAAATTCAATGGATTTACCGATTACAATTATTACAAAAAGCTACACTATTGAAACAACCGGCGTAGTAATCGCAACCATACTGTTATTCGCATACACTCTGATATATTTCATTCACAGATTTTTTGTATGGATGGCCGTTTGGCGCGATCGTAAAATTCAAAAAAAATTGGATAAATAACTACCGACTTGGTACTTTGATTGTCTTTTGAAACGTTTTGTTTTCAATTGGGAACAACGCTGTTTGACCGTTTTTTTCCACATTAATAACCAACTCTGCCTCTGGCTTTTTATTCAATTCCACATATCTATCAATTAATCCCTGACGCGTTGCCTTGTGATCAAAATCAAATGTGTTTATTTTACAAATATTTTTCAACAAATCACGCAGAGCAATTATATAATCCAAACTTTTGCTGACTTTGGCCTCGTTTGTAATTGTAACCGTTCCATCAAACTTATTTGGCCCCGGTAAAAGCCTTGTGAAATCGTACATTTTTGTAACAACTTCTTTGTGCAAAAACCCAGCTGGAATAAAATCAAAGCCACCCTCATCTTCTTTGTCATAAGTTTTTGACGGAAACAAATCTGGATTTATGTATGCATTTGAATCCAACCCATGTTCCTTTATGTATACTTTAATGTCCTTGAAGCCGTAACCTTTTACAACCCTGTTATTATCAAAACGCGGATTTTTATCCAACTCTTGCAAAATAATCGAAACAACCTGATCTGCATTTAAATTCGTGACTTTGATGGTTGCCGCCTGACAGAATTTGTGCGCTTTGTATATGTGCTGTTTTGTTTGAATTTCTTTGATCGCATCATTATTAAAGTACTGACATAAAATACGATTATTGTACCCCAGGCTATTCCTGACTTCTTTTTCAAAAATATCTTTTTTATCTGTCATGATAACCCTCTCTCGGCTGGTCAATTACAGTTGCCCTATAAATGTAACACACGACTGGCTTTTTGTCAAGTATCTTGGGAATAAATACCAATATTATTCCAAAACCAATAAATCTGATTGCAAACGTTTTATTTCGTCACGCAGCGCCGTTGCCTGTTCGAATTCCAGATTTTCTGCATGTTTTTTCATATCACGAGTCATTTTTTTAATCATTTGTTTAATATCGTCGGTTGACATAATTCCGTCTTTGCCATAAACGAATTTACGAGCAACATCGGTTTTTGGACCTGCATCTTCGGAAACTTGATCAAACACACTCTTTTTAACGGATGTTGGTGTAATATTATTCTCTAAATTATATGCTCGTTGTTTTTCTCGCCTACGAGATGTCTCGGACATCGCAGCATCCATGCTGGCAGTAATTTTATCAGCATACAAAATAACGCGTCCATTAACATTACGCGCCGCACGACCAATTGTTTGAATTAACGATCTGGTTGAACGCAAAAAACCTTCTTTATCTGCATCCAAAATTGCAACTAATTCGCATTCTGGGATATCCAATCCTTCGCGCAATAAATTGATACCAACCAAGACATCAAAATCCCCCAAACGCAGTCCTCGGATCAATTCAATACGCTCTAACGTTTCAACATCGGAATGTAAATATTTTGCGCGAATACCATGCTCAACCAAATATTCAGTTAATTGTTCGGCCATTTTTTTGGTTAATGTTGTACATAAAACTCGTCCGCCACGCTCTATGACCAATTTACATTCATGCATTAAATCATCCACCTGATTCGTGGTTGGACGAACAATACATTCTGGATCAATCAATCCTGTTGGGCGAATCAATTGTTCAACCACAATACCGCGCGATTGTTCAATCTCCCATTGTTCGGGCGTTGCCGATACAAACACAGATAATGGGCGCATATGATCCCATTCTTCGAACATTAATGGGCGATTGTCGCGGCATGATGGCAAACGGAATCCGTAGTGAACCAAAGTATCTTTGCGCGCACGATCTCCACGAAACATTCCGCGGATTTGAGGAACAGACACGTGCGATTCATCAACAAATAATAACGCATCTTTTGGCAAATATTCAAATAATGTTGGCGGCGCTTCGCCTGGTTTTCGCCCCGATAAAAATCTGGAATAATTTTCAATTCCACGGCAAGTCCCTGTTGCATTTAACATTTCCAAATCAAATTTTGTGCGCTCGGACAATCTCTGCTCTTCTAAAAACTTTTTGTTTTCACGAAAATAATCTAAACGTTCTTTTAATTCTGCCTCTATATCCAATACGGCCTGATTGAATGTTGGGCGCGGCATAATATAATGCGAATTCGGATAAATCGTTACAGTATCCAGCACAACTTTTTTTTGCCCAGTTAAAATATCAAATTCATTAATCTCTTCGATTTCATTTCCAAAGAATGAAATCTTCCAACCACGATCCTCGGAATGGGATGGAAATATATCCAAGGTATCGCCACGAACACGAAATTCCCCGCGGGAAAAACCAATGTCATTTCTTTTGTATTGTAATGAAACTAAAATATCGCAAACATCACGCACGCTTAAATTTTGTCCCACCGAAATTCCAACACGTGATTCAGCATATGTTTCCGGCGCCCCCAAACCGTACAAACATGAAACCGATGAAACAATAATAACATCGCGATATTCCAATAATGAACGCGTTGCGCTGTGGCGCATACGATCCAATTGATCATTGATTGAAGCATCCTTATCAATATATGTATCGGTTGTTGGAACGTATGCTTCTGGCTGATAATAATCATAATATGACACAAAATACTCCACATGATTTTGTGGAAAAAATTGTTTCATTTCTGTATATAATTGCGCTGCTAAAATTTTATTCGGCGCCATAATCAACGTCGGCCTTCCAGATTTGGCAATTATGTTCGCCATTGTAAAAGTTTTCCCAGAACCAGTAACACCCATTAAAACCTGGCTCTGCTTGTTTTGGTCAATGCCTTCCAATAATTGGCGAATTGCCTCGGGCTGATCACCCGATGGCATATAATTGGAATCCAGAATAAATGGACTTTTATTCTTCTGCATTGGTATTTTTTCCTTGTTTTCAAGCATACATAGGTATTATACTCCAATTATCAAGAGAGAGAATATAAAAAATGGAAAAAACATCAAAGTCTTGGGTGTCTATGGCCCTCTGGGGCGGTTTGACTTTATTTGTCATGCTGGTGCTGGGGCTGGTAATGGTTCCACAATTTATTCGACTGGATCCTATGCGTCCTTCACTGGAAGCAGCCATGTCCCAGAGATTTGGCATGAGCGTTATGATCGATGGCAATTTACGTTTATCTCTGGTTCCAAAACCAACATTAATTGTTGAAAATGTACGTTTCGACGGTCCAATATATCGTGGATCAATTGGTTCTATGACATTTTCAATTCCAATATCCGAAGTCGTCCATTATTCCCAAGTATCAATTCCAGAACGCTTAACGATAAACCGTGCAAATTTAATTTTCAAAGGGCCTATGTCTGACGCAGGAATGGCTTTTTTATCTTCTCCTCAAAAGATTGCAAACACTTTGGTTTTTCGCGGCGCAACATTTTCAGACGGCAAATATACACTGTCAAATATTTATGGAATACTGCGCCCGGCAGATCGCGCGAACATCTTCAACGGATCGTTTGTATTTAATCGAGAATCGTACAAAGCATCATTATTGCGCAACCAATCCAGATTTCACCTGGATCTTGATAACACACATCAAGTTTTGGATTTATCCATGGATTTTTCAATTCGTGATGATCAAATCCTGGGGGATGGGGAAATAAAATTGACATCACCTCAATTCGGAAAATTCATGCAAACGTTGGGCTATGATTATTTCAAACATCAAATGTACCAAAATACATTCGCAATCAAAACCCGATTTTCATTAAATCGACATAATATTGATTTGTCCCCTTTATCATTTGCATCGCCTAAACTAACGGGGAACGGGATGATTCGAATCCCGCGAAATTCATCAACCGATATGGAAATAATTGAACTATCTCTTAAAACTGGTGATTTATCACAATTAATACCGAATGAAAAATCATTTGATTCTGAATTATTAAAACTGTTATCCAACCGCCAAATAATGTTGGATGGCAACGGATTATTTACTTACAAAAATATGAATTTTAAAAAGTTTGTATTAAAATCCAAAACCGAAGAAAACAATATAATTCGAATCGATCAATTGTTAATCGAAGGTGACACCATGAACATTGGCATGGCGGGCCGCATATCTTCCATTGATAACCAATTAAATATGGATCGTATGAATTTGGCATTTCGCATATTTTATCCATCCGAAGTAATAACATTACCAAAAACTGTATCCGGCATAAAATTGCCTCGCGAAATGTCTGGACAATGCCTATTGAACGGAACATATAAAAATTGGATATGTGATCCAATGTTGATTGTTTTGCCAAATGTAAATGCAACTGGATCGCTATCATACACAACAACTGATAATGTTCCAAAATATTCATTGTTCATAGAATCTCCTAAATTGGATGTGTCCGACTTTGTAACTGCAGATGTATCTGGATTGCGCGACACACTTACATATCTACCATCCGTGTTTACTTTTAATTGGTCGTTAGGCTTTAAAACACCTGAATTTACATACGACGGCACTACGTTATTATCACTATCGGGCATGCTTGATATAACTCCAAAATCGGTTAAAATATCCAATGATTTACCAATTACATATAAATCACAGGACCAAACAACAACCATATCTGGCGCAATTGAAAAAGATAAAAACTCTTGGAATTTTGTTGATTTTCAAATGAACAAAACACAAATGAAATTATCAAACCAAGTTTGGACAACTGTAAAAATGCCATTGTCCGGGTCGTATTTCATGGATAAAATCGGAACATTAATCGCTTCTTTTAATGGACCAATGTCATACCCTTCAATTAATGCTTCGTTTATAAATCCAGATTTTACTTTCGGATTTGAAAGGAATACTAACGCAAAAAATATGACATTTACAATTACTTTGGCGGATGCTGCGGTCGCCGCAAAAATATTGTATCCTGATTTTTCAACAACATTTTTGCCAAACAATTTGAACGTATCACTATCTGGCGAATTTTATAATGCTGGGAACACAGCATATATATCGAATGCTATATTGAAAATTGGGAAAACAACATTTAATGGAACAATCGAACATTTGATGGATTCAAATGGTCCAATTGTTGCGAATTTAAAAACAGAAACTGTGGATTTGGACTCTATGATTGATTTAAAATACAGGGACGATTACCAATCATTGCAATTTGTATCTCAAAATCCATTTATATCCGCATTGCATATCCCAAATATATCGTTGTCCATCTCGGCAGGGAATTTGATTTACCACGGCATTTCATATGATTCGTTTTCATATGCATTAAACACAAACAAATCATCAGCATCGCAAAAACTGTCTATTACAGATGCGGCTCTTGGATCTGTAATTTTGGATATAAATCGTAAAAATGGTGGATATGATATCTCGGTCCAGGCAAACCGCTTTAAAGTAACCGACCCAATATTACCAATTAAAACGCCATTAAATGTACGCGAATCAGAATTAACAATGGATGCTAAATTATATACATTCGGCATGACCGCGTATGATATTAATCGAAATATGAATGGAACTATATCATTTGATTTTTCAGACGGGATTATAATGGGACTTGGGTATGATCAATTCTATCAAAAAACATCTTCTTTTTCCCGGGCGAACTTGGAAAATGCCCTGACAACCGCATTGACAACCGGCGCGTCTCGCTTTCAGTCTTTATCAATACGCGGAACATTAATTGATGGAAAATTCCAAACTGACCGCCCTTTTGTTTTAAAATCTAAATTTGTAACGATTACCGGGAATATGCAATACGATTCAGAATCATTAACATTACAATCAAGCATGTTGATGTTGGGCACTTCGGCCAATCCAAAACCAATATCGGTTGATATTATAAAAAATGGGATGCGCCAATTCAGCATAATGGAAATTCAACAAAACATCGACCCAGATTACACAAATTATTATTTTATGAATATGGGGAACGCACAAAATTAATTATTCGATTGTAATCGTTTTAAAACATATATGCGAATGTATCCAGATAAATTTTTATTAACCGAAATATCTCTGTCTTGATCAATTTTTTGAATTAATTTTGCCACAGATATATTATCATCATCCGCCCATTTTTGGATCAAATCAAAAAATTCTTTTTCTAGAGTAATACTGGTTTTATGACCTTGGATTGATATTGAATATTTTGACATTTTATATCAGCCCCACCAATAAGCATTCATACATAGCCCGATAAATAGAGGCGTATTTTTTAACAGGGGACAACGTCATTACATCCAACATCCAAACAACGCCCGATGAATCAACCGCGAACCAAAATAAACCATTACGTCCAATTACCGTTTTTCCGCGTAATACCTTGTATGCCATTAATTCTTTGTTTACTGTAATTATACTGGGCAATATATACATCCGGCCATCGCGATTATATTCAGTAACACCAAATATCTGTGCATCCCCACAAATAATTCCATCATGCCGCATATAAAAGCGCATTAAATCCATTGGCAACATTGCACACTGCATTTGCATTAACGAACCCTGGGCAATCTCAATTGCGCGTTCTGATGCCGCCGGCAACATGATCGCAACATCTTTTTTATTTTGTAATTCTTTTAAAAATTCTTCATGGTTCATTTTAATTTTTTCCCTGGGTCATTTGTTGCGCAACTATTGCTGACGCAATTTCTGACATTCTGTCGGATGTAGTGTTACCACCTGCCCCATTATTCATTGAACGCAATGTTGGGACATAAACTTTTTTGGCCGGATTTGGAACAAATAATTCAGGCGCATAATCATAACCCGCCGTTGGCGTTTTACCCATTTTTGCCATATAATCCATCGCCTGATCAATTAAAAAACGGTCCAATAATTGGCCATACGGATGCATAGCAACCAAATACATATTATCAACACTGATTTCACCGCCATACATCAAAGGACGCTTAAATTTTATTGATAGATTTTCTGGCAATTCCATATTTTGTAATAACCCCATTAACATTGGCATTGATAAATTCATCAACATTAATTCTTCAACAGAATCGCTCAAAGACTGTAAAAATTCCCGCCGTATTTTTTTAAATTTTACATACCAATCAGAATCTAATGTTACTGGGCGAAACGACACATGTTGGACTGGCAAATCATCCATCCCAAAATCTTTCAATTTCTGTTCCCAAATACTTTGCATTATACTTCACTCGATTCTTGGTTAAAATATGAATATATCGCATCAACAAATTCATCAAATGCTTCGTCTGGCCCTTCGGAATTTTTGTGGGCGCTGACAAATGATTCCAACGTTGGCATATCACTTTGGTTTATGTTTGAAATAACAGAAACATCCAAAGCATTCCAAACAGATTTAATTTGATCCAGGTTTGTAATTGTGGCATTTTCTAATAATAACCAGGGCGTTATTTTTATACCATCTTCATCTTCTAATGCTTCGATCGCCAGCGCACGAACCTTTTCAACCACATCAACCAGAGCCCAAACAGGCGACTTAATTTCGTCCCCAGATGATGATTTCCACAACAACGGCTCTCCGTTTTTCTCACCTTCGAATGCACTGATGTCACCAGAATTCGAACAAATTAACCCTATCATTAATTCTTGACCTCGGGTTGCCCAAACACTCGGTTTAATTCCTGAAATACTTGGGGAATTCTTGATAATAAATCCAGCATTCTCAAAAACATTTTTAACTTTTTCCATCGTATCAGAACGCGGATTAAATTTCGGACTCTTAGAAAATGGTTCAAACGGATCAGACATAACAACAGAATTTGAATCTTGTTCCAACGTCGGTCCAGACATAACGATTGGCGCTGGCGGAATTAAACCATTTGATGGGTTAATCACAGGCATGCTGACTGAATCAGATTGAATGGTTGATAATGCTGCCATATTAATATTTGGCGCAGACAACATCGGAGGTCGAACCAATTGCACAGACACAGCTTCTGGCTCTACTTTTTTTTCAGAAATATTTTCTGATATATTTTTAACCTCGGCAACATTAACCGCTATTCTGGGCATACCAAAATCAATAGAACGTTCCGGAGTTGCAGTTTGATTCGGCATACGAATACTGCCCCCTATGGAATTTTTCATTAATAATTTTTCGTCTTCCTCTTCTTCTGGTGTGAATAATTTGCGACAACACCAGGCAGTTCCGTATAAACCAACCAACCAAATGATTGAAACAAAGGTTAACGTGAAATAAAAACCCATTGAAATATTCGCGCCATGAATTTGCTGATCAATAAAATATGACCAATGCGACAAAGACAATAAATTAAAGGCATAGGTATGATTAACAAACAAAACCGTCCCCAATAATATAATACTGGTCCACAAGAACATCATTAAAAATGTATCTATTGTTTGCTTCATTAAAATCCCCCTCATCGTGGTATTATAACATACCACGTGGGGGTAATCCAAGTTATTCTTGGTTGTCGCGTGTCATTTGTAAAAATTTATCTCGGCGTTGCTTTAACAATTCTTCGCCAGACATTTTTCCCAAAACTTTTAATTCAGAAACAATTGCGTCTTTCATTTGATCCATTGTTGTCGCCCAATCCAAATGCGCACCACCGGCCGGCTCCATAACAATTTTATCAATTACGCCCTGTTCTTTTAATTCGGACGCAGTCAATTTCATGGCTGCCGCAGCCTGCATTTTATATTGATTGTCCCTCCATAAAATAGAAGCACAAGATTCAGGCGCAATAACTGAATAAATCGCATTTTCCAGCATCATAACTGTATTTCCGGTTGCAACAGCAATCGCACCACCAGATCCCCCCTCGCCCACAATCATTGAAATATATGGCGTTTTAATTGATAAACCCTGATGAATTGATGATGCCACCGCTTCGGATTGTCCTCGTTCTTCGGCTTCTAATCCGGCAAACGCGCCCGTTGTATCAACCAATGTGATTACTGGCAAATTGCATTTTTCAGCCAACCTCATCAAACGGGCGGCTTTTCTATATCCTTCGGGATTTGGCATACCAAAACGGTGTTTTTGGCGGGTTTCAATTGTACGCCCCTTTTCTTGGCCCATAATCATAACAGGAATTCCTTGAATATATCCCAACCCTCCAATTAATGCAGGATCCTCGGCATATAATCTATCGCCTGCCAATGGGGTAAAACGATCGACCATTCCATTTATATAATCCAAAAAATGCGGTCTGTTTTCATTTCTGGCCAATAATACTTTGGTGTATGCTTCGGTCTTTTCTTCTTTCGATTTTGATTTTGTGCTTGTCTTTTGTTGTACAACTTCTGTCTTTGGCGTAACCACAGCCTTGATTTCTGGCACGTGCTCTTTGCGCATTAATACAGCTAAAACATCTGATAAAGTATCTTTTAAATGCGCACGCGTTGTAACAATATCAATCATGCCATGCTCATATAAATATTCGGATGTTTGGAAATCATTTGGTAATTTTTCACGAATATTTTGCTCGATAACGCGACGCCCTGCAAATCCGATACGAGCACCAGATTCTGCGATATGAACATCGCCCAACATTGCAAATGATGCTGTAACACCACCAAATGTTGGATCCGTTAAAATAACAATATATGGTAATTTTGCATCTTTTAATTTATCAATCGCGGATGTAGTGCGTGCCATCTGCATCAATGCTAAAACGTTTTCCTGCATACGCGCACCACCAGATGATGTAACAATAACAAATGGTTCACGATTTTTAATGGCATGATCAACACCGGCAATTATCCCTTCACCAACAGCGCGTCCCATTGATCCGCCATTGAATTCAATATTCATAACAGCCATGGTTGTTTTGACACCACCAACGGCACCAGAAGCAACCGCAATTGCATCATCATAACCCGTTTCTTTGCGGGCTTCGGCTAATCTGGTTGTATATGGCTTTAAATCAACAAAGCCCAACGGATCATCAGACACATGTGGTAAATTAATTTTTTCATAATCCACGGAATCAAATAATAAATCAAACCTTTGCTTTGGAGTCATTCCAAACAAATGGTTACATTCTGGGCATACACGTAAATTATCCTTGTAATCTTTGTAATAAACCAACTTTCCACAATGCGCACACTTTAACCACATCAATCGACGAACGGAATCATATCGTTCCAAATTTTTATTTTTTATTCCTGGCTTTTTCTTTTTCAATAACCACATTTTAAATCCTTTGGGATAAAATTAATCTTCGTTATTCATTTTTTTTGCTAAATCCGTTCCCATTTTGAAATGCACAGATTTTTTGGCAGGCACAGCAATCATTTCCCCAGTTTTTGGATTATACCCAATCCTGGTTGCCAATTTACGAGGGGAAAAAGAACCAAATCTTCTTATCTCAACCCTGTGGCCTTCGGAAATTTTTTGCATAACTTCGGATAACACAGTATCAACAATTGCTGTTGCTTCGGTTAATTCCATTCTTGGGTACCTTACCTGAACGGATCTGATCAAATCTGATCTCTTCATAATATCTTACTCCTTGTAACTTGGGATGATATAATGGCCTAAAACTTCTAAAAATTCAAGTTGTTATTTGGAAACATCGCCTGATTTTTTGTTTACTGTTTTTGACATGTCCCTGGCATCTAAATCATCAAAATCAAAATCATATGACACAGATGTTGCCTGACTTTCGCCCTCTTCATGTAATGACATAGCAGACATAGGCAACCCATCAACATCGGCATATTCGGATAATCTAGTATATCTGATAATTGCCGAATATGGGTCCAGTGTAACATTTTTAACATCTTCCAAATATTCCAAATTATCAGCATAAAATACAAATATACTGGCCCCGTAATAAACCCAATATATTGTTCTATTACCATTTGTTGCTGCCGGCACAATGAAATACATCGGATCTAAAAATATATCGCCGATCATGCCAATACCGTGGCGAATGCTCATTGGGTATAAAAAAGGCACTGTTATAATTGGGCCTTCGGCAACACCCCATGTTGTCAATGTTTTTGAAAAATTCTCTTTATCGCGTGTTACGCCCCAATCAGTTGCGACATCAAAAAGCCCGGCAACTCCAACTGTTGAATTAATTGCAAATCGACCTGTTGTTACACCTGCATTTTCAAATTTTGCCTGTAACAAACTGTTTATAACAGTACCCATTTCACCAATGTTTGAAAAGAATCTGTAAACACGCGTCCTTAAAAATTCCGGAAGAATAAAATTATAAGTATCAATTACCGGAGAATAAACATAATCATTAACAACTTCGTTGAATGCAAATATTCCACGATTGGTTTGTTCAATTGGATCATATGGGGCTGGCACAACGCCAACATCTCGATGGGATGCGCATCCAAAACAAACGAATACCAATAAAACTACCAAGACCTTTTTAAACATGGCCTCATTTTATCATAAAATGCTTTTAAATGCACGTTGATATTGTCCCTTAATTCTGATAATATTACAGGCATGAATACATTTGATTTCACTAAAACTTTGGCAGAAATAAAACCTTTGCTCAACCTTTGCTGTTGGACCAGCGAGGATTCATCAACTCTGATACATGCCGCCACGGCCGCGGTTGAAAATAATGTTAAACTATTATCGGTCGAACCTGTATCAATACCATTGGTCTGGAGTTGGACTGAAAAAACACCATTAAAATTATATGCTTTTATGGCCGCTGATTTTAACAAACAGGATGAAAAAAAATTAATATCTGATATGAATATCCCATTAAAACGTGGCGCTTCTGGAATTCAGATTTATACACCTGTTAATTCATTTGAATCTTTGGTAAACGCTTTGCTGCCTATTCGCCACGATTTGTTTTTTGGACGAGATCTAACAATCGCTTTGCCATTGGACAATATTACACCGAACCAATGGCCAATGATATTTCAATATTTATCCAAATTGGATGTTTCACGATTATTATTAATTGCGTCAAAACCATTGGCCGTTGCGCAACATATATATGGCCTGCTTTCGGTAATACCTGCACACACAAATTGGTCATTGGATGTATGTGTAACGTCATCTAAAAATGCGATAAAACCAATCGAAGATACATTTCGTTTAACACAAAAAATGGCGCCATGGATATTGGACCAAAACAAATTGCATTTTTTCGTCCAACCATCTTTCTTTCAAAATTACCCACGGGATACACAATATGATGATGCGGATCTGGACTAGTTTGACCACAGCCTGCTTATTAATGCTGACACTAAATACAGCGCCAGCAACATCGCCTTTTGACTATGACGATTCTAATAAAACTGGACTCTCAAACGATAAAAACATTTCTGACAACGGTGAATATTGCCATGTAATTGGCACCTCAAACCGCGCACCGACACTATGTGGGAAACCGGTCCAGGGCGGATTATTATACGGAGAATCCAGAAACCATTCTGTTTATTATAAAAATGAATTGGTATCTATTGGCGACATATTTACAATCGGATTGGATCGCGATACTCCGGATACAATTAAATTAAAGTTCTGTAATAAATTGGGGGAATGTTCTGAATACGCTTATAAAATTGAAAAGCAAAACTGGCAGATCCAACGGGTATCCGTCCCTGATAAATTTGTACATTATACCCCCGAAATAGAAAAACGAATCGAACGCGAAAGCAATGAAATCCGAAACGCACGAACCGCCCGCGACACAACATTATTTTTCATGAATATGGAGGAACCACTGGACTCAAAAAAATTCCGAATTTCCGGCGTTTTTGGATCGCAACGTGTGTTTAATGATATACCAAAATCCCCCCATCGTGGATTGGATTTCGCAGCACCGACTGGAACGCCTGTTATTGCTGCCGCTCCGGGTCGCGTTGTATTGGTTGGGGATCATTTTATGTCTGGAAATATCGTGATGATTTCACACGGATATGGGATATACAGTGTGTATTTGCACCTGTCAAAAATTAATGTATCTGTTGGACAAAACGTATCTGGCACCACAAAAATCGGATTGGTTGGATCAACAGGCAGATCATCTGGCGCCCATTTACACTTTGGAATTTACTGGAATCAAACTGCATTGGATCCCCAACAAATCTTGATCCCCCGTGGCACCGAAAAAACATTATAATCAATTGAATAATACAAAATTTATTAAAACTTGTTAATCGCGTCATAATGCGATGAATGTAAAGAAACATTAATTTTTTCGGGGGTGAGTGTATATAGACATACATGATCCTTCGAAAAAATTAATGTCTTGTTTTCAGTCGCGCATTATGACGCGATTAAATAGTCTTCGACTTCCATGGCGGCCGTTGCCCCCCACCCCACTGCAATCGCAACCTGTAACTTGGTATTTGCACGAACGTCGCCCGCAACAAAAATTCCATGATTTTCAATTTGCGTTTTGTTTGGCAATGTTACCAAATGGCCATGGTCATCACGCTTAATTTCATCATTTAAAAACTCAGTATTAGGAGAATGTCCGATTGTAATAAATACGCCATCGATATTAATTGTATTTTGCTTTTCCGAATCAATTTCTTGGGTTAATACAGATGTAACACCATTTGCATCGCCCATGATTTCAACAACATCCGTGTTCCACATAACTGATATATTTGTCGCATTCATAATTTTATCAACAACAACTTTTTCCCCGCGGAAAAATGCATCACGACGGTAAATTATTGTTACGTGTTTGGCCAATTTTGACATGTATAATGCTTCGACCAATGCGGAATTTCCACCGCCAATGAACACAACATCTTTGCCGCGGTAAAAAAATCCATCGCACACAGCGCAATAACTGACCCCGCGACCTAAATATTCAGATTCTCCTGGAATTCCCATTGTTTTTGCACGGGCCCCGGTTGCGACTATAATCGCGCGAGCAACCAATTCTTTGCCGTTGTCCAATGAAATATTATAATTGTCGTTATCACGTTTTACAAATTTCGCTGACGCCAAAATAATTTTTGCACCGAAACTTTCCGCCTGATTTTTCATAATCTCGGTTACTTCGAACCCTGAAATTGGTCCAATAACCCCTGGATAATTTTCCAATTCTGGGATTGTTGCCATTTGACCACCTAACTCTCCTCCGGCGACAATCGCGACCGAACGTCCGGCACGCCCTGCGTATAATGCAGCTGTTAACCCAGCAGGCCCAGACCCTAAAATAACAATGTCAAAAATATTATCCATAATTCATCCTTTTTACGGATTTTAACCATATTCAAACAAATGATGCAAGCGGTTTATTCCCGAAATATCACAGTATCAAACAAATTATTTAAATCTTGCTTTAAATATTCATCATTGAAAAATTGATTGCGTTCGGTTTCGTTTGTACGAGGGCCTTCATCTGCTTCGTATACGCGATATTTTTGCACGGCAAAGCTTTTGATGCCGGCATCTGATGATCGCTTTGCTATATCCAAAACGGCTTCACGCGACACAAACCTGGGATCACATGTAATCCGAACTTCGGCAGATTTACCTGATTTTCCCAAAACTTCCAAACTTTCAATCACACGATTGTGCGCGGAACTGACCCCTGTTAATTTCAAATAATTTTTTTGATCTGTTTTTATATCCAATCCAACCCAATCAATAATTGATAATGCTTTTTTTAATTGGTCCGGATAAAATCCGTTTGTATGCAAACCAATTAAAAAACCCATATCTTTGATTCGTTTCATATATTCCAAAACAACATCGCCTTGGGTTAATGCCTCCCCTCCTGAAAAAACAACTGCTTCTAATTTGCCTCGACGATGATTTAACCATTCAATAATTTTTTCTGGATCGTATTCACCCTCGCCCGCTTCCAAGAACTGAGGATTCGAACAATAAACACACCTAAATGGGCAACCTTTTAAAAATAAAACGGCGGCCAACATCCCCGGATAATCAATCGTAGTAAAGGGAGTCAGTCCGCCGATCTGAACTTGCATTATATTATTACGCTGCTTTCTTTAATAATTCTAAATGGCGATCGGCCGTAGTCAAAGCATTTTCTTCTTTGAAAGTTTTTCTTTCTTGGAATTCGGAAAATTTTCCAATATTAAAATGTTTAACCGGACGAATGTATCCCATGCTACGTGAAAAAGTCTCACATTTTGTTCTTTGTTTTGTCATAATTCTCCTCCTCTATTTTTTGTTTATTTTACAATGTTTGCTAATCTTTCCTCGGCGGCGATTTCCTCGTCGCACTTTGGACAGAATTCATGCCGTCCCGGCAAATACCCGTGTTTCGGACAAGTCGAGAACGTAGGGGTCAAAGTCATATAAGGCAATTTATAGTTTTCAAAAATTGTCTTAATAATTTTCTTTGCCGCCTCTCCGGATGACACGGGCTCCCCCAGGTACATATGCCACATGGTACCGCCTGTATATTTCCGTTGAAATGCTTCTTGATGTTCCAATGCAACAAATGGATCATCTGTAAAATTAACTGGTAACTGAGTAGAATTAGTATAGTACGGTGCATCGTTTGTTCCCGCCGTCAAAATATCAGGGAAATTTTTCAAATCAGTTCTTGCAAATCTGTATGCTGTGCCCTCTCCTGGTGTTGCTTCTAGATTGTACAAATTTCCTGTTTCTTCTTGAAACACAACCAATTGTTCACGAATGAAATCCATAACGTCTATAACCAATTGTTTACCCATTGGGGATGAAATATCTTCGCGCCCATCGGTAAAATTCCTGACCATTTCATTTGCACCATTAACACCAATGGTCGAAAAATGGTGATTCCAGTTACCCAAATAACGTTTGGTAAATGGATATAATCCGTTATCAATATTTTTAGTAATTACACGGCGTTTAATTTCCAACGAATCTTTGGCTAATCCCAATAATATTTTTAAATTATCAAACAAAGCTTCACGATTTCCCTTGTTTAAATAACCCAACCTTGGCAAATTTATTGTAACAACTCCGATTGATCCCGTTTTTTCAGCAGATCCGAACAAACCACCGCCACGTTTTAACAATTCACGAACATCCAACTGCAAACGGCAACACATAGAACGAACATCGGTTGGGTTCAAATCAGAATTCAAGAAATTTTGGAAATTTGGAATACCGTATTTGGCAGTTAAATCAAACAAAGGCCCAACGTTTGGATGATTCCATGGGAAATCTTTGGTGATATTATATGTTGGAATTGGGAAAGTAAATGGACGACCATGCGCATCACCTTCGGTCATAACTTCTAAAAATGCTTTGTTTAACATATCCATTTCTGGCTGCAAATCGCCATATGTGAAATTGACTGGTCTGCCGCCGATATACGGGTTTTGTTTTTTCAAATCTTCGGGACACGTCCAATCAAAAGTAAAATTAATGAATGGTGTTTGGGTTCCCCAGCGGCAAGGCACCGCGCAATTGAAAATCAAAGTTTGCATTGCGTTTTTAACTTCTTCGAAAGACATATTGTCAATTTTGATATATGGCGCCAAATAAGTGTCCACTGATGAAAAAGCCTGGGCCCCAGCAAATTCGTTTTGCAATGTTCCTAAAAAATTAACCATGTGGGATACAGCGGTCGACATGTGTTTCGCAGGCTGACATTGTAAATAACCCTCAACCCCGTTGAATCCTTCGTACAATAATTCTCGCAATGACCAACCGGCACAATATCCAGTCAACCAACCCAAATCATGTATGTGCAATGCAGCACTTTTGTGCGCTTCGGCAACAGGACGTGGATACAAATGCAACCAATATTGGGCTGTTACTCGTTCGGATGTCCTCAAAATCAAGCCGCCAATCGAATATCCAATATTGGCATTTTCCTTGACTCGCCAATCGGCAGCGGACAAGTATCCGTCCATTACATCAACAACATCCAAATTTGTGTCGCGGATCTCGTTATGTTGATGTCTATATATAATGTATGCTTCGGCAGTTTTATAAGCATGATGATCCATTAATGCTTTGACCACTAAATCTTGTATTTGTTCAACAGTTGGGATTAAACCACAAAATCTGTCATCCAAATCGCGAACAACACTGGCTTCTATGGCTAAAACTCCGGCCATATCAATTTCTTGGGTGGCGTTTGCTGCTTTTCTGATGGCATTTTGAATCTTTTTGGAATCAAAGGCTATAACTTCACCATCGCGCTTTTGAACTTTGGCGACCTTGCACGCAAAACCAGATGCGATTTCGATGATATTCTTCTGATTATTGTCCTTTTTTTCCATTTTTTTGCCTTTTTCATAAAAAATGCCAAAAATACAACTGGTTGTGTCTTTTTGGGTGTTTGTATACACAATATATAGTTTTTAAAATTTTCAAACAAGACATTTTTTTGCAAAATTTGCACTTTTTTGTCTTGACTTTTTTAAAGTGCCAAAAATCTGCCAAAACCGGATTTTGCCCCCTAGATTTTTGATAAAAAAAATGATATACTTCGACCATATTTATTGAAACCGCGGGGAAATTCACATGCAACGTATGTTTATTATATTTGGAACTTGGGCCACAGCATCATTGATTTGGACTTTGTTATCGATTCGTTTATTGGTTGGAACACTGTCTATGGATGCCTTGATAGAATTGGATTCCGTTATGATTTCTGCCTTGGTTATTTGCATAATTGTTCCGATTTCGATGTTTTTTATGATTGCTGTCCTATTTAATTTTTATTCGATTCAAAAACAAACTCTGCGACTATTGTTTAATATGCATAATTCATCAAAACATCAAATGGATATACTACAACAGTTGGGAATGGCATTTATTGAATTCAAACATCAAACATCTGCTGATTCGTTTATGCGCAATATTGATTTGATTTATCACGATTTATTACAACATTTGATTCCAATTGCTGATTCGGTATCGGTGGTTGCCCGCTCGTCCAAGGAACATCCATTATGGCAAGTCGCAGGCGGTCTGGTTGATGCATACAATAAAAATCCACACGTGTTGGAACAATTGCGCCGCCAATTAAAATGGGACGAATCATATCAACAACATGTTGAACTGTTTTTAAAACACGCGAACCAATTGTTGGAAAAATTGGGGGAATACGACCGCGACGGATTATTGTTACAAACATTTAACGAGGGGTTAATGGGTCAAATCATGGCATTATTAACCCAGGCTCAAAATCTGGCCATGGATTCTGGATTAAAAACACCTGCTGCTACACAATCATCATCACAAAAATCTGTGCTGTCGATTCTGGGGCAAAAATCCCCAGCCTCTCCGTCTTTGTTGGACGAAGATTTGTTGGAGCCTGATAATGCATGAATTCAAACCAGGGATATCGCGTGATGCAATTACACAATTATCAAAATTGCGTAACGAACCTTCTTGGTTACTGGATTTTCGATTAAATGCATTTGAACATTGGAAAACAATGAGCGAACCACATTGGTCCACAACAACATATGATCCAATTGATTACCAATCAATAACATATCATTCCAAACCCACTATTAATGATGAAATTGATGCTGATACAAAATCAGTATATGACAAATTGGGAATCCCAGAACACGAACAACGCGCATTAATGGGAATGGCTGTGGACGCTATATTGGACAGCTCATCCATACATACATCATATCAATCCGATTTGGAAAAATTGGGAATTATATTTATGCCTATGTCTGATGCTATCAAAAAACATCCTGAATTGGTTCGAAAATATTTGGGAACGGTTGTTCCACATACAGATAATTTTTTTGCATGCTTGAATTCCGCAGTATTTTCAGACGGGACATTTGTATATATTCCATCCGGAGTTAAATGCCCGATTGATTTGGCATCATACTTTCGAATTAATACAGCAACCATTGGCCAATTCGAACGAACATTAATAATTGCAGAATCCGGGTCTGAATTATCTTATCTCGAGGGGTGCTCGGCCCCGCGCCGTCCAAACCATCAGTTACATTCCGGAATTGTTGAAATAATCGCACATGATAATTCAATTGTAAAATACGCCACTGTTCAAAATTGGTACGCTGGAAATTCCGATGGCGTTGGCGGCATATATAATTTCGTAACCAAACGTGGAATTGTTCATAAAAACGCAAAATTATTATGGACCCAGCTCGAGGTTGGATCCGCCAAAACCTGGAAATACCCATCGTCAATATTAATGGGCGATAATTCACATTCCGACTTTTATTCATTATCAATCACACGCCATCACCAAATGGCCGACACAGGAACAAAAATGATTCATATTGGAAACAATTCAACATCAAATATATTATCCCAGGGTGTCGCTATGGAACAATCAAATCAAACTTTCCGATCATTGATTACATTTGGCAAAAATACAACCGGCGCCAAAAGCGCATCAAATTGCGATTCAAAAATTATTGGGAATATGGCATCGGTAAACACATTACCAACCGTTCGCCATATGAATTCAAATAATACTTCGGGGCACGAGGCAAAAACATCCGCAATATCCGAATCCCAATTATTCTTTTTGAACGCATCCGGAATTGGTTCAGATCTGGCCACAGGATTAATTATTGGCGGGCTTGCAGCACCTATTCTTTCTCGCCTTCCTATGGAATTTTTAATAGAATCAAAACAGCTAATTCAAATCGCAGTATCAAATGGTGATAAAAATGCTACAAATTAAAAATTTAACCGTAACAAACGGAAATAAAAAATTATTGAATAATGTTTCAATTAATATTGCTGATAATTCAATCCATTTGTTATCTGGCCCAAACGGCAGTGGCAAAACCAGTCTATTAATGACAATCATGGGACATCCAGACTATGTTGTCGAATCTGGTGAAATTTTATTTAATGGCAAAAACATTGTTAATATAACTCCAACCGAACGTTCATTAATTGGGATTGCCTTGTTACAACAACATGTGCCTGAAATACCGGGATTAACAGTATCATCATATTTAAAACACGCAATGTCAGCACATTATAAAAATAAATTTGGGAATGATTTGACCGCTGGTGAATTTTTTAAAATGTTAAATGATGCCACTGAAAATTTATCAATCCCGGCACCTTGGCTATCGCGATCAATTAATGTTGGTTTTTCGGGTGGGGAACGTAAAAAATTGGCCCTGCTCTATCTCTATTTAATAAAACCAAGATTGGCCATGATTGATGAACCCGATTCGGGATCCGATTTGGATACACAAAAATTAATAGCAAAAACAATTTTGGAACTGCATCAATCCGGCACCACATTTATTGTAATTTCGCACCAACCAACGTTTACGGAAATGATACATCCAACCAATGTATCAAAAATTGACAGCGGCACCATATTATAAATGGATTAATCTCCTATATTATTTTCTGTGGATTCCTTAAATTTTGTGATATAATACGCACGTTAAAACCATACAGGAGGAACCACATGGTAAAAAAACTAAAAGCCCCCTCGGCTCCGTCAAAATCCGTCGCCACAAAACAATCGAAAACCCAAAAACGCAGTTTGTGCTCTTGGTTTATGAGCCCACGCGAACATTTGGATCGCCTCAGCTATATCGCCATTTCATTAAACTTATTGTTGCACGCGATTATTGCAGGAATCGGATTGCACTATTTTCATAAAAAAATCATGATGGCCTGGACAATTACCGGCCAAATGGTTCCATTGAAATTAATCTTATCACCTGCTGAACGCATTGTTTTGACAGTATTTGGAATCTATATGCTGTGGATTATCGTAATGTCTGTATTTACGATTATTAAACGTAGTCGCAAATTGGGACTGGCTGGCTGGACAATGTTATTTTCATTTCCATTCGGATTGCACACCCTGTCATTATCTGGATTCTTTTTGCCGGATTCGGACGAAAAAATGGCATTGGATTTGCGCATGAACTGGTTTAAAAAATTGGTAAATTGGGTTGCTTATTCAACACCAGGCCAAATGTTATCTGGCATTTTAATTATGTTGTCTTCATGGATTGCGGCACCAATTATATTTGTATTTGATTTCTTGTTCTTTTGGCTGCCAGCATCATTGTTTGGCCGCGAAAAAGTTTCGAAATCATTCAAAAATTATGCCCCTGTTATCGCAGTATTTAACATTTTGATGATTATCTTGTTGGTAATTGCAATCGCATTGGTGTACCGCGCATATTTAAATATGACGCCAGGATCTGAATTAACAGTTTCTGAAACAATTTCTGCAACTGTAACAAAATAATTAATGGGGACGACAATGTCAAAATTTCTATCTATTGTATTTGGAATACTTGGTGTTGTCGTCCTGTTATCCTTGGGACAGTCTGTAATTGTTCCATTTTTGGTCGCAATATTTGGCTGGTATTTAATTAATGCTCTGGCTACATATTACGCCATGGTTATGCCACGCCCGAAATCAAAATGGACAAAAATATTTTCATTACTTTTTTCAATTGCAACCACCATTGGATTGGTCTGGTTGTTTGTAATTGAAATGACTCCAAACATCCATTTATTTATGGAAAGATGGCCTCAAATCCAATCAAAATTAATTATATTTTTACGCCAACTATTGGAACCTGTTGGAATTACAATATCAACATCTGCGATGAATATGGAATTTAATGAAATTGCTATGGCATTTCGTTCATCCCTGGCGGGATTATTTACATCCATGGGGTTAATATTGGTGTATATATTCTTTATGTTTATTGAACAAGGAACTTTTGTTAATAAAATTCGTGCTCTTTTCTCTGAAAACAATCAGCACAAAAAAATCCTGCGAATATTTCGTGACATCGACCATAATATGAAAAAATATTTATTTATCAGAACTGTAATGTCATCCATGATGGGTGTGTCATCTTATTTATGGATGTCCTACTTTAATTTGGAATTGGCTGGTTTTTGGGCATTTTTAATATTCGTATTAATGTATATTCCAACATTTGGATCAATTCTGGCATGTGCATTGCCTATACTTTATTCATTGTTATTCTTTCGCGATATATCGGACACCATTACAATGGGACTTGGGATCGCAGCATTACAAATTGTTATCGGAAATATATTGGAACCAAAATTGACCGGACAGACTTTGAATTTATCCACTTTGGCCATATTGGTAAACTTGGTATTCTGGGGAATTTTATGGGGACCCGTTGGAATGTTTTTCAGTGTCCCATTGTTGGTCGCAATATTGGTTGTAACATCACAATTTGATTCGATGCGTCCATTTGCAATTTTATTGTCCGCGAACGGAATAATCCCAGACAAGGAAGAAGACGATAATTAAAAATAAACCAGAAACAAAATTTAAAAACTTGGGGCCCAATTTGGGCCCCACTTTTTATTTAACTGATTTTATTTTCTTTGTTGCTTCTATTGTATATGTGACTGCGGACCAAATTGATAAAATCATTGCGATCCATAAACATAACATTGAAGCATAAAACACCAATTCCATAAATTTCGAATAAATGTATGGTGTACGAACCAAGGCTAAAAACAAATACAGACCGCTAATTGAAATAAATTGTGTGGCTGCTTTGATTTTACCAATTGAAAATCTTGGCTTTGGCACAGGCAATGAAATTTTCATTGATCCCAACCATTCGCGTAACCCAGATACATATAATTCACGCAAAATCATTAATATTGATGGTATCACACATGCCCATGCGCCCCACACAACCATCAATAACATTAATGCGATTGCCACCAAAAATTTATCACCCATGTGATCCATTACGCCGCCAAATTTGCTCTCCACTTTGTATTTTCTGGCCAAATACCCGTCAAAAAAATCCGTTGCTGCTGCGATTGAAAAAACAATAAACGCCGCACCAAACATTTGATTCATTGCCAATGGAATCAATGTAAAAGCACCAATAATTCGAAATATAGTTAAAGCGTTAACAAATGTTTTCATTTAAAACTCCCTTTTGTTTATAATATTTACCCTAGCGCGTCTTTGTGAAAAAATCTATATATTTTTTCAGCCGTTGATTTTGAAATACCATCAACCTTGGTCAAATTTTCGATTGAAGCGTCAATTATCCCGTTAACACTGCCGAAATATGCCAATAATGCTTTTTTGCGCGTGCCGCCAATCCCCTCGATTGCGTCCAGCGCGGACCCAACCGCAGATTTTGCCCGTTGTTTTCGGTGAAATGATATTGCGAATCGATGTGCTTCATCACGAACCGCACCCATTAAATTAAACAACTTGGTGTCCTTTTCAATTTTAACCTCTGACCCATCTGGCATTATGAAATGTTCATCGCCGGATCGAACCACACCCTTGACCACGCCCAATGTTGGAATATCCAAGCCAATTTCATTTTGAACCGATTTTGCAACATTCCATTGTGCGCGACCACCGTCAACAATAATTAAGCTCGGGATTGTTCCTTGTACTTCCGCTTTGGAATAACGTCGTAATAAAAATTCATGCATCATGCCGATGTCATTGCCGGCCATGGCTAAATCCTCCAATTTAAAATGGCGATATTCTTTTTTGTTAAAACCGTCCGCGCCAAATACAATCATGGACCCAACAGGATGTTTTCCAAACAAATGCGAATTATCAAAAACATCAACCCTATTAATTTCAATACCCAACCAATTTTTTAAATCATTAATTGGCTCATCCCATTTTTTTATATTGTTTACAGAAAACCTCCGCGAGGATAACATTTGTTGTTCAATTTGATCGATTGCCCCCTTGTCTGATCCGTGCGCCATATTAATGTTAATTTTTCGTCCAAATTTTTCACGTAAAACTTTGGCCACATTTTCAGATATTTGAATTGATGTAACAATATTGATGTTATCTGTACAATCATTGTAAAACCATAATATGCTGGATTCCAGAATTTCCGAATTTGTCATATCATCCGTGTGTTTTGGATAAATTGTTTGTGCGGAAATAATTTGACCATTGCGTTGCCTAGTAATCCCAACAATTGGTTGCGCCCCATCAAACACACCAACAAAATAATCAACATTTCGGGTATCATGCTTGCCTTGTTTCACAGTTGTTGATATGGCTTGGATTTGATCTCTGAAACGCGTTGCGCTTTCGTAATCCATTTTATTTGATGCCGCCGCCATCTTAACTGATAATTCGCGAATCAAATCATCCGATTTCCCGGATAATACAGAACGTGCAAATTCAACATTTTTAATATATTCACCATGCGAAATTTTATCGCAACATGGACCAGAACACCGACCAATTTGATACAACAGACATGGCCTCACACGGTTTTTAAACATAGCATTGGAACAAGTCCGTAATAAACAAACCCTCTGAATTAACTTGACTGTTTCATTTAATGCGCCAACTGATGGGTACGGCCCAAACACATCACGTTTTGCTGTAATTTTTCCACGAAATTTAATCAAGCGCGGAAAATTATCATCACTGATGTTCATCAATGGATACATTTTATCATCAGTTAATAAAATATTATATTTTGGGGCCCTATTTTTTATCAAATCAGATTCTAATATCAAAGCCTCGGTCTCGGTCTTGGTTGTTAAAATATCAACCTTATCAATCTGCAAAACCATTTGCCCAATACGTGCCGACACCTTGGATAAATCAGTATACTGATTTAAACGCTTTTTTAAATTCTTGGCCTTGCCTACATATAACAGTTTTGATTCATGATCAAACATCTGATAAACCCCTGGGGTTTCCGGGGCATTTTCGATTAAAATTTTTAATTTTTCTACTTTCATTATTTGCAAACACCACTATTTTATGATATAATAGCGTCGCAAACATAAAAAAACAAGGGAGTGTTTCATGTTAATTAAAAAATCCGAATCTGGACGTTCCATGATTGAAATGTTGGGTGTTTTGGCAATTATGGGCGTTTTGACTATCGGCGCCATCCAATTGGTATCATACGCCATGGCGACCCAGAAAAAAGGCACGGTTGAAACCGAAATTGTCCAAATATACCAAGGCGTTCGCAATATTTTCAGCGCAGCCGAAGATTATTCTGCCCTGGATAACGGCGTATTCGGAGCAATGGGTATTTCACAAAAAAATCCGTATGGCGGAACATATTCTGTATCGGCTGATGTTTCCAATCCACGCCAATTCACGGTTCATATTAATGGATTGCCAAAATCGGATTGCGAATACTTTAAACTGAAACGCTGGACAGAATCTGTTGAATATATCAACAGCAACGGCCAACGTGGCGGCGCCGTTGCAACCCCAGCGGATTGCTCGGACCGTGCTGGAAATAATACAGTATCAATTACTTATTTCTAAACCACGAAAATCAAACTTGGGGCCGATTGGCCCCTTTTTTTAATTGCCTTTTTATGTTGCCCAGGCTTTTATTCTTGACAAAACATTTATTTAATATACAATTACCGTAACCAAAAGGCATAAACCATGATTAAACCAGATTGCTTTGATTGTCCGATATCGCCGGGATGCCTGCCATCAACCGCAATGATTTGCGATGATAAACTGAAAAAAATAATGTTTTCTAACCACGGGGAAAATTGGCTTTGGCTGGTATTGTATCCGCAATTGTCATTTTTAATTTTATCCGCAGAGATCACAATGAACCCTCGAATTTTGGGCAATACAGAAACAACCAAAGGCAATCCATATAATCATATCCAAAATTTCATCAAATCATTGGAATTGATGAAAAATCAATTTTCATTTATGTCGGCAACATCAGACTTAATAACATATTATGAACTGATTTTAAAATCAACACGGAACAATAAATTATTGCGCGACGATTTTGAATATATGGAATTATGCGGACATTATACTGGGAAATGGTCCCAACCCGACAATATAAAAAATATGCACTATGTTACTATAAATAAAATCTTGTTGGATCTATCATCCAGTTTCAGCCGTCCTACAAAATTCACCGTGGATAAAAAAACGTACGATCGCCCTGCTTTGTCTGCAAATGACATTAAAAACTTTGAACTTTTTACGCAAATCACATCTGAAAGATTTCGTGAATTATCCGAAAACTTTCAAAAAGCATCCATCGGCATATATGACTTTGACGACGACCAAGGGAGATAGAGGACAAAAAAATGCAAACAAAAACAATTGCAACAAATTTTCCATATCCTTGTTCGGACGAAATGAAAAATGCTATGGAACAATTTCCAAAATCTCTCTATTGGACCGAAAGCGTATTTCATTTCATATACGAAAATATTAAATTCGCAGAACTGACAATGAACCCAAAATATATTCATTCAAATAATTCTGATCCAACTCTTCGATTCCGCGCATATTATACAAATGTGATGGACGTTATGCGCAGCCTGAATTTAATCCACTATATGGAATTCCCCGAAGTTAAAAATCATTACGATAAAATTTTGAACGCACTGCGTCCTCGGATTGAAATTGATGACATATTGGATTTATTTGAATTCTGTCGATACGATTTGGCCACATGTACCCCAACCCGAAACAATATCCACTATGTTGCTATTATGAAAGTACTCCGTGAATGGAAAGACTCTGCAAACGGCAAACCATCTGTCATTATTGAAAAAATTGGACCAACCGCATCTGGCATTGCCTATAATAATTTCATAGATTTCACTAATGCTACAATCAAACACGTGCGCAATGAAAAATTAAAATGATGTACGAAGATATAATTCATATTGATTTATACACCGAACTACCCTGTCCAATGCGAGGATGGTGCCACGGACAAAATCAAGATATTATTAATTTTTTTAAAAAACATAAATTTTCACACAACGATTATAAAAAAATCCATGCGATTTATAATCATATAATGTGTGCAGAATATTGGCTGGCGCCGCATTTGGTTCATAAAAAATTTCAAGATCCGGTACGCCGATATCATTATTACCGGGATTCTGTCATGTCCATAATTAAACAAACAACGGACATTTGGGATGCTCCGTTCCCAGAATTAAATAAACATTATAAATCATTTATTAAAAACAAATATAACGGCTGTATATATGATTTGGATATTTTGGATTTACTAGAACAAAATTACTATGATTTAAAAACATTGTCCCCTTCATTACAAAACATTCATTATCAAATAGCTAGTTCGATAATAGAATTGGCAAAACAAGAAACAAAATTTTCGGCCTCGCAAATTGCACTGCCATCACTGTTATTACAATTTAAAAATATATTAATCTCAAATATTAAACGCGACAAATTCAAATAATATTATTTATACCGATTATTTGATGACATCACATCAACATTTTTATTCTTGTATAATTCAACCATTTTATCACGAGCAACAGACAAATAAGTACGCGGATCAAATACATCTGGTTGTTCGGATAATACTTTCCTTATCCCTGCTGTAAAAGCCAACCTGGAATCAGAATCAACATTTATTTTGCAAATATTTTTTTGAACAGCCAAACGCAATTCAGATTCTGGCACACCATGGGCATTAATTAATCTTCCGCCAAATTTATTAATTTCATCAATCAAATATTCCGGCACGGACGAAGCTCCGTGTAATACCAGCGGAAAATTCGGTAATTTTTTTGCAATCTCATCCAAAATATCCAAACGCAGTTTCGCATTTTCATTTTTAAATTTATACGCCCCATGCGATGTCCCGATTGATATAGCCAAACTGTCGACACCCGTTAATTCTACAAATTTAACAACATCATCCGGGTTTGTATACATTGATTTATCGGATTCAATATCTTCCTCTATTCCGCCCAATATTCCCAATTCGCCTTCAACTGAAACATCAAATTTTTTTGCATATTCAACAACGCGCTTTGTTAATGCAATATTTTCATCAAATGGTAAATCGGAACCATCAATCATAACTGATGAAAAGCCAGAATCAATGGCGTCAACACATGATTCAAAACTGTTGCCATGATCCAAATGTAGTGCTATCGGGAAACGCCCGCCCATTTCACGCGCATATTCGGTCGCGCCCATCGCCAAATGTTTTAATAATGTTGATCCCATATACTTTCTAGCGCCCCGGGAAACCTGTAAAATCACGGGGGAACCTGTTTCCGCGCATGCTAAAATTATTGCCTGTAATTGTTCCAAATTATTGAAATTGTACGCCGGCACAGCATATTTATTATCATATGCATGTCTAAACATTTCGCGTGTATTTACCAAACCCAAATCTTGATATTTCATTAGCTCACCTTTGTAGTTGCATTATAGCATAAAAAGACGTGGATTCGAAAATAAATTGAAATACGTCCCTCAAATTACGAGTCCAATAATTTTGTTAAAAAATCATCCGGGAAAATCAACGATTTCCTCCGGATGCAGTAACAGAATATTAAATAATACAAAGAATAAAATTTACACAAATACGTCTTTTACAAATTTGGCATGTTCTGTAATAAATTTGAAACGGAACTCTGGTTTTTTCCCCATTAATTCAGCAACTAAAACCCGGGTTTTTTCGGCATCTTCTGCCCCCTCTTCGGTTTTTTCGGGCAATTCAACACGAATTAAACGACGTGTCCGCGGATCCATTGTCGTTTCTTTTAATTGGTTCGCCATCATTTCACCCAATCCTTTGAATCGTGAAATTTCGACTTTTTTATTTTTTAATTTTCCGTTTAATAACTCATCCAATTCTTCGTCGGACGCAACATAAATACTTTCGGTTCCAACCGTTACCTTGAACAAAGGCGGGCAAGACAAATATAAATGCCCGTTTTGGATTAATCCCGGCATTTGTTGATAGAAAAATGTCATCAACAACGAAGCAATGTGCGATCCGTCAACGTCAGCGTCGGTCATAATAATTACTTTTTCATAGCGTAATTTTTCATCATCATAATTGCGTAGAGAGCCTGCTCCCAAAGCTTCAATTAAATCATTCAATTCTTTGTTTGCTTCGAACTTTTCATTTGAATGCGTCGCAACATTTAAAATTTTTCCGCGCAATGGTAAAATCGCTTGGGTTTCTCTGGAACGCGCTTGTTTAGCCGTACCGCCCGCGGAATCGCCTTCGACTATGAATAATTCAGTGCCGATCACACCATGCTTTGAACAGTCTGCCAATTTACCCGGTAAACGCACGCGCTTGGTCGGAGTTTTACGCGCAACATCTTTGACTTTTTTTGTTTTAATACGCGCATCGGACAACATAATAATGAAATCCAATAACGCATTCGCAGTCTTTGGATCTGATGCCAAAAATAAATCGAACGGATCCTTCATCGCATTTTCAACATAACGTGCAATTTCTGGATTTGATAATTTTTCCTTGGTCTGCCCTAAAAATTGTGGGGTTTTATAAAATACAGATAACAAAACAGTCGCAGAATCTAAAACATCCTCGGCCACGATTTGATTGGCGTGTTTATTGCTAATTTTTTCGCCATAATTTTTTAATCCCTTGACCAATGCAGAACGTAATCCCGATTCATGCGTTCCACCATCAATTGTTGAAATGGTATTGCAATACGAATTGAAAAATCCATCGTCTGACGCTGCCCCATTTTCATCCGTCAACCAAGATACCGCCCATTCTACATGCCCTAAATCATCTGGGAATTCGACGGACCCTGCAAAAATTTTTGGCGTAATTGTTTGTTTTTTTGAAACTACTTGGCTTAAAAAATCCTCGACTCCGTTTTTAAAAAAGAACGTGGCACGATCCGGAATATTCATATCCTCGGTTATTAAATCTGGATTGCAAATCCATTCAATTTTAACACCACGTGTTAAAAAAGCTTTGGCGCGCGCCAATCTATATAATTTAACTGGTTTAAATACAGCCGCATCACCAAAAATTTGCTCATCCAATGTGAAACGCACCGCAGTTCCATGCCCCTTGGTCGGCGCACCCTGACTAATTTTTGAAACTGTTTTCCCGCGTGAAAATGTTTGAGTCCATGAATACCCATCCTTGATAACTGTCACAGTCGTATCGGATGATAATGCATTAACAACAGCAGCACCAACACCGTGCAATCCGCCGGATGTTTTGTAAACATTGTTGTTAAATTTTCCGCCCGAATGCAATGATGTAAATATAATTTCCAGCGCGGATTTATCTGGGAACTTTGGATGCGGATCAATCGGAATACCACGACCATTGTCTGAAATTTCAACAGTTTTAGCATCAATTAATTTAAATGTGATTGTATCTGCGAATCCTGCCACAGCCTCGTCCACGGCATTGTCCAAAATTTCGACCGGCAAATGGTGCCAAGCTTTTTCATCAGTGCCGCCGATATACATTCCCGGGCGCAACCGAACAGGTTCCAGCCCTTCCAATACTTGAATGTCTGACGCAGAATAAGAATTATTAATTTTTTCACTCATGCGCCCTATTATAAGGATTTCAATCGCGATTGCAAATTAAAAATGCCCCTTGACTTTAATCAATGCTAAACTATATACATAACAAAAAGGATTGTATTAAATGGCCAAAAATTTATATGAAATATTGGGTGTATCCAAAACTGCAAACGATGCTGAAATTAAAAAGGCATACCATAAATTGGTGATGCAATACCATCCCGATCGAAACCCGGATAACAAAGAAGCAGAATCCAAATTCAAAGAAATAAACTCTGCCTATGATATTTTGCGCGACCCACAAAAACGTGCGGCCTATGACCAATTTAGCGACGCAGCATTCCAAAATGGTAACACTGGGGGCGGCGCTGGATTTAACGGGTTTGGCGGCGGATTTGGTGGTTTTGGGGCTGGCGGTGCCGATTTTTCCGACATATTCGAAGATTTATTTGGCGGAATGGGATTTGGCGGCGGGACAAAACAGCAACGCAACCAACCTGGCCGCGATTTATTACACGAAGTAACAATGTCATTACACGATGCATTTTTGGGAAAAACTGAAACCGTTACATTTACAGCTGCATCCAAATGCAAAAAATGCCATGGGCACGGTACGGATAGCGGGAAAGAAGCCCCAACCTGTTCAACCTGTCACGGATCTGGAATGGTTCGCCGGTCCCAGGGTTTCTTTGCAATGCAAACACCGTGTCCCGAATGTCATGGATCCGGACATATTATTAAAAGCCCATGTACTGAATGTCATGGGAACGGCGTTGTTAATGAAAAACGAACATTGGATGTAAAAATACCTGCCGGCGTTATGGACGGCACACGATTACGACTGGCCGGCATGGGCGAAGCATCAGTGCACGGTGGCCGCGCGGGTGATTTTTATGTTGATATACGCGTTCGTGCGGATAAAACATTTGACCGCGATGGCGACGATTTGCACCAAACCATATCGGTTCCATTTACAACATTGGCAATGGGTGGCAAAATTGATGTTGATACAATTGATGGCAAACCAGTTGAATTAAAAATTGCGGACGGCACCCAAATTGGAACAAAAATGCGCGTTCGCGGACGCGGAATGCCCGTTGTTGGTCGCGATTCGCGTGGGGACATGTATGTCCATATAACAACTGATATTCCAAAAAAATTAACGGACAAACAACGTGAATTGTTGGAAAAATTCGCCGCCGAAAAACCAAAAAAGGGCTGGTTTTAATTATTGTTAAATCCAGAATAACATTGTTATTTCCGGATTTAACAAACTCAATAATAATTGTAAAAAACCAAAACAAATCTTCATTTTTGCTCATACTTAGCACCAAATGCGACCCATAAAATCCCAATCATATATAGACTGATGCAACCTCACGCCTCATGTTAATTCCGTGGAAAATTAAAAATTTTATCCTGAATTAACAATCACAATAAAAACATAAAACATTATTTCGTAACCAACATTAAAACCCGGAATTCCGGGTTTTAATATTAATACGATTTTGAACCATGCTGACCTGTATATGGATTTACATTACCACTGCTGCTCCAGTTATCACTTTTTGTATGATTTGCGTCGGATCTATAATGACCTTGGACGTGCGTGCCGTTGGATCTTGTATATCCATTAACGTACGTATCTGCCACAGCTGCCGACGAAACAAATGCCAACACACCAAATAAAACAAGTATTTTTTTCATATTCATTCCTTTTAATTTGCGGCAGAAATATTTCTGCCATCTCAACCAATGATTGAATCAAAAACATAAAAAGTAAACAGGTTCATATTCCTAGGATATGTTAAAAATATCTATGCCGGCATCCCTCTTTTTTGACCATGTGCCAACCCCAACAAATTACTTGACAAACGCAATAAATCGTTTATTATGTATTCATAGACCAAAGGAAATAAAATGCCAAATTGTAACGAATGCAAATATTTAAATACATGCGACCTGCGCAAATCGGACGTGCCAGAATTATGCACGGACGAATTATTACAACACCGTTTTGTATCGGCTTCTGAAATGGGAACAATGTCAAAACACGCTATTGCTCACTATAAAAATTTACGCAATGCGTTAAATTTGTTGTGCAATTCCAGGAACATATCCGAAATCAAACGCCTGTCAAAATTCTTGGGGAACAGTTTGGAAATTTTACAAAATACAGTTGATCACCATAAAAATATCGGCGGGCTGAGCAAATACACCGAAAGCACAAAACAATTTTCGGTTATTAACCTCCGTGCGCTTGAAATTTTAAAACCAGAAATCGAACGCGTAATCACGCAAAACTCAAAATAACGGTGAATATTATGAAATTCAAACCATTGTTTAAAACAGCATTATTATCATTATTAATGTTTGTCGCATGCAAAAAGGATGAAAACGGTCCAACCGTTGAAAAATACAATGCAAAAATTAACGCAACAACCGACGCGAATTCTGTTTATGCCGCTGGGCATCGTGCGATTCGCCTGGGTGCATCCGAAATGGTAATTACATCCGACATTGGCCGATATGAATTAACGCCATCTGGCATTAATCATTGGTTTCAATTGCGCCTGCATATGGAGGATGCCGGTAACAAAAAATTCATTGTAAACAACATTGACACCCTGTCCCCTGCGATGAAGGGTCAACCATTTAATTTACACACCATGGTTGCGTACGAAAAAATGGGATACCCGGTTATTGTTTATATCGGATCAAATTCATTCCAATTTGATACGGTAACCGCCGGCAAATTTTCGTTGGATTCAATTAAATCACCAATTATAATTGATACAACAAAAACCGTTATATCAGAATCCTCTGCCCGTAATGCAATTAATTCAAAATAAGGAAAAATCATGACAAAACAAAACAAATATATTCTATAAAAAAATAACTATCGAACTTCCTATTTCTACTAGTATCCAAGAAGCCGCAGAGAAAGCTATATTAACAGCAGAAATCGAGGAAGGCTTTTTTACAAATGCAAAATGTATTGTATCTTTTAATTTTAATGGGGTAACAATTAACGTTACTTCTGCAATGACTATCGAACAAGTAACCGCTTCTCTGTTCAGAAAATATGAACTCCGATCGATGAAAGACAAAAGCTCGCCAGACTATATCAAAAGCGATTTGCTTTCTAAACTTGCTTATGTTAAACGCGAACGAGCCGACAAAAAAACACAGACTAAGGTTCAAGCCGAGCCATTTGAAACATCCTCCATACCAGCATGGAACAATTACAGGGATCTAAATTCTGATTCGTACAGCAATGCCGTTATGGAATATGCGGAAATATGGGCGAAATTAATGCAAATTGAATTGCGCACTGGGGCAAAATTAACCAAAGAGCTTGCAGATCTGCTATCCGACCAAGCAGATGTTTTGGGAATCTCTGGGTTCCAATTTGGATGTGCAAAAAATTGCTTATACGCTTACTGGAAATACGGCGAAGAATTGGGCGCGGCTTATAATGCCCCATCTGACAAAATCAAACAAATTCGATCGGATGTTGCAAAACGTCAAAAAGAATCCAAATAAACCGCCATAAAAAACCCGCCAATTGGCGGGTTTTTCTTTTATATCCTCTGTGGCATTAAAATGAATAATGCGTCTTTCTTGTCTTTCGATTGCAAAATCGTTGGAGACAATGGATCCATCATTATCATTTGCATCGTATCGCCATCGATTTGATTCGCAATATCCAATAAAAAACGAACATTAAACGAAATCACAAATTGATCATCGCCATTGTATTCGATATCCATATCTTCGGTCGCAGTACCAGTTTCTGGGGTCGAGGCGGATGCCACCAATTTGTTCATTGAAAAAGTCAATAAAACTGATTTTGTTTTCTCGGTCGATGCAACGGATACACGATCAACGATTTGAATGAAATGCGCTTTGTCCATTGTAACAACTTTGTCGTTGTTCTTTGGAATTACAACTTTGTAATTTGGATATTGAGCGTCAACCAGTTTGGATGTTAATACGGCGTCGCCCACAGTGAATCTGGCCTTGGTTTCGGACAATTCGATAACAACGTCGTCTGATGCTGCATCATCCAATAATTTACGCAATTCGCCAATTACACGACGAGGCAAAATAACGGACGGCATTTCCTCGGAACCCTTGGGCGATGGCACAGAACACAATGCTAAACGTTGTGAGTCGGTCGCAACGGACGTCAACATTTTTTGGCCTTTTTCTTCGGTCAAATGGAAATAAATCCCGCCCAAATGATAACGAACATCATCTGTTGGAATTGCAAATTTTGTTTGATCAATCATATGCGATAAATCATCTGTCGACATCGCAAATTTTGTGGTCAAATGCGCACCCGCCATCATTGGGAAATTATCGGCTGGTAATGTTGATAATGTAAATCTGGCCTTGCCACTCGACACAACCATTTGATCGCCAATTTGCTTCATCTTGATTTCGGAATCATCTGGTAATTTGCGAACGATATCGTACAACAAATGGACAGGCAATGTCATTTTACCCTGTAATGTAACGTCGGCTGGAACTTTTTCAACCAATTCCAAATCAACGTTTGTTGCGGTCATAATCAAACTGTCTTTGACCTCCATTTTAACGTTCATCAAAATTGGTAATGTAGCAC
Source organism: Alphaproteobacteria bacterium (assembly GCA_031549365.1). Classification (GTDB taxonomy): domain Bacteria; phylum Pseudomonadota; class Alphaproteobacteria; order Rs-D84; family Rs-D84; genus JAVBPX01. The sequence goes on from JAVBPX010000001.1 coordinate 119,662, forward strand.
GTCTTTCCACGATGGATTGCATGTGTGCCAATGTTTTGATTAAATCCTGACGATATACTGAAAATTCCATCGTATGCTCCTTTGTAATCTTTTGTATTTCATGGCTATTTTAACGAAAATCCCCCCGCGACGCAAGGGATTTTTGGGTATTTTTTCAAAAATTTCTAGATGTTAAATGGATCCGCCACAAATGCGGGCCAATTGATCCAATTCTGCGATTAATGTCAAATCGGACAGCTTTTGTTGTTCAATTTGATCAATTCCGTACAAAACAGTCGCATGATCACGATCGCCCAACAATTTACCAATGGCCGTCAAAGATAAATCCGTAGAATTTTTCAAAACATACATCATCATGTAACGGGCACGAACAACTGATTTTTGACGACGAGAGGATAAAACATCATCAAACGCAACACCTATCGATTCGCACATTTTTTTAACAAAATCTGTTGGTGTTTTTGGTTGTGATATTACATCGCGCAATAAAAATTCGGCGCGATCGCGGGATACTTTTTGTCCCGTCAAATCGGACCAGGCCGCAACTTTTTTCAAAACACCGGACATTACATGGCCATTACCTTGGATTATTGATGCAATATGTTCGGCAACATTTAAATCCAGTCCCGCACGCGCCAAAATCGTTTTTTTAACATGTGCATTCATTGAACAAACGTCCACCACCAGGCCCGATGCCAATATCGATTGGAAACGACGATCAAAACCAGTTAATGCGGATGGCGCCATCGGAGCAGTGATTACAACTTGTTTTCCGGCAGCGATTAAATCCAATAATGTTAATAACATTTCCTCGGTTGATGCGCGTTTCCCAATTAATGCCGAAATTCCATCAATAATTAAAACATCGCATGCGCGCAATTTGTCCTTGAAATCAAATGTGGATTTTTCATGAATCGAACGAATGAAATCGGATGCAAACCCGGCCCCAGTCATCATTAATACATTGCGTTTGCCATTGGATTCAATGTCGCCGGCAATCGCGTTTAATAAATGGGTTTTTCCGCATCCTTCGTCGCCATAAATGAATAATGGTGAAAACACAGCGGCGTTTGATGATGCCACTTTTTTGCATGCTGCCACAGCAAAAGAATTTTCATCCACTGTTACAAAATTATTAAATGTTTGATCACGATTTGCAATTGGCGCAGATGTTTCAAATATCGCTTTTTGAATATTGTCATTAACGTTTTCCGTAATAATTTCGCATGAAACACTACGGCGAATTGATACTGTTACTGTCAATCCGAACGAACCCGCAACCTTGTTAATTATTGATAAATGGGTATGTAGTATAAAATCAGAAACAAAACGATTTGGAGCAATGATATTAACTTGGTTATTTTCGATGTTGCCAACACATGGGGCAATCCAGCTTGCAAAAGCAGCCTCGTTCATACTCTTTTTTAATTGGTCGCAAAATAAATCCCAAGTAACATTTGAAACTTGTCCAATAACATTTGTTTGGTGCGCCAATAAAACCATTACCATTCCCCTTCTTGGGTTTACAGAAAACATCTCTATACCAATGCGCCCCGAATTTTCAATCAACCAACATATAAATTATATGTTTTTAATTATGACCGCTGAAACATCACCGCGAACACAATATGATTGTCCCTATCACCCGAACACATCCATCACAAATAATCAAAACGTCAGTCCCATTTTGAAAACATGTTTTGAACGGTATAGCCTTCCTCTTCTTTTTGTTTACTGTGCCGTCAAAGATTTTTTGGAATATAGATTCTGAATTTATGCGCTATTACAACAATTCGAACCCGTCTTCAAAATGTCTTCGATCGACTGGATACGTAGTTCATAGTATATTCAAAAACCCAACTTACAAGCGTTTTTTTTCAAAATAACAAACTTTTTTTTCTTGACGATTTTCGGGCAATTTGATTTTTATTTTGTATATACATTGCCTATCCGTTTATGGGCTTTAATTTTCAAAAAATCCCTAACTAAAACCGATTCTGATTTTACACTTTTTACGCTAAAATAAATCCGCCTTCAACACGAATTATGCTGCCATTTATTTCCAATATAACTAATTCTTTTTTAATATCAGATACATTTTTGTTCAATATTAATGATATTTCAGATTCAGATAATGGCTTTTGACTTAATAACTCCAAAATATTTGATTCAACTTGAATCTTTTTCTCGTTGATTTTTGTATCTTTTTTGAAAAAATCCGTTATACCCATGCACAATGTGGCCTGCCCTGATTTTATTAACGAATTTGGCCCAAAACTGCGTGGGTCTGTTGGGTGCGATGGAATCGCAAACACAGGCCTAGACAATTTAATCATATGATTCGCAGTAATCATACTGCCCGATTTATCTGTTGCTTCGCCCAATATCATTTGATTCGAAATCCCAGCCACCAATTGATTTCGCTTCACGAAATACTTTGCTATGGGTTTTGTGCCAATTGGCATATCCGATATAACGCATCCGCGTTCAATAATTGATTTATATAACGATTCGTTTTCAATGGGCCAAGGCTGATCAACCCCGCCTGCCAAAACAGCAACTGTTACATTGTTTTTGCTTGATTTTAATGCGCCCTGATGTGCGGCGGCGTCCGATCCCATCGCCATACCAGATACAACCAAAAATCCATTTTCGGCAAATTCATATGACAATTGCCCCATAAACTTTAAGCCATTTGCGGATGCGTTTCTGGTACCCACCATCGCAACCGATTCTTTTGATAATGTGTCTGGGTTACCCAACACACTGATTACAGGCGGATGACCGTGCATAGACTTTAAATTAACGGGATATCTTGGGTCATCATCAAATATGAATTCGGACCCTTTTCTATTCATCAATTCAATCTCACGTGAAACCGAATCGTGTAACGAATCTTTAATTGCCAAATTATCCAGCGCGGACCTGGCCGAACCAAATTCATTTATTAATTGATTATATTTGACGGGGCCAACGCCATCCATCCGAATTAACGTTAATCTATCAATGTCCGATTGTTTCATTTTTTTAATTTTATCCTGGATTCTTCACCACGAATCAAACGTTTGATATTTTCATAATGACGAGCCCATCCCAACAACGCCAAAACAGCAAATGTTACAACTATAATCTGTTGGCCAGTTATTAAATATGCAAACATAGGCAGAGACAATAACATCATTAACGCCGCCAGCGAAGAATAACGGAATACAATTGCCATTACCAACCAAACTAAAACTGCTCCGATAAACATATTTGTATTAACAGCCAATGCGAACCCCAGGGTGGACGCAATACCCTTGCCTCCCTTGAACTTTAACCAAATTGGAAAGTTATGTCCCAGCACAGCAAAAAAACCGGCAACAATGCCCGCCATTGGATTAAATAATGTCTGACCTATGATTGTTGCCAATGCGGCCTTGCCCCCATCCAACAACACGGTTAATATGGCCAATTCCCAACGACCTGTTCGCAAAACATTCGTTGCCCCGATGTTTCCGGACCCAATTTTACGCAAGTCCCCTGCTTTGAACAATTTGGTCAAAATCAATCCAAATGGGATTGAGCCCAGCAAATAGCCCGTCACCATCATAGTGTACAGAGGCGGCTGATTGAAAAACCAAACAGAAATTGATTCGAATAATTGTTGCATTTTAATCCTCCTTGATTAAAAAACTTGACCTTTTTCGTTTTATACTTTATAACATATCCTGTTCAACTCCGTAAAGGAAAAAAAGGATATAAAAAATATGGCACACCATAAATCTGCAAAAACTCGTATTACACGCAACGAAAACGCTCGTTCTGTGAATATTTCCCGCAAATCACGCATCCGTACTTTTATTAAAAAAGTAACAACTGCTATTACAGGCGGCGACAAAAAAACAGCAACCGAAAACATGCGCGTTGCAGAATCCCAAATGGCACGTGGTGCTGGCCGCGTAATGCATAAACGCACTGCAGCCAGAAAGACTTCGCGCATGGCAAAGAAAGTCAATAAAATGGCTTAATTTCCCCTTGGGAATATAAACTTCTTGCCCCGGACGTTTGTCTGGGGTAAAATTTTGTTTGGATATATACAATTCATAAACCAAAGGGGGGATAAATGAAAAAAGTATTAATATTCTTGGGCATAATTGCTGTTGCATTGATTGGCGCATACGCCTATTTCGGTGGATTTTCATCCGTTACTGTTAATAATGTAACACGCGATCAAAAAATCGCAGTATACGTAACACACACTGGATGTTACAAAAAAATGAACGATGATATGATGCCATTGTACAAAAATTTGGAAAAAACATTTGGTCCGGACGCTAAAAATTTGGTCGGTTTTGGAATTTATTTGGATAATCCTGAAACTGTTAAATCCACGGATTTGCGCTCAATCGTTGGATATTTCATTTCAGAGGATCAGGCTAAAAAATTAAAAGACGAAACATTCCATTCGGGCATCACAGTAATCCCATCATATAATGCGATTTCGGTTCCATTTACATATCGCGGAATGCCTTCGTTTATAATTGGTGTAATGCGTGCATACCCTGCGTTGGATAAATTCATCATGGCGAATCCTGAATTAAAATGGGGATCATCCGTTGAAATCTATGATTTACAAAATCACCAAGTTTTCTATGACGTACCAACAGGCGAAAGCTTTACAATCATGATGACAAATCTGTATACAAAGTCGGTATTGGCAAAACCATCCACGGCACCTGCCGCCCCTGTTGAACCAACACCTGCAAAATAATTATTTTGCTGATAATTAAATCCCCGTGTCTTGCGGGGATTTTTTATTGCAATCTAGGGCATGCATTTTATGTTAATTTCAGAATAACATCCTGTTATTTTCGAAATTAACAATGCCAACAATTTAAAACTATCCATAATCAGTATAATTTAATACTAACACTTGTCATTGCTAACAAAGCGCGACAATCTTTGCAATTAAAAAACATCCGGGATTTTCCCGGATGTTAAAAAATCAAATAACAATCAATTAAAACAATATATGCAAACGTCCACCAATTGTTAAATCAGATTCATCAATTGCATACGACATATATCCAACCCATTGTGTGCGTCCATAAATTTTGTTCAATCCCAAATTAATGAATATGTCATCGAAATCGGATTCTGTTGATTTTCTGAACGTTACACCCAAATTACTGGACCAGCTTTCTGTAAACCTGAACTGCATTTCTGGTGTAAAATCAATGTTTGCAAAACCATCATCATGATCAAAAACCCATGATGTTTTCAAAGTTCCCGTAAATGTAACATTTTTACGAACAGTACCGCCACGAATTCCCAATGTATAAATCGTGTGATAATATTCTGGGACATCATCTTTGGCACCAAATCGAATGTCCGCCAATGCGTCGTAAATCATTGACCCCTCGGCCAAACGAACAACCGTTCCGATTTGAACATTTGCTAATCCGTCTTCGTCGCTATTTAAATCTTCGCGATAACGAATTGCGCCCCAAACAGAAGTATTTGGAGTAACACCCCACAATACTTTTTCTGAAATTTCTGCAACTTCATGGGTAAAAGATAACCCTGTTGTTGATAAAATGTCATTGCGCGCGGCCATCCATAATGGATCTTCCATGTTTGTTGAAAATGGTCTTTCTGCCGCCATGGATGCACTTGGCAATACCAATAAACCGGCCAAAATTACTAAATAACGTTTCATATTATATGCTCTTTAAATTAAAAATATATCTTTAAACCAACGCCAACATTGTATTCGCTGCTGTTGTCGATTTTGCCAGTGTACAATTGTTTTCTGACACCTTGGTATACGCGTTCCAACGTCATGTTGTCACCATCACCACTATCCCACAATACCATTGACCCGAACACATCCAAAGCAACATATTTATTGAATTGGTATCCCAAATCAGCCCTGGCACCCCATTTTTGATGCCAACCAAAATCCCCGATTGCTGTGGATAAATCCAAAGACAATCCGTTCCCGAACGCAGTAAACACACCGACAGTTCCTTCGACGTATACATGATTTTTCCCGTCTTCCAATACAATAATGTACTGTGCGGCATCCGCTGGATTTACAACACCGATTCCACGCTCTTCGTCATCATACATTGCAATATAAACGTCTGCGGCTGCATACAATGTAGACATTTGCATTTTATACCCAACTCTGCCATCCAAAACAAACTGGGACGAAGCATCTTGTTTTGTATACATTAATGATGTGCGCGTAACGATCTTGCTGTCTTCGTATGGGCGATATGTAACACCAACACCATAATCATCCAAACCAGAATCACTCTCTTTTAATCCGATAAATTTATAATCTGAATCATGATATAATCCGACAACAAAAATTGCGAAATTATCTGTGATTCCAACGCCGAATTCTTGGGTAATATCCAATGATTTTCCCCGCCATTCTGCCACATCACCAACAACTGCTGGATTTCCATTTACCAACAACGGGTTATCCAGAGGATCCAAAATTGCACCAACCTTGAAATCCAAATCATATTTATGAAAAGCGGCTTCGGTTGATGAAACAAAAGCACCCTCGCCCGGCATAAAGAATGGGTGTAACAATGTTTTCTCACGATTTTTTGTTGTCGTGGTGGTTGTTTTATCCCTATAATTTTTTGCTTTTACAGTCGTTTCACAATTGCTTGTTTTGCAACCATCATAATCATCATAAATGCTGGATGGAGTATAATACATATTTGCGCCACCGCGTGTTGGTTCTTGGACAGCATATGCGGATCCAGCAACCGTTTGGTTTGACGCATTATATTTATTCCATTCGATATTTTGCTTTGGCTGTTGTGCTTTTTGGGTCAAATTTGCTTGGTACGATGGATAACTAGCTGCATTCGCAACGCCAACAGAAAACAACCCCAGCGCTAACAGAGATACTTTTTTCATAAACAACTCCTATGTTTCATCCGTTGATTATATCACAAAAGCAATCCCCCTCCAAATGTTTTTTTACTTTGGATTATGACTAAAAATATCCCTCTCGGACCATTCTAAATCCAATAAAACCCTTGTTGGCAAAAATTCAAAACAAGAATTTGCAACATCCAACAAATTTTTATCCTCTAACATTTGTTCCAACACCAGTTTTAATTCATGCAAAAACAACACATCGTTGGCTGCATATTCACGTTGCGGACGCGTTAAATCTTTGGACCAATCGGACATATTTTCTGACTTGTCCAATTCGATACCCAAAACCTCTTTTAATGAACGGGCCAGAGTATGCCCTTTTTTAGGCCGGGCCAATAAAACTGCAATTTTAGAACAAAATGTTGGCATTGCCCAAACGCCCAATTCTTTGTAAATCATCAATAAATCCATCCGGGCATAATGAAATATTTTTAAACATTTTTTATTTGATAAAACACGCTTTAAATTATCATATTCTACACCGCGCTTGATCTGAACCAAATAAACATCGTCGCTGCCCTTGGCCTTTAATTGAACCAATAATAAACGATCTTCGTGAACATCAATACCTGTTAATTCAGTATCAACCGCCAATTCTTTGGTTTTTAATAAATCTTCGGCCATTTCATCCGATAAATCTTGTTTTAAATAAATTATGTTTGGCGCTGTCATAAACATGTCCTTTTTGCTTGATCCAAAAAATCATTTAATAAAATTGTCGCAGACATTTGATCCGTTGTTTCGCGTCGACGTGCTCTGGATAAATTTAATTCGCCCAATAATCTGGATTCTGCGGCCTTGGATGTTAAACGTTCGTCCATAAAAAATATTGGAAAATCAAACTGGGCCAATAATTTATCTGCAAATCCGCGAACTTTACCGGCCGTTTCACCGATTGACCCGTCCATATTTTTTGGGTCCCCAATAACAATACCACCTATGTTATTCTCGGATATCATGGTTAAAATTGTATCTATTGCCCTGTCCTGATTTTTTGCTTCAATTTGCGCCCTGGGTAACGCCATCACCATATCATAGTCAGACACAGCAATACCAATACGAACACTGCCCCAATCAATCGCCAAAACGCGCTTTTTTTGGGGGATTTTTGACATAAAATCCTTGCAACTTGTGTAAATCAATGGTATAACCTTCTATGTTTTATATAACCAAAGGTAGCATAATGAGTATTGATAAATCAAGTCTGAAAAAAATCGCAAAATCAGTATGCCTGGAAATAACCGATGAACAAATTGATAATTTGGATTTAATATCTGTTATTGAATGGGCCGGCGAAATTTCCCGTGTTGATACAAAAAATATTGAACCAATGTATCATATTCCAACGCATGCTATGATATTCCGTGATGATGTTGCCAATACTGGCGGGATTCAGAAAACAATACTTGCAAATTCACCGGATAAAACGGGCGTAAATGCCGGCTATTTTGCCGTTCCAAAAATGATAGGTGGGGAAGAATAACCATGACAAAATTATACGATTTAACATTAAACGAAGCATTGATTGGGTTAAAAAACCGCGATTTCTCATCAGCTGAATTAACAAATGCTTTTTTATCCCGTATGGAAAAATTCCGTACAATGAACGCGTATATTACGGAAACACCTGAACGCGCTTTGGCTGATGCGACGGCGGCGGATAAACGAATTGCCGATGGCAACACCCTGCCGTTGGATGGCGCCCCAATCGGAATGAAGGATTTATTCGCAACACGCGGAATTCGCACAACCGCGGCCTCACGTATTTTGGAAAATTTTGTACCAGATTATGAATCAACGATTTCAAAAAAATTGACTGACGCAGGAACAGTATTATTGGGCAAATTGAATTTGGATGAATTCGCCTGTGGAACCACATCCAAATCATCATTTTTTGGAACTCCGATTAATCCGTGGAAAAATGAACTGAAATTAATTGCAGGCGGATCGTCCGGCGGCTCAACTGTTGCTGTTGCTGGGGGATTGTGCTTGGCCGCAACAGGGACCGATACCGGCGGTTCAATCCGTTATCCATCATCAATCACTGGGTTGGTCGGATTTAAACCAACTTATGGAACATGTTCTCGTTATGGATGTATTGCATATTCATCATCGTTGGATACTCCCGGGACATTATCCCGAACTGTCATGGACGCGGCGCTAATGTTTGATACAATGCGCGGATATGATCCGATGGACGCAACATCTTCGCCTGAAAAATTCGATCCAGCAACACCAGAAATTGGAAAAAAATCCGTATCCAAATTACGCGTTGGCACAATTCGTGAAATTAATGAATTGCCATTATCGGATGATGCCCGCAAATTATACATGAAACATTTGGAATCATTGAAATCCATGGGCGCTGAAATAATTGAATTTTCAATGCCTCTGGTCCATTACGCATTACACAGCTATGCGATAATTACCGCGACCGAGGTCGCTTCTAATTTGGCCCGTTATGACGGCGTTCGTTATGGATTGCGCGTTGATGGAACGGATTTGAATGACATGTATGTAAAAACACGCAACGCTGGATTTGGCGGAACAATTACCCGCAAAATAATGCTGGGCGCAACTTTTTCATCATCCAAATATTTTGAATCCCATTATGTCCAGGCCGCCCGCGTTCGCCAAATGGTAACAGACGCGTTTGATGATATTTTATCAAAATGTGATTTGTTGCTAACGCCAACTTGTTTGAACCCTGCATTTCCAATTGATCGCGAAATGAACGCAATTGACGCATCAGCACTTGATTTGTTGGTATTGCCGATGAATTTGGCTGGGTTACCATCTTGCTCGGTCCCATCAGGATTAACAACTGACGGATTGCCGGTTGGAATCCAGGTTGTTGGCCGTCGATTTGATGATAACAACGTATTGGCATTTGCCCATGTCGTTGAACAATTGGCCCGTGACAACGGCTTTGATAATAAACCAAGCCTTATTTTGGGGGAATAATATGACATACTTAATTCATGGAAAAACATCTGATTGGGAATTGGTAATTGGGCTGGAAACCCACATGCAGGTTACATCAAACGCCAAATTATTTTCAGGGGCATCTGCCGATTATACTCCGAAATCAATCCCAAATGACCAGGTTGACTTTATCGATGCCGCATTCCCTGGAATGTTGCCAACACCAAATCGTTTTTGCATCGATCAGGCAATCCGCATGGGACTTGGCATTAATGCAGAAATCAATTTAAAATCCATTTTTGCACGTAAAAATTATTTCTATGCTGATTTGGCATCTGGGTATCAAATCACCCAAACAACACCCATTGTTGGAAACGGGTATTTGGATATTTTGGACGAGGATAATAATACAAAACGCATCCGTATTGAACGCATTCACTTGGAACAAGATGCCGGGAAAAATAAACACGACCAAAACCCAACAAAATCATTCGTTGATTTTAACCGCGCCGGCGTTGCATTAATGGAAATCGTATCATTTCCTGACATATCGTCCCCGGTTCAGGCCGCAAATTATTTACGCGGATTACAGGCCATTGCCCGCGCATTAAAAACATCCGATGGAAATATGGAGGCAGGATCCATGCGAGCGGATGTCAACGTATCCGTACGCCGTGTTGGTGAAACAGAATTCCGCACTCGTTGTGAAATAAAAAACATGACCAGCTTTTCTTTCATCCAATCCGCAATTGAATTCGAAGCCAACCGCCAGGTTGAAATATATGAAAACGGTGGTGTAATTGACCAAGAAACACGCCGTTATCATCCGGATATAAATGAAACTTCGACCCTGCGATCCAAGGAAAACGCCCTTGATTACCGATATTTTCCCGATCCGGATTTATTGCCATTGATATTAACATCTGAATATGTTGAAAATATTCGCAAATCCATGCCTGAATTACCGGCCGCTAAACGCAACCGTTTCATATCCGAATATGGGTTATCCGAATATGATGCAAACATTTTAACAATGGACATGAACACTGCCGAATGGTTTGAAAAATCCGTTAATGGAAATGCGAAATCTGCAAAACCAATTGCAAATTGGATGATATCTGAATTATTTGCGCATTTAAATAAATCAAACGAAACATTATTGGATTGCCCGATTAAACCGGAACATTTATCCGAACTGGTTGAATTGATTTCAACGGATGTAATATCCGGCAAAATCGCCAAAACCGTATTTGCAAAAATGTTGGAAGGCGACGGCGAACCATCAAAAATCGTTGAAAAACACGGATTGAAACAGGTAACCGACACATCTGCAATTGATGCGGTCATTGATGAATTGATTGCATCAAACCCGGATTCTGTTTCGGCATATAAAAACGGTAAAACCGCTTTAATCGGTTGGTTTGTTGGCCAAGTAATGCAAAAAACCGGCGGCCGCGCAAACCCTGGCGTTGTAAACCAATTATTAACCAAAAAACTGAATGGATAAAATCATGTATAAATTACACCAAGTATTACGTAAATTGTTTCCAAATGCCCCTGTTGCATTTTTCCTTTTTCCACAAAACAAACGTTTGGAAAAAAGAAACAACAGCAAACAACTATCAAACAAAACAAATACTGTTTTAAAATTTCACAATCGCACACATCAAAACCGCAGCGGGAAATAAATTGATTCTAAAACAGGTAAAAATTAAAAAATAAAATGTCCAAGCCATCAACATTTTTTCTGCAAACTTTTGGATGCCAAATGAATGTGTATGATGGCAAACGCATATCATCAATGTTGATCCAACACGGATTAAAACATGTTGAAAATGCAGCGGATGCGGATGTCATCATTTTAAATACTTGTTCTGTCCGGGAAAAGGCATCGGAAAAAATATTTTCAGCACTCGGCCGATTGGAAAAAATAAAATCAAAACGACAGAAATTAACAAAAAGGCCGGTAATTATGGGTATTGTCGGCTGCGTCGCACGCGAATCCGGCGCGAATGCCTTTCGCCGCCAACGGGCACTAAATTTTGTTTTGGGCCCCCAGAGCTATCATAAATTACCCGAAATATTATTGGATCCCGAAACACCATATTTGGATATTGATTTATCAGGGTTGGAAAAATTTAATGCCCTGCCCGCCGTTCACGAAAGCACGGCTGTTGGTTATGTCCCGATCCAAGAAGGTTGCGACCACGTATGCACGTATTGCATTGTTCCATACACTCGCGGCCGCGAATTATCACGCGATATGATGGATATAATGGCCGAGATTGAACACCTGGCCCACCTGGGCGCAATGGAAATTTGTTTTTTGGGACAAAATGTAAATGGGTATCGCGGGCCAAACGGAAAAACATTGGCCGATTTAATTCGTGAAACTGCAAAAATACCAGCAATTAAACGAATTTGGTATACATCATCATATCCAACCGAAATGACGGATGAATTGATTGCAATGCACGGGACTGAACCAAAATTGTTACCAATTGTCCATTTGCCGCTTCAATCTGGGTCGCCCGCCGTTTTAAAACGAATGAACCGTCCGTACGATTTAAATCAATACATATCAATTATTGAAAAATTACGCGCTGCACGATCCGATTTACAAATTTCATCCGATTTTATTGTTGGATTTCCTGGGGAAACGGACGACGATTTTAATGAAACTGTAAATATCGTTAATAAAATTGGATACATAAATTCGTTCAGTTTTAAATATTCCAAACGTCCGCATACTGCTGCGGCATTAATGATGGATCAAATTCCTGAAAATATAAAATCGGTTCGTCTAAAAACATTGGACGGGATTTTAAACGAACAACAACGCGCTTTTAATCAATCATTAATTGGAAAAACTTTTTCATGTTTAATTGATCAAAACGGCAAACTTCCGAACCAAGTTATTGCCCGCACACCATACATGCAGCCCGTGATTTTGGATAATGCGAAACATTTAATGGGCAAATTGGTTAACGTTAAAATCACATCCGGAAACAAGAGTGCGTTAAGGGGGGATATCATAGAATGACAACAACACACATAACAATAAATGACACTCGCTGGAAAAACGCCAAACTTGATTTTGGCACAATTGTTAATCAAACGTTAAAGTATATGGGGCATAAAAAACCCGGGGCCGAGGTTTCAATCCTACTTACCAATGATTCCGAAATCCAAAAATTAAATTCTGAATATCGCGGCAAAAACAAACCAACAAACGTATTATCATTTGAAACTGGTGATGATATGATGCTGGGCGATATTGTATTATCATATGATACAGTTGAACGCGAATCTATATCTGAACACAAATCTTTTAAAAATCATGCGACTCATCTAATTATCCACGGGGTATTACATTTATTGGGTTACGATCATATTGATGAAAATCAAGCCAATGAAATGGAGGGGTTGGAACAAAAAATCCTTAATACCATGAAAATTGCTGACCCGTATTCTGATAAACACCGCAAATTGCCAAAATGGTTGCGCGGTTCATTATTATCATTTGGATTAATGTTGCTGGGTGCATTTACATCCCTTGGGTTTGCTCCAACAAATTTTATTTGGGCGTCGATTATCGGAATGATTGTTTATTACATTGTAATTTTTCCAAAACACGGATTTATAAATGGAATGAAAACCGGCTTTTGGTTTGGCGCAGGATACGCATTAACCATGTTATCATGGATGACATCATCATTTTTTGTTGACGCAACGGCGGCTGCAACATTTGGTCCATTATTACCACTGGCGTTAATGGGGATTGGAATTGGTGGCGGAATTATATTTGGATTGCCTGCGGCACTGACAGCTATGACGCGCGAAACATCCTGGCGACATGCCGTGTTTTTTGCAACATTTTCAACATTAATATTATGGGCCCGCGGTTGGATTCTTACTGGATTTCCCTGGAACCCGTTCGGCTTGGTTTTAATGCCATATGCAGCGATCGCAAATTCAATGTCTTTGATTGGATCATTGGGGCTTTCATTTTTGTTGATCGGTTTGTGTTCAGCAATTGGATTTATAATCGCCAAACGCATATATAAAATACCAGCCCGCACAATGGATCAATTAATGGTATCTGTGTTTGCAATATTATTGTTTGCTTGTTCTTGCTATGGGGCATACCGCTTGAATATGGAATTACCAAAACCAATTGCAAATGTCCGTTTGGTCCAGGCCGCAATCCCACAACAATTCAAATGGGACCCAGAAATGGCAACTGATCACGTAAATAAACACATCATGCTGTCGAATTTACCATCAAAAAATCATTTGGATGCCATAATTTGGCCGGAAAGCGCATATCCATTCGTACAATCAAAACCGGTCTTTTTGCCCGCTACCCAAACAAAAATGCGTGATAATATTTTAATCAGTGGCGCAATATTAAAATCAGATTCAAATTACTATAACGGATTAATTGTTGCGAACACATCTGGCAATATTATCCAAACATATCAAAAACATCACTTGGTCCCATTTGGAGAATATAATCCATTTGAAATTATTGGGATGGGCGCATTGGTTCCAATGCCCGGGTCTTTTGGTTCAGGGAATGGTGTTAAGACGATTGAAACACCAACCTTTTCATTTGCCCCAGCAATCTGCTATGAAATAATTTTTTCAGGCGGAGTTATTGGCGATATAAAACCAAAAATGATTTTAAACATCACAAATGATGGTTGGTTTGGAACAACGTCTGGGCCATACCAACATTTAAACTTGGCCATTGCACATGCAATTGAAACTGGAACTTCGGTTACACGTGTATCATATTCGGGAATATCCGCTGTAATTGATCCTGTTGGATATTTGGTAAACGGAGAACGTACAACCATCACCGACAGCGTAATTTCAAACGATGTATCAAACAATATCCCACTACAACAAATGGGCGTGTTGGATGTTTATGTGCCGGGACCAATGTATGCACCGTATTTATGGGTCGGCCCACATAAAATGATGATATTGATTTTGTTATTGGTATTAATTACGACAAAAATTCGATTTAATCGGAAATAACTTTTTTCATATTAATGGCATCAACACCACTGTAATATCCGGGACGTCGCCCTATTTCAACAAAACCTGTTTTTTTGTATAACGATATTGCGGCAATATTTTCAACACTGACTTCTAAAAAAATTGATTTAACTCCGGCTGATTTTAATTCTTTTTCCATCAATGCTAACATTGTTTCAGCGATCCCGCTTCGACGAGAATTCGGACGAACGGCAATTGTTAATAATTCAGCCTCGTCCAAAACACTCCGCCATACAATTAATCCATTGTCGGATGCCAAAATCTCGGCCCCAGATTTTTTTAATTCATCAAAATCCGTGGCGCACCAACCATGATCCCCAAATGATTCACGATGTAAATCTTCCAATAATTTTATGAATTCTGACATGTGTTCTTCTCGGCATAATGGGGGCGCAAATACATGGGAATAACATCTAAAACACCGGCTTTTTTGTCCATTGCCATGAAACCAAATTTCATATCTGTTGGAATTTTTGTAATGACTTTTAATTCTGTATTTTTAATCTCTTGGTCGGTCATAGTTGATGGTTCAATTAAAACCGAGCCGTCAGAATTAATTCCGGATACAAAAAAATCTTCGCGACCCGAATTAATTTTGAATAATGCGGCATGCCCCGAATTTTCGGCCGCCATCATATCGAATACTGATACCGGGACAACCGGGATGTTTAATCCCAACCCAACGCCCTTGGCAAATGCGATTGACAAACGAATGCCGGTAAAAGAGCCCGGCCCTACAACGACGCCAACTTGGGATAATTCCTTAAATTTAACATCTGCATCATGCAAAACGTCATCGGTCATTTTGATTAAATCGACGGCTTGGCGTTCTGCTGTAAATTCACGTGCAAAAATCTGGCCTTTTGTTTCAACGGCCACACGAATATTTTGTGTTGATGTATCAATAAACAATCTCTTCATTGCCATATAATGGCACAGCTTTTTTACTAAATCAAGGCCTTGATTTCAGGCCCCCATCGCGCTATTATCCGGATATGATAATAACATTAACATTGACCAATTTTCGAAATCACCCAACAACCCGCATTCGGGTTGATGGCGCGCGGCACATTGTATTAACCGGCGAAAATGGATCGGGTAAAACAAACGTGATCGAGGCTTTATCCTTGCTCGCCCCTGGCACAGGACTTCGTCGTGCAAATTTATCGGAAATTTCTACCTTTAATTCATCATCCGGATTCGGAGTCGTTGCAGAATTGTCAAATGGGACATTGGTTGCAACGGCATTATCAAATGATTCTGAAAAGCGTGTTGCTACAATTGATAAACAAACATCCGCAATATCCCATTTTCCAAATGTGATACGTTTGGTTTGGATAACCCCGCGCGAGGATCGACTGTTTAACGATTCAGTATCCGATCGTCGTTCATTTTTTGATCAATTAATAACAACATTTGATCCTGCACATTCTGGCCGAATTTCCAGATTATCCAAATTACTAAACGAACGTGCATACGCATTAAAATGTGGGGGCGATTCAATTTGGCTGGACGGAATTGAAAAACATTTATCTGAAACATCCGCATCAATTGCAGCCGCACGCGTGATGTATGCATCCGAAATTAATCATTTTTTTGGTGACGCATCATCCCCATTTGGCCAAAACGCATTGACTGTTTCCGGTTGGTTCGAGGATCGAATTATTAAAAATAAAACGTCAATTGAAATCGAATCTGAATATATTGAATACCTGCGAAATAACCGGTTTTTAACCAATGATAAACAAATAATTGATGGGCCGAATAAATCGGATATTGTGACTTGGAATATAACATTGGACCGCCCTGCACACCTGTGTTCCACCGGCCAGCAAAAGATGATTTTATTATCTTTGATTTTATCCCATGCAAAATTGGTCATGACAAAAACTGGATCTGCGCCCGTTATATTATTGGACGAAGTCGTCGCACATTTGGATCCAAACACGCGCGCATCTTTGTTTAACGCATTGAACCAATTGAATGGGCAAACCTGGATGACGGGCGTTGATCCCAATTTATTTTCGGGACTGGACGGTGCATTAATTTTAAACGTTAATAATGGTAAAATTTCTTAATCACAAACTTTTTGCTTGGCCAAAAACGGTTCAATTTCATCTGTGATATACCGAACTATGTAATCATAAATCTCGGGGTTTCCACCGGTTGATAATGCCAATTTTTCAAATCCAGAACGCACATTTTCGGTTTCGACCAAAAAATCAATTGGATGACAATCACGCTCTTGGAACTTTTCATATTTATGAATCAGATCTGCAAAAAATTTATTATGTTGCATTGCGCGTTCCAACGTTACTTTTTCGGGAACACCATCGGCATATAAATTCGGAAAAACATATAAAACACCGGCAAATAAAACAAAAATCAGAATAAATTTAATGAAATCTTTCATGATGTACCCCTTTGATGGTTACATCATTTTAACATATATTAAAACTTAATTCAACCCATGGTTGCATAAATATTATTGACCAAACTGCTTATTTTGCTGACTGGATTGGGTGGTCTTTTTGTTCAATTCATCTTGGATCGATGATAATTTCATAGACATATTTGCAATACATGTATTGGCCTGGTTTGCATCTTTTATTTCACTCTCTGAACATCCACTGACGGCACCAACACCAGTTACCCTGTTTGTTGAATAACTGTTAATTGATGACGCTAATTTTGCCAATTGTTTACGCGCCTTGTCCGACACAGTTTTACCAGAAATCAAACTCTTTGATTGCGACAATTGGTTGTTGAAACAATACATTCTGTCTGTATCAGTTGATTTGATTAAACAATCTTCGGATGAAACCGATCCCGATGCACCGGATGCGGACGCCGTTAAATCTTCGCCGGATTCAACCCTGGCAATTGCTTTTTGTAACTGCATTTGGAAACGCATGGTGGTTGATTCCAAATAATTATATTGGCGCTGCATTTCACGTGTTAATAATGTAACCTTGGACGCGATCAAACGATTTAATTCGGCCTTGGACGCTTCGTCCGTCACAAACTTCGTATCCAAATCTGCGGAATTATAAACTGCGGTTGAACATAATGCATAATACGGATTAACAGAACCTTTGATCCAACCTTTGGTTGGATCGAGATCAGATTCCAAAATCCATTGAATTCCCGCTGTTGATATCTTTGCCAAATCCTTGTCCAATTCGATCTGTGTTGATTGACATTTATTCTTCGCCTTTTCTATGTCTGTTTCATTTCCAGCCTTGGCTGTGACGGTTCCATCAACTGCTAAAACTTTGCGTAATTTTGAAATCGACACACCCTGATCATTATCCATAATACCTTCGAAAAAGCCGGAATTCATTGCCGTATCCGATACACATTTAACAACCGTTTTACCAGTTTTATCGATGCTGGACATAAATTTATCTTCTACTTCTTGGTTATCTGTGAACAAACGCAACAACTGATCGGGCTTACCATCTTCTGTTTGATACAATCCCCAAACTGAACATGAATTGGTCAACATACGATAAATATCATTAACATCAACACCCAATGCCTGGGCTGAAATCAATGCTTTGTAAACTTCGCGGCGCGCATTATCATACGGATCAAAAAATGCTTCGGCCTTTTGCTTGAAGGCAGCCACGCGTTTTGGCCCGGTACAATTGTCCCCGGTTGCGTTACAACCTGCGTATGTAAATGCATCCTGCATTGCTTTACGCACAGTTGCCAATGATGCATTAATATTATCCAATTTTGTTAACAATTCGCCGGACGGCGTTGCACGCGCCAATAAATCAGATTGCGATACGCTGGTTTGTTGTTGGGCGGCTTGAGCCGCCAATACTTCTTGGACCTGTGATGCGGCTTGTTGTTGAGCCATCTGAACTTGCTGATTCATTTGTTCCATTTGTTGCTGCATCATGGCCATTTGCTGATTTGTTTGGGCGGATATTGCTGCGGCTTCGGCCTGTTGTGCTTTGCCTGCGGAATCGGCAGCCAATGCGGCGGCAACCGCACTTGAAATTGTTGGAAATTGTTTACAGCCAAACGCTATACGACCGGATAACGATGACATGCAACCATCGGCAATGCCTGTTGCAACCCCGGAATCCCCACAACCACCGGATTTACATTTTGGGGACGCACAACGCAAAACCATTCCATAACAATTATTATAATTTACGCCGTCCGCTTCCAAACAGCCCCGAACCATATCGGTGCAACGTTGGGACCCAGCCTTGATAATACCGTTTGCAAATGAATTCATATCCAATGTTGCTGCACATTGATCAAAATATTGATCGCATTGGGATGATGCCGTACGTCCACCGGATGTTCCCGATGTCCACATTGCATTGTTTGCCCCGCCAAAATTGCTGGACGCTGATGTTAAATTTCCACCGCCACCAAAAATCGCAGGCGCTGGTCCCGTTACCGGGTTCGCAGCATACAACAAAACCGGGCATAATAACATCCCACAAAAAACTGCCAATAAACCGGTTTTTTTAACCATTCCCTGTCCCTTATCCTCTTATGCTTAATATTCTATCACATTTTTCATAAACCCCGCAACCAATATTTGTTATAAAAACATCAAGCCACATGTTAATTTCAGAACAATTAAAAATTGTTTCCAAAATTAACATCAACAACAAAAATTTATGAACAAATATGTAAAATTTCATCTGGCCGCTGCCAATCAATTCGCGACCCAAATTGTCATCACTCGGCGGCTATGGGCCCGCGGCAATTTTTACGATTGAAAAACCATCCTGGAAAATCAAAGATTTTTTGCATAAAAAAATAAAACCCAGGGAAATATTAAATTTTCTCTGGGTTTTATTCGTATAACAACAATAAAATTATTATAAAATATTTTATATGTCGCTGTGCGGCATTTTAACAGAATGCTTCATTAATTCGACAAAGTCGGACAATGACATTGTTTCTTGTTTTTCCACACCCAAACGTCGAATGGTGACAGTTTGGTCGGCTTTTTCCTTTTCCCCAACAATAACTGTGATTGGGGTTTTTGCCAACGCATGTTCACGAATCTTGTAATTAATTTTTTCATTACGCAAATCGGATTCTGCATAAATGCCGGCTTTTTTCAACAATTTAACAACATCGGACGCATAATCATTAAATATATTGATAATTGGACAAACGACAACTGGATTTGGCGACAACCACAATGGCAAATGCCCCGCAGTATTTTCCAACAATATGCCAAAAAACCGTTCGATTGATCCGAATAACGCACGATGCAACATAATTGGACGATGTTTGTCCCCATCTTCGCCAATGTATGAAATATCAAAACGTTCCGGCAAATTCATATCAACTTGGACCGTTCCACACTGCCAATCACGACCGATGGCATCACGCAGAACGAATTCCAATTTTGGCCCATAAAATGCGCCTTCACCCTCGTTAATTTGATATTCAAAGCCGTGTTTGGTCAAAGCATTTTTCAAAGCATTTTCAGACAAATCCCAAACTTCGTCTGAACCAATTCGATGAATACTGTCCGGCCTGGTTGATAATTTAATTAATACTTTTTCAAAACCAAAATCCTTGTAAATATCGATGATCAATTTCGTAGTATCAATAATTTCAGATTCCATCTGATCCGGAGTACAAAAAATATGGGCATCATCCTGGGTAAATTCGCGAACACGCATCAAACCCATTAATGAACCAGATGCTTCGTAACGATGAACCTTGCCAAATTCAGCCATGCGAATTGGTAAATCGCGATACGATTTTAAACCCTGTTTGTATACCAACAATCCGCCCGGGCAATTCATTGGCTTGATACAAAACACACGACCGTCTTCGGTTTCGCCGGAATAATTATGCTCACCATATTTATCCCAATGGCCCGAAGTTTCCCACAAACAACGATCCATAACGGCTGGCGTTGACACTTCGGAATAATCATTTTGTTCCTGACGCATACGCATATATTCAATCAAACGACGGTATACGCGATATCCCAAATTATGCCAAAACACAGAACCAGGCGCATAATCAGGTTCAAAATGAAACAAATCCATTTCGCGTCCCAATTTGCGATGATCGCGCTTGGCTGCTTCTTCCAACATTTTTAAATGCTGTTCCAATTCTGCATCGGTAGCAAAAGCATCAACATAAATTCGTTGTAACATTTTGTTTTTGGAATCACCCTTCCAATATGCGCCTGCAATTTTTTGTAATTTAAACGATTTTGGTAAATCTTTGGAACTTTCAACGTGTGGACCGCGACATAAATCAGTAAAATCACGAAATTTATAGATCGAAATTTCACCATCATTTAAATCGTTAATCCATTCCAATTTGTATGGTTCGTTTTTGAAAATTTCCAATGCTTCCGGCTTGGATACAATGCTCTTTTCGAAACGACCGTTGGATTTAATTAAATCCCGCATTTCGCGTTCGATTGTTGGAAAATCATCCGGGGTAAATACGTGATCTGAATCAAAATCATAATAAAAACCGTTTTCGATGGATGGACCGCCTGCGAATTTGACGCCTGGGTACAATTTTTGAATGGCCGCCGCCATAACATGAGCCAGAGAATGGCGAATAACTTCAATTGGATAAGACATAAAAACAACTCCTGTTTTTCTTTTTTAATTTGCTTGATTATTATAAGTATTGTGCGAAAAAATCGCAATAGAAATTATAACCCCAACGGGGTTGTAGTTGTTGTAACAAAAAAGTTAAATTTGAATAACATATATTTATTATATAAATAACAATTCCAAAAATCAAGAGCAAACGATAATATTACTCTTTTTTATGTCATTACTCGGTACGGATACATAAAACGATTAATAATCGTTTTCTCAGTCCTCATCAGCAATAACAATCATTGTAATTAAAAAAATCATCCGGGAAAATCAAAGATTTTCTCCGGATGCAACATCAATAAATGATTGAATAAATATTACTTTTTGAATCCCTGCAACCTCAAAAAGGCATCTTTGGATGGCCCCCGGCCCATAAATGCACGGAATGATTCTGCCATTGGACGGGATCCACCAACGGATAAAATTTCATCCAAATAATCATAACTACGTTCTGGGCTTTCAATCAAAACACTGGCCACATCGGATGATAATACACGGGACCACAAATAAGAATAATATCCCATTGCGTATCCGCCGGCAAATATATGACTGAATGCAGTTGGGAAACGTGTCCAATTTGGAGACGGAACAACACCGTATTTTTCTCGAACTCGAAACCATTCATCCATTATGTTTATATCACCAGTCTTTGATTCATAAATTTTCATATCAAATATTCCGTATTCCAACTGGCGAACCCAAAATAATCCATTTTGAAAATGCTTGGCCGAAATTACCCGATCAACCAACGCTGCTGGGATTTTTTCATGCGTTTTGACATGTTCGCTCATCGCTATTAAAAAGTCGCGATTCCAAACAAATTCTTCCATCATTTGGCTCGGCAATTCAACGCCATCCCATTCGACGCTCGTCCCAGACACGTCTAACACATCAATCGTTGTCATAATTTCATGCATCGTGTGACCCATTTCATGAAACAGTGTTTCTATTTCACCAATTTTTAATGTTGCTGGATTATCCGATGTTGGCGGGGTAAAATTTGCCACCAAATACGCCATCGGCAACTGAGTCTTTCCATCAAATACCCGGCGTTTTTGAAAACCGTTTTCCCAAGCACCCGATCTTTTACCATCGCGCGCATATAAATCCACATAGATACCACCAATAACGTTCCCGTTTTTTACAACTTGGTAATATTTAACATCATCATGCCAAACTGGAACTTTTTTTTGAGCAAACGTAATTCCGTACATTTGGTTCAGCTTTTGAAATAATGCGTCAACAACACGATTGGTTGGGAAATATTGCTCGACCTCGGTTTCTGAAAAATCATATTGGGATTTACGCATTTTTTCTGAAACATAATTTGCATCCCATGGATCAATTTTATCCATACCCATTTCAGTTCTTGCGTATTTTTGCAAATCTTTCCATTCCGATATCGCAATTGGACGCGCAGATGTCATGACATCCATTAACATAGCATCAACCTCGGATACGGATTTTGCCATTTTTGTAACCAGCGCGACTTCGGCGTAATTTTTATACCCTAAAATATTTGCTTTTTCAGCCCTCAATTTCAAAATTTTCTGCATGTTATTGGTGTTATCAAACGCCTGATTGCCTTGGTCGCTCGCTCTTGTTTGATACGCACGATAAATTTTATATCGCAAATCTTGGCTGTTCGCATACTTTAAAATGGCCCCAACTTCTGGTGCGGATAATCCAATGCGCCACCCGTCAATGCTGGCCTTTTTGGCGTTATCTGCGAATATAGCGACCATATTATCAGGAATGCCTGACAACTCATTAATATCTGATACATTCAATTTAAATTCATCCGTTGATTTTAAAATATTTTCTTCAAATTTTGATGTTAACACAGATAATTCGGAATTAATCGCGGCCAATTTTTCTTTTTTATCCTTTGGCAAATTAACACCTGATAATTCAAATGCTTGGATTGTCAAATCAATTGATCTGCGTTGCGCCGCCGAATATGTCTTGTATTCAGGTCCAAATTTTAATTGTTTAAATAATTCGTACAATTTTTCGTCCTGATTGATTTTCGTTGAAAAATCACTTAATTCAGGCAATAATTCCTGTTCAGTCGCCCTTAATTCCGACGTACTTTTAACAGATGTTATATGTTCAATTAAACCAAATGAACGGGAAACCCTGTCGGTTGCTGACATCAAAGGTTCCGCAACATTATTCCAAGTCGGCACAATAACTTGCTTAATTAATACTATTTGTTCACGACCTTGTTTAATCGCCAATCTGACCGCGGGCCCCATGTTTTCGGGTGTCACATATGAAAAATTTGGATTATATTTAAAATCAATTAATTCTTTTTGCATATTCCGCTCCGTCAGTCAATTTAATAAAATGCATCCGTATAAAACGGCAAAGAAATGTAACACCGTTCCACCAATTACAAACAAATGCCAAATTGCGTGTGAAAATTTCAACCTGCGCCATAAATAAAATATAACACCAACGGTATATGAAATTCCGCCTAATAAAACAAAAATTAATCCGATTGTTGGGATTTTTGCAATCATTTGTGGCAATATAAATAACAACGCCCACCCCATTAACAAATATAATCCAACCGTCCATTTTGGTTGTTTGTCTTTGTAATAAAACTTTAATATGGTCCCAAATATCGCAACAGCCCATAAAATACCGAATACAGTCCAACCGACGGGGCCACGCAAATTCACTAATAAAAACGGGGTATATGTTCCAGCAATCAAAAAATAAATCGCAATGTTGTCCATCATTTCAAAACAGCGTTCACCCTTTTTCCCAGTGCGCCAATGGCAAAAAGTTGATGCAAAATACATAAATATTGCGGAACTTCCAAAAATAACTGTCGATACAATGGCCCATGGATCGCCCTTGATCCCAGCAAACACCGCCAACAATGTTACCGCCGCAATCCCTAAACCTATGCCTATGCCATGTATTACGATATTCATAAACTCTTCGGCTTTGGTATGGCCACATTCCCAACGACAATCACCGATTGTTTGTTTATTTTCTTTGATGATTTTTGATTTTATCTTTCTTATTACCTTTCCCATATTTTACTCCTCTGAATTGTTATTACAGCCAATTTATTAGCACTGCAATCTTTGCAATATTATATTATTAATTTCAGGAAAATTGAAATTAATACTTAAACAACGTTTCATTAAATATGACTATCCATTGATGATGTTGTTTAACCTGTCAATTACCCGGCTTTTACCCATAACTTGCATAATTGAATACAAGTCTGGGGTCATTTTACGTCCCGTTATTGCAACACGCAAAAAAGACGCGACATCTGATACCGTCCCAATGTACTTATCGGGGGCAGCATCGTATTCCTTTTGATTTTTGGCAAAACCAAACCTTTCACCCAAATCGCGAACGCCGTTGAACCAATCTGATGCGTCCAGCGCATCATCATAATTATCACGAAACTCGGATAAAACAGATATAATAACTTCATGGTTCAACCCATTGAATTCAGATTCAAATTTTGATTTTGTTAATTTGAATAAATCGTCATAGAAATACGATACTTCATCTAAAGTCTGACGCCATGTAACAAAATCTTTTCTGATTCTTTTCGGATTATCGCGTTCAATCGCCAACATATTTTTTAAATAATCCGGGGATTTGGCAATTCGTTCCGACCAATCAGCATCATATTTCATGGCAAATTCGTAAACGCTTGCAAACAAATCGTTAATCGACAATGTCGCAATCCATTCACGCGAAATGCTCTCTAATTTTTTCATATCAAATAATGCGCCTGATGGACTCATCTTTTTTAAATTGATTGGATATGACCACATGTTAATTGATGAATTTTTTAATTTCGCATCTTCGTACCCAGATGCTGCAATATTAAACAAATATTCCAAAATTGCCTGAGGAGCAAAACCCTGCTCTAACATTAATGCAATTGATGCTTCGGGGTCGTGACGTTTTGAAATTTTACGGCGTGATTCGCCATCCATTTTATCAATTGTCCCCAAATGAGCATAAACAGGCACATCCCAACCCATCATTTGAAATAACGACACGTGCAAAGGCATTGATGACAACCATTCTCCGCCACGAACAACGTGCGTTGTGCGCATTAAATGATCATCAACCAAATGGGCAAAATGATATGTTGGCAAACCATCCGATTTTAAAATAACAATATCCGTGTCG
Organism: Alphaproteobacteria bacterium; assembly: GCA_031549365.1. Classification (GTDB taxonomy): domain Bacteria; phylum Pseudomonadota; class Alphaproteobacteria; order Rs-D84; family Rs-D84; genus JAVBPX01. Next base: position 145,401 of record JAVBPX010000001.1, read on the forward strand.
TTTTGCGGAAATGCAATTGATCCGCGGAGAGCGTCCTTACAATAAATTTTTTCATCATAATTACCGGTTGAATATAATCTAAAAATTGGTTTTTTCCCGGCGTCCAAACGCGTGATAATTTCATCCTCGGCCAAATTACGATCACGGGCATATTCACCGTAAAAGCCGGGCCTCAACCCACTTTTCGTTTGAATGGATGTGATTTTTTCAATATCATCTTCGGCCATAAAACATGGGTATGCCAAACCGCGCTCCAATAAATCAGCAACATATGTTTTATAAATTTCAACGCGATGACTTTGGGTATATGGGCCATAATTACCGTGCTCGCCCCCACCCAGTTTTGGGCCCTCGTCAATCTTTAATCCGAATCTTGATTCAACCTCTAAAATAACATCTATTGAACCTGCGACCGAACGTTTTGTGTCGGTATCTTCGATACGTATAAAAAATACACCATTTGATTGATGGGCCAAACGCTCGTTTATCATTAACATATTTAATGAGCCCAAATGCAAAAACCCGGTTGGGGATGGCGCGAAACGCGTAACCATTGCCCCGTCCAACAATTCTCGCTTTGGATACATTTCTTCCAATTGATTTGGGGTATATTTAACATCCCCTAACAAACGTCCAATTAATGATTTTGATAGGCCTGATCTCATACTTAAATCCTTTTTATAACGGCTTATATTATAATCCCCCTCCCCAATAATGCAAGAGGATTTAACCATCCTGTTAATTCAAGCCCTTGAAATATTTTTATTGAACTGTTATAATTCGCCCAATACCAAAGGTATGCATTTGGGGAATAACATGGCAATAAAAAATATATTTTGGGATGTTGATGGGGTATTGGCGGATTTGAATTTCGCATACTTTAATTTTTTGAAAAACCATCCAAAATACCGGGAAACATATAAAAATTTAAAGTGGGACGAGTTACCTAACGTTTTGCCAATCCAACCAAAATATGGGGCGTTGGAATTAAAAACACATCCAACGATGGGCGATGTTATGGATCATGATTTTTGTGCCGATTTAAACTTTTTCAATAACCGTCCATTGTATCCAGACGTTATCCAAACACTTAAAAAATTAAATGACTTGGGCTATCACCAATTTACGATGTCGGCCACTTTTGATGTTGAAACCAAGAAAAAATTGTTAAATACCCTGCTTGCCGATGTAACTGATTTTTTAACAATTGAATGTGTACAACATGGAAAATTCATGCACGACACGGCCAAGCAAGACATGTTGCGCGAATGCTTTGAAAAATATGGTCTGAAACCAGACGAAACAATATTGGTTGATGACCGGATTTATAACCTGGCCGCGGCTATTAATGTTGGGGCACATCCAATTCGCATGCGTTGCGAATTTACAACGGATGCCCCGGATGATTTGAAATGGGTTCCTGAAATACATAACGTTACTGAATTACATGATTATTTAATAAAAAATGGGGAAAAACTATGAAAACAGCCGTAATTATACCAACACGTTTAAAATCAACACGATTACCAAACAAACCATTAATTGATATTAATGGCAAAACCATGATCCAACATGTTTATGAAAATGTTGCCGCTATTTATGATCGTGATGATATTTATATCGCATCCGGGGACGCTGAAATAATTGATGTTGCGAATAAGTTCGGCGCAAAATGCTTGTTAACCGACCCAACTCTGCCATCTGGTACGGATCGAATTGCTGCCGCATTAAAACAAATTGATCCGGACGGTTCCAAATACGATGTTATCGTTAATTTTCAGGGCGACGGCATAAACGTTGACCCAAAATTGAATAATGAACTGGTTGCTATAATGCGCGAAACAAATGCAGACATTGTAACCGTTTGCCAAAAAATCACTGATGCTGATGAAATCCAAAACCCAAATTTGGTTAAAATTGCGATGGGGTTAAGCAATAATGAAACCGTTGGCCGTTGTTTGTATTTTTCACGCGCCCCAATTCCATTTGACCGCGATTTGGACGGCACTCCCAAGCTTGCCTATTGGCACATAGGCATATATGTTTACAATGCAAAATCATTGCAGAGGTTTGTTGAATTACCTGTTGGGATATTGGAAAATACCGAAAAATTGGAACAATTGCGCGCATTGGAAAATGGCATGACAATATACGCTAAATTGGTTGATGATGTCCGCTTGATTAAACAAGCACCTGCGGATATCAACACCCCGCAAGAATATGCAGAAGCATTAAAGTGGATAAAATAATCCGCCCTAATCTTTGTTGTTAATTCGGGGAAAATTAAAAATTTACTCCCGAATTAACAAAATAACATCCAAATAATTATATAATATTTATCCTTGCACTTTTGTAAAAATCAACTTAATATACCCCCATTCGGAGAGGTGGCAGAGCCCGGTTGAATGCGCTCGACTCGAAATCGAGTATACTGGCGACAGTATCGGGGGTTCGAATCCCCCCCTCTCCGCCAGACAAGATATTGATTTTACTACAATTTTTTACAAAATCGATAACCCTTGAATTATCCCCGGAATTCGGGGATTTTTTTGATGCGATTTTAAGGTTATTGCAATGGTATGTGATTTAATATGTGAAAATACGGCGATATTTTGATGTTTACATACAATGCCCGTTTTTGGCAGTGCACTGTTCATTGGTGCGAGGAAATTTTAAGGGAGTTTATTATTGACTTTTTTGATGATTTGTGGTATAATGCAGAGTATATTAGGACGGATTTTATCCGTCTTTTTTAATTTTAGTCCCGCTATTTTTGGCGGGGCTTTTTTTTATATTTTTAAGGGAGTAATATGAAAAATAATTTTTTTAACGAACAATCTTTAAATTCTGATATTAAAACTCAGATTATCTTAGCTACATTTAAACTTTGGCTTCAAGACAATAAAAAGGAACAAAATCTATCTTATATTGATCTATTTTCAGGGCCTGGCATATATGATGATGGAACATTATCTACACCGATATGTATTTTACAGGAAATTTGCAATAATAAGAGAATGGCACAGAGATTCAATGTGATCTTAAATGATTATAATGCAGAATTTATTGCAAAATTGCGTCGTATGATTTTGAATGTGAAAAATGCTAGGTTTATAAAAACTTTGGTTACTTCGATTGGTAATGCTGAAAGTTTTCAAAAGACCGTATCTAATAATGAACATATCTTCATGTTAATTGATCCTTGGGGATGGAAGGGTATAAATAGAAATTATATTAATAATATGTTATTAAATAAGGACTGTGATATTGCGGTGATGTTTAATTTTAATCAGTTTAATCGGTTTATGAATTTTGATATCGCAGATGAATTGTTTAATGATTTGTTTGATAAAAAAACTTTGCACGAAATACGTAAATTTTGTAGCACAAATCCAAAATCGGAAAGAGAACAATTCGTGATAGATAAATTTGTGAAAATGGTTTGTAAAAATTGTGAAAATTGTAATTACACGCCATTTAAATTTAAGATGGAAAAATCGACGCGTACAAGCCATTATATTATTTTTATAATTCGTGATAAAGATAGATTTCAAGCAACGAAAACTTTGTTAAATCAATACTTGGCTTGAAAAATAATATCGTTTCTGGCATAATGTGAATATGGCAGAAAAATCTAAACTTGAATGGACGGATGCAACGTGGAACCCAGTTGTTGGATGTACAAAGTACAGCGATGGGTGTATAAATTGTTATGCAAAACCAATTGCAGAACGTTTGTGTAGACAAGGAGTTTTTGGATACGAAAATGGTTTTAAAATGACATTGCGTCCAGAGCGTTTGGAAATTCCATTGCATTGGAAAAAACCAAGATTAATATTTGTAGACTCCATGTGCGATTTATTTCACGATGATGTGCCATTAGAATATATTCAGAAAGTTTTTGCAATAATGAAGCGTGCAGATTGGCATGTTTATACCATATTAACAAAACGATCAAAGCGTTTGCGTGAATTGGCGTCAAACCTTGAATGGATGCCGCATGTTGTAATGGGTGTAACGATTGAATCCGATAAATATCGTGATAGGCTGGATGATTTGAAGGCTGTGCCTGCATATATGCGATATTTATCATTGGAGCCATTGTTGGGACCAATTAACCGATTGGATTTGGATGGAATTGATTGGGTTATTGCTGGTGGAGAATCCGGACCAAATGCACGGCAACTGGATACAAATTGGGTCAGAGAAATTCGCGATTGGACATTGGAACAAAAAGCTGCGTTTTGGTTTAAACAGTATAGCGAGTATGGGGGACAGCATAAAGACCCTATTTTAGATGGGGAAAAATATAAGCAATTTCCAGATTTTAAAACCGGAAAACCGAGTCTGTTTTAATGGCAATGATTTATACAATCGGTTTTAGTGGAAAAACAGCGGACATTTTTACGGATGTTCTGGATGCTGTTGGTGTCAAAAAATTGATTGATATTCGTTTATGGCGGGCGTCACGATTTGTTCCATGGGCATCGGGTGCAAATTTGCAGAAACTTTTGGGTGACAAATATTGTTATATGCCGGAATTGACACCAACAAAATGAAGAAATTATTAAAAAGATAAATTATCGTCTGGGTACAAATGCGGATAAAATAAAACTCATTGAAAAAAACTATAATCGTCCGAATATTGAAGAATATTTGCAAATGTTTTCAAAAAACATGGATGGAGTAGATGAGACCAGAATTGCCCACTTTTATTTGAAATATTGCGATTTCAAACATTCCAATGTACTGACGTGTTTAGAAGGACAAATACTTGATTTTCAGGTTGAACGCGTTATTACAGTAATGGTTATGCTTGTTACATATTTGAGTATGGCAAAATTAGAGCCCTATGTACATCCTGTCGGTATTTAAATATCAATTATCCAGTAGGAAAATACTATTATGGATCAATGCTGTTAGTGAGACTTTCTTGACTTTTTAACATTATAATAGTAGCATCCTTTGTGAGAAAAATGAGGTTTAAATGTCGGATAACAATGCCATTCATTGGGCGGATTTTATTGCAGAGCGAATAATTCGTGAAAAAGGCGATAAAGATTTATATACTTTGGCCAGCGGAATTACCCCGTCTGGGACAATTCATATTGGAAAATTTCGCGAGATTATAACCACCGAATTGGTGTCCCGGGCGTTGGTTCGCATGGGGAAAAAGGTACGTTTTATTTATTCTTGGGATGATTATGATACTTTTCGCAAAGTGCCGGGCGATATGCCACAGCAAGAGATGTTAAAAGAATTATTGTATCAGCCGATTGTCGATATTCCAGATGTTTACGGAACAGAAAGTTCTTATGCTCGGCATAACGAAGTGTCGTTGGAACGTATTGCTCCGGTATTGGGCATAACAAATATTGAATTTATTTATCAAAGTCGGATGTATCGTAGTGGCGAATATAATGATTTGATTATAAAGGTTATGGATTCGCGAGATAAAATTCGTGATATTTTACAGACATCTAAAAGCCAGGGGATGGATGAAGAGTTTTATCCTATTGCAACTTATTGCAGCAATTGCAATCGTGACCGAATTGTTTTTTCAAATTATAATACATCAGATAAAACAGTTGATTATAAGTGTAAGTTATGCAACCACACGGAAAAGTTAAATTTACGCGATTCAAGGCGGCTGAAATTGCCTTGGCGAATTGATTGGCCAATGCGTTGGGCATTTGAAAATGTTGATTTTGAACCAGGTGGGACAGATCATTCTTCGGCTGGGGGCAGTTTTGATACCAGCAAAGTAATCGTTAGTGAGATTTTTGGAGGGGCGTCTCCGGTTTATGCAAAATATGCATTTGTATTGCCAAAGGGTGAAAGCAAAAAGATGTCTTCGTCAATTGGTAACGGGTTTTCTGTGGAAAGCGTTTTGCAGGTTTATGAACCAGAAATGATACGTTGGTTTTTTGCTTCGTATAAACCAGATGCGCAGTTCAGTATGGCTTTTGACATTGATGTTTTGAAGAATTACGAAGCATTTGACCGAATGGAACGCGTGGTTTATGGATTGGAAGATGTGAATGATGACAGGCGTGCAGTGCAGCGGCGTATTTATGAAATGTCTCAGATAAATTTTGATGGAAAGATTCCGGAACAGATGCCTTTTCAGCCGAGTTTTAGGCACCTGTGTAATCAGTTGCAAATAAACGAATTTGATATCGAAAAAACCAGAGCATATTACGCCCACCAAATCAAAAATGACATCGATGAACAACGGTATCAAGAAAGGTCCAAATGCGCAGTATTTTGGATACAAAATTGTGCTTCGGATGATTTCAAACTTATATTGAATTCCGAAAAACGCAATGACATGACATTGTCGACAGATGAAAAAAAGTTCGTGAATGACTTGCACAAAATGTTGGAGATTGATTGGGACAATTTAGATGACGAACGCGTCTTACAAAGTAAGGTCGGTGAATTAATTAAGGCCAACGGATTGGAAGTACTAAATGCGTATAAACTGTTATATCAGTTACTGGTCAATCGGGACCAAGGACCAAAGCTGGCCGGATTTATTTTGGGTATTGGCAAGGATAAGATTCTGAATTTGTTGTAATTCATTACCTTTCTTGTATGTGCTTTCCCATAATGCACTGGCGAGCGATGATTTTTTTGATGTTACTGCCGACAAGTTGCGATGTTAGAGGGCAATGATAGCTTTTTTTGAAATTTTCAGTGCATTGTTGTAAAGTTTCTGTAAAATTTGGTTTATAAAATTTTCCAATTTCTATACCCACAGGGGTGTTTTCAAGATTTCCCTTTGCTATTTCGTTATCAAAATTTTGTTTTGTAGTCGCAATTATATGTTTATTATCAGTGGTATGCAAGTGTGGTTCAGCCCTCTCCCATTGCGGTTGTGTAGATACAAATTTATCGGCCTCTTGCTTGTATGTTGAGTGTAATAGTGGACTATCTTTTAGTATTATTTTAGGTAAGTGCAACACCCATAAAATAATTCGAGCATATTGAAATTGCGATAATATGCAATCAGTTAATACGCATGAAGAACTCATAATTGACGGTAGAGAATCTTTAATGTTATTTGCAATGTATATGAGATCTGAAAGGCATTCTTTGTCTAGGCAAAATCCAAGGTGGTCAAAATCCTTTTGAAGGTCGTAATGCAGTTTCTTCATGTATTCAAGAAATTTTTTTTCTTGTTCGTGGTTGGATTTTTTTAGTAATATAAAAGTGTCAACATCTGAATTTGTTTTATCTTCACCTCGAGCAGTTGAGCCACATATAAATGAAAACTCTAGATTGTCTCCGAATATCTCTCGGGTATCTAAGTCCAATTGTTTTATCTGTTTTTTTGTTATTTTCATTATTATTTACCAGTTGCTGTTTTTATAAGTATCTTACGATTTCTCTCTGAGGTAGAATTGGTTGTGGAGTAAATATGCCTTTGTAATAGATTCCAGATGCATGCTTTCCTATACCGCCATATGGTTTGTATCCATGCTCGAAATTGTGTAGATGGTCATTCACAAGTATAGAGTCCGGCATATGGATTTTTTCATCATAAAGTATGGCTATTGTTTCTTCTTTTAATTTTCCATAAACTGTCAAAAACATAGCTGATTCTTTATATTTTGTATTTTTGAAATAGTTTATAAGTTCATTTTCTGAATCATAAGGTTGTATAAAGAATATTGGACAGAACAATTCTTCGTAATTAGCTCCTTCAGAGAGATCCTTTACTATTACCGTAGGATATATCATATTTTTTGAAGCGTCTATAAGACCTCCATAATAAATATTCTTCCGATTGTTATAAATTAGTTTTGCAGCATTTAATGCGTATCCATCTTTTGTATTAGGCATTATTATCGTGGATTTTTCAGGATTTGAATTACAGTTTTCATGAATTTCTTTTAATTTATTTATTAAAATTTCTTGAAAATCTGTTAAACAATCTCTTTTCACAAGTAATGCATTTGGGGCGGCACAGTCTTGTCCTTGGTTGTATGTTCCAAGCTCGATACATGCTTCGACGGCTTCTTTGATATTTGACCGAAGATTTATTATAACCGGGTTTTGTCCAGCACCACCAAAGAAACAATATAACTCTTTGTTATACGATCTTTTTACTTTCTTCATGTTTTCATATGTACCTGTAAATATAAATGCCTTTATTTCATTTCGTGTAATATTGAGAAAATCCTCTCTTCCTCCATAGAATATTTCTATATTTGGCATACTTGATAAATTTAACAATTTATCTAGCTCTTTAAAAACGTCTTGAGAATCATTTGGATATCTAACATATACTTTCTTACAAATATACGATGGAACAAGAGCAAAACAAACAAAGGAATACAGCAATTGGTTTAAAGGCATAAATGACGCGATTGGTGCTTTCTCTTTTAAAAAGTATTCCTTATTTATGGTAAGATTTGTAAGAAGGTCTATTGATCTATCAATTTCATCACATATTGTATTATAGGTGGCATATGATGAAAGAGCTTTATAGATATCTTCTCTGCGCTGATTTAATTGAAACGAAAAATTGAGCGCGTCTGTTAAAATTTTATCAAAGTCTAGATTATTTTCCACGTCTTTTTTAGAAATATTTGTTCTTTGTCCAAACCAAGAGCCAATTTCCTTTTTACTGAGTTTCTCTGTTTTTACTATAAGCCCTAAGTCATTTTTTTCATACTCCAGGCTGAGATTGTTAATATTGTGGAGTATATTATCTTTAGCTTTTGTATCCATCTCATCAAATTTGAGGATAAAAGTCAGCCCATTTTTATCTTGTAAAATGGTTCCAATAGGCTGTTTCTTTTTCCTTACTATGAAGTCCATATTTTCTCCTTGATTAATGTGGACCTTAAGTTTATCTCAACTTTATTTTTTTTAACATGGGAAATGTTAAAACATCTCTGATATTAGATGAGTTTGTTAACATCATGGCGAGGCGATCTGCACCTATTCCCATGCCTCCTGTAGGGGGCATACCGTATTCTAAAGCTGTAAGAAAGGCTTCATCCATTTGCATTGCTTCAGGATCATCTGAAAGAGATGCTTGTTCTTCGAATTTTTTTCTTTGATCTATTGGATTTGATAATTCTGAGTAAGCTTCACCAAATTCAATGCCGCCAACATAGAGCATAAATCTTTCAGAAAGACGTGGGTTTTGTCGATGTATTTTTGTCAGCGGAGATATATCATATGGAACATCCATTACGAAAGTTGGTTGAATAAGAGTTTTTTCGACTTTTTCTTCAAATATAGTTTCTACTACTTTACCCCAAGATTCAGTTCCCTTGAGTCGAATTTTGTGTTTTTGGGCAATGCTATGAATTTCCCTATCGCTCATGTTTATAAGATCTTCGTTCAGCGCTTCTGATGCTGCGTCTACCATTGGTAATCTTTTAAATGGTTTTTCAAGGTCTATTAAGGCATCTTTCCAAGTAATGTGGAGAGAGCTGTTGACAGCCATAGATGAATCTCGCAGCAATCTTTCTGCGAGAATCATCATGTCAAAATAGTCTTTATAAGAGCCATATATATCTAGCATTGTGAATTCTGGACTGTGGCGATTATCAATACCTTCATTGCGGAAATTTTTACCAATTTCAAACACTCGAGGAATGCCTCCAACAATGAGCCGCTTTAGTTCAAGTTCAGATGCTATCCTGAGATAAAAATCGTCTTTAAGAGAATTATAATGTGTAGTAAATGGAGCAGCATTTGCACCGGCTTTTACTGGGTGAAGTATAGGTGTTTCTACCTCTATATATCCCTCATCGTGCATTACTTCGCGTATAGCATACATTGCTTTCGCCCTATTGAGAACAACATCCCGAGAGTTTTTGTTTACTATAAGATCTACGGATTTATTGCGGTATCTTTCTTCGGAGTCTGTTAGACCGTGGTATTTTTCAGGAAGAATATTCAATGATTTTGACAGCATTGTTACTTCCAGAGGAGTAACAGAAACTGCTCCTCGCAAAGTTTTTTTAATTCCTCCCAAAACACCAATTATATCACCAATGTCAAGATTTTTAAGCATGTTATTAAATTGTGTATCTGCTTTTGGATTTTCATTGCAAATTTGAATTTTTCCGGATTCATCTTCAACATCGATGAACATTCCGGAATTTCGGATTGCCATAATTCTTCCTGCAATTTTTACAATGTCTTTTGTATCCGCTGTCTTTTCACCAGGTTGAAGGTGGCCAAATTCAGCTATTATATTACTGGCAAGATGCGTTGGTTTGTATATGTGTGGATATGCGTTTATTCCTTGAGATTCGATGTCTTTAAGTTTTTGAATCCTTATTTCTTTTAAAGAATTTATTGGTGTCTTATTATCTTTTTTTTGATTTTGCATAGATATACCTTTTTATACTTTTTGGGGGGCGGTCCGGATTTGAACCGTACCTCTGAGGGAAAACTCAGCGTTCTGCCTAATTATACTACCCGCCCTATAATTGTGATGAAGTGATCCCATCAACTTATCATTGTTTATGTCAAAAGCAATTTAAATGTCAATAATTATTTTTTGTTATTTATTTGTTATTTAATATAATTAATGGCACTTGCATTTCGGATGCTGTCCCGCCTGCATGTTCAGATGCTGGTGAGCCAAACTCTTCCCAAGCTTTTTGATTTTGATGCAATGATTTGTTTCCTATTCCAATTGCGACATAGTCCCCGATTGATTCATCTTCCAGCACTCTATTCTTGGCAGAATACCAGTGAAGGTAGTTTGTTTTAAAAGTTTCCTTATTGATCAGCAAAAAATCTTTCTCCGAAAATATTTCATAAAATATTCTTTCAAAGCTATTTTTAGCCTCTGGTTTTACGAAAAATTGTGTACAACGCGCCTCACATGAAATCGGCATTATCAGAGTGTCAGCAATACCCGTAAAATCTTCGATAAATAAGGGCAAAGTATCAATATGACCGTGATCAGCAGTTATGATGAATAATGTATCTGGGCAATTATTTTGCAAATTTATTATTGCATCTCGTATATTGCAGATACAATTTCTGGCTTCGCCAGACAAAATTCCGTGATCATGGTTAGTGCTATCTGGCTCCGGCCAATACGCGTATATGTAATTTTTATTGGCATTTTTTGTATTTGCTATTTTTTCAATAGTTGAACACCATTTCTCAACTGTATTATGCTCTGGTGTAATAAACTGAGGCATAACCTCAAAAGCGCTCCATTCGGAAATATCATTGATTTGGTCAACAAGTAATGCTGGCATTTTTTCCAACGGAGGCTTCGTAAGATGAGATGATTCACCACTATAAAAGTCACAATTAGTAAAATTTTCGACAATCTCTCCAGATTCTTTATAATATTGCGACCATCCCAATAACCCATGTGATACAGGCAACAGCCCCGTGCGCAAAGTTGTTGTGGCGGCAACCGTAGTAGAAGGAACTATTGTATCAATAGTATCATATTTGTTTTTATAAAAATAGTCTGTCACAGAATCGCTTAATACATCCAGCTGTTCTGTCCCCATTCCGTCTAGGACTATAAGAGCTATGTTTTTGTACACTTCCGATGACCACGAATTTATGATCATTGGATGCGACTCATAATTTGGACATAGTCCAACAATTTTTTGTATTGCAGATGTTATTGATGTTATATCGTATTTCATGAGGTACATATTAGCAATGACATATCTTGAAGTCAACCGCGTATTTGGTTGAAAGTTGAGCGGAATTCTAGTTTCGTGGGAATATTGGTTGTTTTTATGTTTTGGTAATGAATTTTCATTGTTATTTAAAATAAATTCCCTGTTAGGGTTTTAGGGAATTTGGGGTGATGTGGGTAGTGGATGCCGCGGTGTGGTTGGGGTTGTGAATTTGGGACCAATTGGTAAAATGCGATTTTAGGGGCAAAACCACAAAATTTCCCTGTAAATTCCCTGATGTTGTTTGTGTGATTAATTTTGCTGTGTGGAATCGCGTAACCTTGCGATGCACACATCAATTCCGTGCTAATAACGCACGTCATTGTGTGTTTATATGCTCGGTTTCCCTGATAATCGGTTGGATGTTGGTGGGGTGTTGGATTATTCGGGGAAATAATCGGGATAAGTGATTTATGAGGTGTTTATCATGTTTAGTATGCTCTACACCAATAACATTTACACCTCCGCCAGAATTGGCCGTTTTATTTTTATCCGCGCGCGGCCCCGAAAACTCGCGGCTTTACTTTTTATTTTCACAGTGGTATGGTGATTTATATCAAAAATCTGCAGATTTGGTTCTCCTTACATACGATTACCATTTTTGCACTGTGAACTTTGGGGGCTGTTATGACCGCAACAATACATTTAGTACATGGTTTTATTGGGTTTGGAAAAACTACGATTGCGAAAAGATTGGCGCATGAATTGCCTACGGTTATTCTGTCTGATGATGAATTTATGGTAAAATTATATGGCAATAATCCTCCTGCTGATTTATTTCGTGATTATTATAATCGTATAGATAATTTAATTTGGAATTTAGCAAAAGAGATTGTAAAAACTGGCGCAGATGTAATTATTGATTCCGGTTTTTGGAGTAAAGAAAGTCGTGCAACTGCATATAATCGCGCAAAAAATATTACAAAAAATGTAGTGTTTCACAACATTCAATGCAATATGGATATTGCCCGGCAACGAGCATTGGAACGGACAAAAATGAATTCCGGCGAATTGGCTGTGGATGAAAATACGTTTGATTTATTTAAAATTCAATTTCAACCAATTGATTCTGATGAAAATTATATAGTAATTAACCACGATAATAATATTAAAAAATGAAACAAGTAAAACGCTGTGAATGGTGCGGGACAGACCCACTATATGTTAAATACCACGATACCGAATGGGGACGTTTGGTAGATGACGACCAAACAATGTTTGAATTTTTAACGTTGGAATCAGCCCAGGCCGGCTTATCATGGATAACCGTATTGCGCAAACGGGAAAATTATAGACAGGCTTTTGCAAATTTTGATGTGAATGCAGTTGCTAAATTTACTGACAAAGATGTCGAAAAATTAATGCAAAATAATGGCATCATTCGAAATCGCTTAAAAATCCGTGCAGCAATTACAAATGCACAAAAATTTATTGAAATACAAAGGGAATTCAAAAGCTTTTGTAATTATATTCGCGGCTTTTTACCAAACGAAAAACCCATTGTAAATAAACCGAAATCATTATCCGACATCCCTGCCCGCTCAGAACTCTCCGACGCGATTTCAACGGACATGAAAAAACGTGGTTTTAAATTTTTCGGATCAACCATATGTTATGCACATTTGCAAGCAACCGGATACATAAATGACCATTTGGCTCATTGCTCGTTCCGCAACAATTAATACAATGTGCTTTTATTTTGCCGCAACATAATGTATAATCGAGCCCATGGGAATAAACAAAACATTATACATTATTATAACTTTTTTCGCTTTGTCCGCCTGTTCTCCATCGGTATTACAGGTTGGGAATCCCGAACAAAAGCCGACCGAACCAACACACACCGAAACAATTCGCCATTATTTTTGGGGGGCAATTGGAACAAACACAATTGATGCCGAAAAAATTTGCACTGGGAATCATTTAAATTCAATAGAAACCAGCGATAACTTTGTAAATGGAATTTTAAACTTTTTCACTGGCGGAATTTACATGCCTGTTACTTATTCATTTTATTGCAATGCTGTAAAAATTTAATTTTTTTGTTGTTTTTCTTTTGTTTTTTTAATTATTTTATTACAGGAAATGTATGTAATATCTGCAAAAACCATACCTATGAATGCACCAACAATTACGTCGGACGGATAATGAGCCCCCACAATAACGCGCGATACACCCATTAATACAGCCAGAGTCCAGGTCAATGGTTTAAATTTTTTGAATAATAATCCCAACATTACCATCCCTGCAAACGTTGCAACCGTGTGCCCAGAAGGAAAAGAATGGAACGCGTCCGAAAAAGTAAATGGATAAAAACCCGATTGCCCCAACGCATCGTAAAACATTGGTCGCATACGACCAAATCCAAATTTTAAAATCCATGCAAACGCAGACGCCGAAATCAATGACATCATCACAAAAAATGCTGTTCTGGTTATTTTTTTGTTTTTTAAAATCCAACCAGCGATAAAACAAGACCCAACCACCAAAAACCAAATTTTGGCTGCGCCCATTTGCGTACCTCTGTCCCATAAAATATTTTGATGTTCAATCATCCAAACATGTACCGGCAAATCCAGCCAAAATATACCCAAAACAGCCAAAATGCCGGAAATCACAAACCCAACAACTATGTTTTTTATAGATAATTTATCATTTTTGATAAACATGGGATTCCCCTTCTCTCTATTATGGAATCAATTTAATTAACGCGTCATAAACCTTTGGGTTTGAAAATATTTGCGCAACAACACCCTGGGTTAACAAATCTTCATCTTGGCCATTTGCAACTTCGGGACAACCACGACGAATTTTTTCAATACGCGATTGATCTGTTTCCGAATACCACGTTTCCAATCCTGTTTTGAAATCTTTGTTTAAAATGTTAACAAACATAACTTCTTGCTGCTTTTGGGAACGAATGCTGGAAGTACAAATCACCGGCAAAACCCCGCGGTTCGACAAATCACGACCGCCCCCCGTTTTCATTTGACGATTTGTAATTTTTAATTGCCCGCCATTTTTCAATGGTATGGTTTTTGATAATTTCGCATCCCCAGCAGTTGGTGTTCCGACAACCAACCCACGATGATTTTCTTCGAATGCCGCGGCCAGCGCTTCGCCCAATTTGTGTGTTTGACGGGATGTTAAAACAATCACCGGGATGTTTGAATCAACAATTGCCTCGCCCCCTGGGACCATTTCGAATGCCTTGTCCGAACCAACATTTATCACCTGTAAAACAGGCACTTTGCCCATAAAAAGACCGGCGATTTGGGTCATTGCCTCTTCATCATCACCATCGGTGGTACGCAAATCCAGTACAATCCCCGATGTTGCTTGGGTAATTTTTTCACTCAATGTTTCAGCAATTAATCCAACAGATTTTTTAGTTAATTGATGAATAACAATTTCAATAATTGTATCACGTTTAATAACGTCTGCATCCGCCATCATAATGGTTGCACGACGCAATACAACGTTTCGTTCGGCCTTGGTAACGGGATCAAAAACATCCAGTTTAACCAATGATGTCGTAAAGCCTTCCAATATATCAATTATTTCTTCGTCACTCATCCCGGTTGCTTGGCGACCATTAATCGATAAAACTATGTCTTGATTTTTTAATCCAGCATTGTCGGCCATAGAGCCTTGGATCACAGATGTGATTCTGTAATAACCATCCTCGTTTCTGACGCCAGCCAATCCCAAACTGGTCAATACCCGGCCCTGTTGTTTTACTTGGATCATTTCCGGATAAATGTATCCACCCGATGGATCCAATTCATTCATCATGGCACCAACAACTGCAAAATAAATTTGTTGATCATTTGCTTTGGCCAAATTTGGTAATTTTTCACGTAAATTTAAAATTATTGCCGTGGTTAATTCACCCCAATCATTCCATTTACCAATTTTTGGCAATTCATAATTACCGGCAATTGTATCATCATACACAATAACCATACGCGGTCCAGTTACACTGATCCCAACTCGTGGATCAATTGTTTCAATTGATTGAATTATCCTGGTCATGCCGTTGGCTGCTTGGTCGTTGTTCCAATTATTCTGATCCAGCTTTTCGTAAACATCCGCAAAGAAAGCGCTCATCTCTGGGACATTAATCCCATCCACCATAACGTCTTCGTCATCGAAATACAGGCCCGCATTCAAAGCAAACGGCCATAAAATTGCTGTAATCAGTAATAATTTTCTCATTCTTCTCCCTTCCTTATGTCAAAGTTAATTAACAAAGAATTCGAAATAAATATTGAAGTGATTGTGCCCAAAACAATGCTGAACATCATCGCCAATGAAAAAGTACGTAGTGCAGCCCCACCAAAGAAATACAATGCCAACACCGCCAAGAAAGTAGACACAGAGGTTAAAATCGTACGAACCAACATTTCATTTATAGATTTGTCGACCAATTCTATTACGTCCATTTTATGATATTTTTTTGCATTTTCTTGGATACGGTCATAATTAACTACTTTGTCATTAACGGAATACCCAATACCCATTAATATAACAGCAATTGATGTTAAATTGAATTCCAACCCCAATACCGAGAAAAATCCAAACAACAAAATAAAATCATGCGCCATGGATGCCAGTGCGCCAAACGCATAACCGCCACTATATCGAACCCAGATATATAATGACATTCCCAAAAACGCGAATATAATCGCCAAAATACCGCCGCGAATTAATTCACCCCCGATTTTTGGCCCAACAATTTGAACCTGACGATATTCGACTGAATCACCTAATGAGCTCTTGATTTCTTTGACCATTTGGTTTTGCGCTGCTTCGTCAGCACCAACGTCCAAACCAATTTTAATCAATACGGTCCCTGTTTGTTCAACGCTCTGTAATTCGGGTGAATATTTTGCCAAAATCGACCTCATTTTATCCATGGTCATATCGGCGTTTGTTGGTTTTGCTTCGATTGAAATACCACCGGCAAAATCAATCCCGTAATTTAATCCGCGTGTCGACAATGAAAAGATTGATGCAGCAATCATAATCGCCGAAATAATATACATTACATGACGATATTTCATAAAATGGAATTTAAAATTCATCGTACTATCCCCTTATATATGATATTTTTTTATTTTTACCGTTTGCCCACATTTCAATAATAACGCGCGACAGCGGCACACAAGTGAACAAAGTGGTCAAAACACCGATTGATAACGTTACCGCAAATCCACGGATTGGACCTGCTCCGAATTGGAATAAAACCAATGAACAAATTAATGTGGTTAAATTCGCATCCATAACTGTTTTCATTGCGCGTTTGAACCCGGCGTCAATTGCTTTGATTGTTGATGCTCCTGCCTTTTTTTCCTCGCGGATTCGTTCATATACCAATATGTTTGCGTCCACAGCAACACCCAGCGTTAATATAATACCCGCAATACCCGGCAAAGTTAAAGTTGCGCCGAATAATGCCAAAACGCCCAGCATCATTAATAAATTCACAACCAAAACGATGTTTGCAAACATCCCAAAAGTCCGGTAAATTAACAACATAAATATCATAATCAGCGCAACACTGACGATGGCCGCTGTTTGCCCCGCAGCAATTGAATCGTCCCCCAATCCCGGCCCAATGGTGCGTTCTTCGATTACATTTAATGGCGCAGGCAATGCCCCAGATCGCAATAACACCGATAAATCTTTGGCCGATTCAACGGTGAAATTACCGGATATTTGACCGCGCCCACCTGGGATTGGTTCACGAATCGTTGGGGCTGATAAAATCTTGTTATCCAAAACAATTGCAAAACGTTCGTTAACGTGTTCCGTTGTTAAACGTGCAAATCTTTTTGCGCCCATTGAATCAAACACAGTCGTTACAACCGGCATATTGTTTTGATCAAACGAAGCCTGGGAATCGGTCAAGCTTTCGCCAGAAACTTCAACCCGCTTGAACACAGGAACAACAACGCCTGGATTTTCGGCCAATTCCAAAAATTCGGTTCCGGACGGTGCGCGTCCTGACATTAATTGCTCGTTTGTAACACCTTCATTAACCAAATGGAAAGTCATTTTGGCGGTTTGGCCAATTAATTCTTTGATACGTTCTGGATTATCAACGCCAGGCAATTGAACTACTATATATTTGGACCCCTGTTGTTGAATTGATGGTTCACGCGTTCCCAGCGCGTCAATACGACGACGAACAATTTCAATTGAACGCGACATAGCGTCCGATTTCATTAATTCTTGTTGTGTTTCGTTATAACGAATTATTAATTTTGGTCCGTTTTGTTCAACATCAACACCCGCGCCCAATTCCGAACGAATTCGACCCTTGGCCTTGGACATATCGTTTGAATCACGAATTACAACAGACACAACCCCATTTGCGTTTTGCAAATCCTGAAAGCGGATTAATCCTTTGTCGCGATTAATTAATGCAGTACGAGTCAAATCATATAATTGCGATGATTTTTCACGCATCATAATGTCGGTATCAACCTCCATCAATAAATGGGCCCCGCCCTTTAAATCCAACCCCAATGAAATCGGATGCATAAATGATGGTAAAAAACTTTGACTTGCCGGCCAAATGGTTGGCAACGACAAAACCATACCAAAAATCGCAATTACGATAATACCAATCTTTTTCATCATTTTTTTGCCTTTTCATTAACAACCGATACTATTGATCCGCGCAATGCTTCGACCACAACGCCCTTGGCAATTTCGACCATCAAATTGCTGTCATCCAATTTTTTAACCAAACCAATTAATCCATTTGCAAATATAACACGATCCCCAACCTTGATTTCGGATTGCATTTTTTGAATGGCATCGATTCTTTTTTTGTTTGGCCGTATCATCATAAAATAAATCACCGCAAACAATAACGCACAATAAATTAACAAGCCCCACACAGAACCACCAGTTGCCACAGCATCGCTTGTGGATGGCACGGTTGTTTCCACGACGGGAACTATTTCCATTAATGCTAACATCTTTCACTCCTTGGGTTTATAACGGTATTCTAGGAAATTTTCCGATACCGCGTCAATGGTTTTATTGCACAAAATGGCTTGACGATTATACCGGCATGACGTATGATTCAAATCATGAATAAACTGCACTTAATTCGCACTTTTGGGCGCCGCCACGGCAAATCGTTACGGGAACACCAACAAAATTTGGTTGATGCCCTGTTGCCACGTATTTTGGCGGACGGAAAACCACACAAAATGCCGGTATCGGTGTTGGAAATCGGATTTGGCGCAGGCGAACACGTTGCCCATATTGCGTCCATTAACCCGGCTTTTCACGTGATTGGCGCCGAACCATTTATGAATGGCGTTGCATCGTTATTGTCGCGATTGGAACGTGAACACCCGGATTTGATAAATGATGAACGTGTTAAAATTTGGCCCGACGATGTTCGATTGCTATTGGATAAAAACCCAGGAATTAAATTTGATTTAATATATGTATTACATCCAGACCCCTGGCCCAAGGCCAGACATGAAAAACGTCGATTATTACAAACTGAATTTTTGAATAAATTGGCCGATCATTTGACACCAAATGGCGTAATTGTTGTTGGCACAGATCATACTGATTATTTTAATTGGATGCTTGGAACCACCTCTAAATCCAAACTGATTAATATTTATAAAAATACAAATGCGGCCCCATCATCCGGGTTGAATACACGCTATAAAAACAAAAATATGTTTGGATCAGTTCGTCCACATTATGCAATTTTGGCATTGCGCGGGAATTTGCCCAGCCCGGAATTTCTGGCTACTTTGGACCTCAGCCTGGCATAGGATCTCGCCACCATGGGATAGTCATCCGGCAAACCCCATTTTTGCTTGTATTGTTCGGGCGTCATATTATATTTACGCTTGATATAACGACGCAACATGACGTGTTCGGTCCCGTCTTCCAAACAGACCAAAATATCTGGCTTTATTGAATCCGCGATTTGCTTTTGACTGATTGCAGTATCCGCCGCCTCTTTTTGAATGGCTTTTAATGACGCAACAGCTTCACGTAAAACTTCCGCTATATCCAATGCCGGATTGCCAGCAATTTTTGCAGCTGCGATTTGGGCTGCTGCGGTTATTAATGCATCATTATCTTTCATGTTCTTGCCTTTTTCAAACTTTGTGCTATATTATGTCGGTAATCTGATTTTACTTGAATCGATATTGAATCTAGTTTTTGTAAAATCCCGATTACAACATGTATACTATAAATCAAAACCAAATAAAATGCAAGTCAAATGAAAAATCAAAACTTGTTTGAATCGAACGAATCTAATATCAAAAAACCCCTGGCCGACATATTGCGGCCACGAACTTTGTCCGATATTGTGGGCCAAGACAGCTTGCTGGGACCAAATGGTTTAATAACCCAAATGGTATTAAATGACCATTTATCCAGCTTGATTTTATGGGGGCCTCCTGGATGCGGAAAAACAACAATGGCGCGGGCATTGGCCGGACGATCCGATATGGAATTTATTCCAATGTCCGCCGTGTTTTCAGGTGTCGCCGACATTAAAAAAGCAATGGACGTTGCATCAAAACACCGGGAAATTGGACGTCAAACATTGCTATTCATTGATGAAATTCATCGCTTTAATAAAACGCAACAGGATACCTTGCTACCGTATTTAGAGGATGGGACCGTAGTATTTATTGGAGCCACTACCGAAAATCCCAGTTTTCATTTGAATAACGCGTTATTATCCCGTTGCCATGTTTGCGTGTTATCCCCTCTAAATACCGAAAGTTTGATGATTTTAATGGATCGCGCAGAACAGCATTTAAATATCAAATTGCCGCTAAACGATGCCGCACGAATTCATTTGGCACAAATGTCTGATGGCGACGCTCGTTTTTTGTTAAACACAATTGAATATTTATCACACACATCATTTTCAGAGCCCCTGGACCCGGAAACACTGGTTTCAACAATTCAAAAACGCGCCCCATTATCCGATAAATCCGGGGACGAACATTATAATTTAATATCCGCTGTTCATAAATCATTGCGCGCATCGGATACGGACGCCGCGTTATATTGGGTTGCTCGAATGATGACATCAGGCCAGGATCCAATGTATATTTTCCGGCGTTTAACCAGATTCGCAGTCGAAGATATTGGTTTGGCCGATCCAATGGCAGCCGTCCATGCTTTGAATGCCTGGCAAATTTATGAACGAATGGGATCGCCCGAAGGGGATTTGGCCCTGACACAATTGGTTATATATTTGGCCACCGCCCCCAAGAGCACAGGGAATTACCGCGCACAAAAGGCGGCATACCAATCTGCATCTGAAAACGGCAGTTTAATGCCGCCAAAAAACATTTTAAATGCCCCGACAAAAATGATGAAAAATTTGGGATATGGCGCAAATTATGTTTATGAACCCGATACAGAATCCGGCTTTTCTGGGCAAAATTGCTTTCCCGATAAAATGAAGCGTCAAACATATTATGTCCCGCGCGATATCGGATTTGAACGCGAAATCAAAAAACGTTTGGATTATTGGGAAACACTCCGCAAAAAATCTTAATCTCTTTTGTTGAAACCTGAAATAATTGTAAATTGTTTCAGGTTTCAACAATTCACAATAAAAAACAAATCATACATTTATAATTTATCTGTTTTATGTTTGCATTTTTACCGGGTTTGTTTATAATTTATTACAGCTTATAAAACAAAGGAATGATTATGGCAAAAACAGCTATTACACCCACACGTGCTGAAAATTTTTCTGAATGGTATCAAAACGTTATATCCGCCGCAGATTTGGCTGAAAATTCACCGGTTCGCGGATGCATGACGATCAAGCCGTATGGATTTGCCATTTGGGAATTGTTGCGCGATGATATGGATCGGCGCATAAAATCAGCTGGTGTAACAAATGCCTATTTCCCGTTATTGATTCCATTGGATTACATGACGCGCGAGGCCGAACACGTCGACGGCTTTGCCCAAGAATGCGCGGTTGTAACGCATTACCGTTTAAAAAATGTTGATGGTAAAATTATACCAGACCCTGATGCAAAATTAACCGAACCGTATATTATTCGGCCAACTTCTGAAACAATTATTGGCGAAGCAATGTCCCGCTGGATTCAATCATATCGGGATTTGCCATTGAAATTAAATCAATGGGCAAACGTTATGCGTTGGGAAATGCGTCCACGCGTATTCTTGCGCACTTCGGAATTCTTGTGGCAAGAGGGGCACAACGTATTCGCAACCCAAGCTGACGCCCACGAAGACGCGCGCAAAATGCATCGTGTATATAATGAATTTTGCCGGGAAATTTTGGCAATTCCATCAATTATGGGTAAAAAAACACCAGATGAACGATTTGCCGGCGCAGACCACACATACACAATTGAACAAATGATGCAGGACGGCAAGGCATTACAGGGTGGAACCAGCCATGATTTGGGTCAACATTTTTCCAAATCATTTAATATTCGATTTTTAGGGGCTGCCGGCCAATTGGAACATGCTTGGACCACATCATGGGGCGTATCAACACGTTTAATGGGTTCATTAATTATGTCCCATTCCGATGATGACGGATTGGTTTTGCCGCCAAATGTTGCCCCACACCAAATTGTAATTATCCCTATTATTCGTGATGAATCCAAAACGGATGCAATTATTCAGTATGCCACCAAATTGGGTAACGATTTGCAAAAATCTGGCGTCCGCGTATTGGTTGATAAATCTGAAATGCGTTCGGCCGATAAAATGTGGCATTGGATTAAACGCGGTGTGCCGGTTCGTATCGAAGTTGGAGAACGTGAAATGGATGCGAATGTTGCAACATTTACACGACGTGATTTGGGCAAGCCATCCCTGGCAACAAAAAATTATGCAGATGTTGTTTCTGAAATGCCTGAATTATTGAAAACAATTCAATCTGATTTATTGGCCACTGCTGAACAGAGGATTCAAAACATGATGCACCATGTTTCAACATTGGACGAACTACAATCCGGACTGGCGTCACAAAAAGCCGGCTTTTATCGCATGCCATATTCAGAAACATTAAAACCGGAATTTGATGAATTAATCTCAACATACAAAATTTCGCGTCGTTGTTTGGACGATCGCGATCCTACATTTGTGTTTGTTGCAAAATCATATTAATGGGGGAAATATGAAAAAAATATTAACCGTACTCTTGGCATTGGTAATGACACCTGCATTTGCTGAAATCGATAAACAGTTGGTTGATCGCGCCGAAAAATATTTAAACGGAATCGCTGGGATGGATGGTGATTTCACACAAAAAACATCCGATGGACAAAAAGATTCCGGGAAATTTTCATTAATGCGTCCGGGCAAAATTCGATTGGATTACAAAAAAGCCCCAATCCAATTAATATCTGATGGGGATGATGTTTATTTTTACGATCAATCACTGGATCAAATTACAACAATTGCAGTATCGGCAACACCGGCCAGCGTTTTGGTCCGAAAAACAATTGATTTAACCAATGCCGACTTGAAAGTTGTTGATACCAAAATGAACGGATCATCGTATGATGTAACATTGGTTATGCGTGAAAACCCCGGTTTGGGCAAAATGACCGTAACATTTGATCTGGGCAACAATACCATGTTGGGCTGGGTTGTAAATGACGCCACAGGATTGGTTACAACTGTTAATTTGAAAAATTTAAAAACTGTAAAATCATTTCCAAAAAATTTCTTTGAATTAAAACGCCAAAAGACATATGGACATGAACAAAGGGATTCATACTATGACTAGACCAATGTACACATTTTCAGGCATTAAAC
Organism: Alphaproteobacteria bacterium; assembly: GCA_031549365.1. Lineage (GTDB taxonomy): Bacteria > Pseudomonadota > Alphaproteobacteria > Rs-D84 > Rs-D84 > JAVBPX01. The sequence continues at coordinate 168,914 of JAVBPX010000001.1, forward strand.
CAACCGGGGATTTACACCTGGGTAGTTTGATTGGATCAATATTATTAAATGTTGATTACGCCAATCGTGCCGACAAATCTTTGTTAATGTTGGCGGATTTACATGCGATCACAGTCCCCCAGAATCCCACAGAATTACGCCAACACAGTTATGAAATTTTATCCGCATATATTGCGGCTGGCGCAAATCCGGATAAAACAATATTGTTTGCTCAGTCCCATATTTCGGAACACGCTGAATTGGCCTGGGTTATGAACTGTATGGCATCAATTGGACAGATGGAACGCATGACCCAATACAAGGACCAGGTCGCAAAAAAAGAAGACTTTATATCAATGGGAATTTTGGCATACCCTGCATTAATGGCCGCCGATATTCTGTTGTATGACGCAACACACGTGCCGGTTGGCGAAGATCAAAAACAACACGTTGAACTGGCCCGCGATTTGGTTGGTCGCATTAATCATCGTTATAGTAAAACAGTATTTACAATGCCTGAACCAATTATGCGATCTGTTGGCGCACGCATTATGTCATTAAAGGATGGAACCAAAAAGATGAGCAAATCCGATCCATCCAGTTGCCTGTTTTTAATGGATTCAGATGATGAAATCATTAATAAAATCAAACGCGCAAAAACGGATACCGATCCGATTCCAGATAATGTCGAAGCATTAAAAAATCGGCCCGAAGTATATAATTTGATTTCTATTTATTCAGCATTATCCGATACGGATATGTCAAAAACTTTGTCTGAATTCTCTGGCGGCGGGTTCGGCGTCTTTAAACCAAAATTGGCGCAATTGGTTGTTGACCATGTTGCCCCAATCCGCGAACGCATGAAAATCATGTTGAACGACACAAATAAATTGGACCAGATTTTGAAAAACGGATATGAATTGGCAAAGCCGATGGCCAAACAAAAATTGGAATTTGTTTATGATACTGTCGGCTTTTTGAAAAAGGCGTAAACATGTTTGGGATCAGCTCGGTCGAACTTTTGATAATTTTGGTTGTCGCAATGATTGTGATACCCGCCAAGAATTGGCCAGATGTGTTTAAATTCTTTGCCAAATTGATTCGAATGATTCGCGGATTTGTATATCAGATCCAGGACAAAGTATCCGAATGGGAAACGGAAATTGATAAGCACAATCCCATTGATGATTTAACCAAAAATACATTTAACGATATGATGGACACATTTGCAGAACCCGTAAAAAAACCGGCAAAGTCTTTAAAAATTATCAAAACCAAGAAGCCCGTGAAAAAATCCAGGACAACGAAAAAATGACCACATTAAAAATGCGTTTAATTGATCATATTATGGAATTACGTCGCCGTATTATTTATGTTTTATCGTGCTTTGTTATTACTTTCATTATTGGATACTCTGTATCGCCCCAAATCCAGGAATTATTAATGTTGCCTTTATCCAAAACATGGGGAAATGGTTTTATGATTTACACCCAATTGTCCGAAGGTTTTTTTATTAAAATGAGTCTGGGTAGCTTTTTCGCCTTGCTCTTCACGATCCCGATGTTTTTATATCAGGCTTGGTCTTTTATTGCCCCAGGGCTGCGTGAAAACGAACGCAAATTTGTTATGCCAATTTTAATTATTTCACCATTATTGTTTTTATTTGGCGCCGCGTTTGCATATTTATTTTTGATTCCAATTATGTTTGAATTTTTTATTTCATTGGATCAAAGCGCTGGCTCTATACAAACCGTATTAATGCCACACCTCTCTACGTATTTAGAGCAAACAATTAATATGATGAAAATGTTTGGTGTTGCGTTCCAATTTCCATTGGTTTTGGTTTTGTTAAATAAAATCGGTATTTTACAAAAGTCAACTTTGAAAAAACATCGCCGTCACGCAATCGTTGTTGCATTCATTGTTGGGGCCATTTTAACGCCTTCACCTGATGTAATATCACAAATTGGCTTGTCCATTCCGTTGGTTTTAATGTATGAAATTGCGATGTGGTTCATGTCGGATGAATCCCCTATAAACAAATAGATTTTGCCCCATAAATGCGGTATAATGCGGGTATGAAATTATATACCCCCATTATTTTTGTCGCCCTGTTGTCGGGATGTGATTTGCATCCTATGATTGTTGGCATACCCGGGGATATAGCGGATGCAATATCTGGCGAACCAGCAACATCTTCGGCCAAAGTCCCAACCGATACCATCACACATAGGGAAACAAAATCGGACGATTTATACGGACCAACCGGCGAACGAGGCAACCCGAATGATTATGGAAACGCGTCCCGATTTGAAAAACATGAATCGGCCCCGGCAAAAAAATCCGAACCACAGGCCAAAGAAAAAATATTAAACGATACTCCAATTGATGAACAAATTGAAATGGTGGTGGAAGAACCGAAATCCGAACCAATACCCAAAGACACATTAATGGTGCCGGAAAAAACACAACCATCAGAACCAAAATTGGTACCCGCGCCGGACGAAGATTCAAAATCAACCATCACCGAAAAAAACGCTGACACCGAAACTGATGATATTTTAATTGTTCCTAAAAAGAATCAAACCCCCATCAAGCCGATTATAGCAAAACCAAAACAAGATACTATTATTGTAGAAGCTGGCAATACGCTATACAATTTATCCAAAAAGCATGATGTCCCGTTACGTGATTTGATTTCTGTGAATCATTTGGATGCGCCGTATACATTAAAACCTGGAATGTCATTACAAATTCCATCAAAAAATTTCCATATTGTTACAGTCGGAGACACGCTGTATTCAATATCACGAATGTATGGGATGGACGTAAACAGTCTTGCGAACACGAATAACATTAAACCTCCGTACGCATTATCAATCGGTCAAAAATTACAATTATCCGCATCGATTTCAATTATGGATCAAACTGTTAAATCCGCGCCGAAAATAGAAATTGTGGAAAAGAAAACCGATCAAAAACCAGAAACAAAACCCGCCAAAACACCGGATATTAAATCGGGCAAACCTGATGATACGCCAAAAACCCCAGTTGTGATTACGGGAAAACCATCCAAACCGGAAACCATGTATGGCCGTGTTGAACCGAAAAAAGCCGAACCAAAACCGACTGTTAAAACAACAACCGCCCCAAAGCCCGAGGTTAAAACATCAACCAAGGCCAGTCCCGCTGTTATCCGCGCAATTCCGGCCGCCGGGTCGCGCGCATCATCATCGTTTGCGTGGCCAGTTCGCGGTAAAATTATTTCGCCATTTGGCGCAAAATCAAACGGATTATATAATGACGGAATTAATATTTCAGCCAAAGCCGGCACAACTGTCAAAGCATCCGAAAACGGGGTTGTTGCATACGCCGGGAATGAATTAAAAGGATTGGGCAATTTGGTAATTATTCAACATGCTGGCGGTTGGATGACGGTTTATGCACACATGCATTCGTTGGAAGTTTCCCGTGGGGACAAGGTAAAATTGGGTGAAAAAGTCGGAACGATTGGGCAAACGGGCCGGGTTACATCGCCACAATTGCATTTTGAAATCCGCAAGGGCACCAAAGCATTTGATCCAACAAAACAATTACGATAATTCAAAAAATACTTGCAAAACGAACAAACAGACATTATACTGCGTCGGCATTGTGAATAAGAGCGAGTATAGTTCAAGGGCTAGAATGCCAGCCTTCCAAGCTGGAAATGAGGGTTCGAATCCCTCTACTCGCACCAAAAAAATTATGAAAATGTGCGCCTGGGCGCGTTTTTGGAACCAACTCGTCGCGATCATGTACCATGTGTACACTCACGCTCCTCGGATCCCAAACAACACTCCCAATCATCACATTTTGATAATTTTTCATATTTATATGTGATTGGGGGTTTGTATTTTATTACGGGTTCGCTTATAATCCCTCTCCCTCAAATCATCAATATTATTTGGGCGTGCGCCGGAGTTGGAGAGCCGGGGCAGACTGTAAATCTGTTGGCTATGCCTGAGCTGGTTCGAATCCAGCCACTCCCACCAAAATAAAAAAACACCCTTTACGGGTGTTTTTTTATTTTGACAAGATATTGTTTTGCTATTTAAACATTATTTGTGAAAATTAAAAATTTTCTTTGAAAAGATAACAATAAATACATTTAAGTAATTAAACTTTACGCACAAACATCTTCCAAAATTAATTGGACGGATGTACGGCCCATATGTTCATTTTCTTTTAATTTTCCGCATAATGTAACGGCACGACCGACATTTGATTCATCCAATAAAAATTGTCCAACCGGCGTGTCCGCCAAATTAAATCCGATTACTTGGACTGTGGTGCCAGCGCTGGTTTTGAATGCCGCGCGAACATGACCATGTCCGACGATATTCGCCCATGATAACATTGCGCCAGTTAATGCAAATGTTGGTTCGGAGTTATCTTGGCCAAATGGTTCCAGGCGCGAAAACGATCGGACCAACGACATTGATGCCCCGCCCGCATCCATTAATACGTCGATTTTAATTAATGGTTTTAAACAAATTTCACCCAATTGTTTTTTAACCTGAATTCGAACAAATTCGATAAATTTATCGGCCATTGATTCATGCAATGTAAATCCTGCGGCGGCGGAATGCCCGCCCCCCTCGACCAATAATCCTGCCGACATCGCGTCCAGAATGATACGGCCCAAATCGACCTCGGGGATTGACCGGCCGGATCCATTAATTGTGCCGTCCGCGGATTTTGTTGCAACACATGTTGGGCGATAATACCGGTCTTTTAAGCGTCCGGCGATAATTCCCATAACACCACCATGCCAATTTTCATCACATAAAAATATGAACGGATCAAATGCATCCGGATTTGATTCAATCATTTCAATTGCATGCATTAATGTTCCGGATTCGATGTCTTTTCTCTGCTCATTTAATGATGTTAAATCAGTTGCCAATTCGCGTGCGACACGCATATCATCACATAACAATAATTCCAAACTCTTATCCGCCGAAGTCAATCGCCCGGCAGCATTCAAACGCGGTCCCAAAACAAATCCCAAAACATAAACGGATATTGATTTAACATTGGATACTTCCATCAAAGCGCGCAATCCAATATTTTTCCGACCCTCCAAAACCCGTAATCCGGTTGCAACAAACGCCCGATTCAATCCAATTAATGGCATGGTATCACACACCGTACCCAATGCCACCAAATCCAAAGATTCCATTAATTTTGGTTCATCACGATCGTCGAAAAAACCGGATTCACGCAACGCGCGGTTCAATCCAACCAAAAACAAAAATGATACACCAACGCCAGCCAAATATGTCAATCCGGATTCATCATCATGACGCTTTGGATCAACAACCGCGTCAGCGGATGGTAATATATCCTCGGGTTCGTGATGATCCAAAATCACAACATCCATTCCCAAACTTTTGGCGTGGCTCACTTCGTTAACGGCACTGATCCCACAATCAACTGTTATTAAAACACGTGCGCCACGGGCATACAAATCATCAATTGCATTAATGTTTAATCCATACCCCTCGCCATCGCGTGATGGTAAATGCCACAAAATATCATTTATTCCCAAATCCCGAAAATACCGAACCATATTCGCAGTCGACGTAATCCCATCAACATCATAATCCCCGAAAACAGATAATTTTTTACCATCCCGTACAGCATTTACAATACAGCCAATTGCCATATCCATATCACGCATTACGAATGGATCCGGCATTTGTTCTTTGATGCTGGGATTTAAAAATTGTTCAATATTCGATACACCGCGGGAAATCAATAATCCAGATAACGCCACCGGCAAATCAAAGTTTTTCGACACTTCGTTTATCCGATTTTCATCAATCGGGCTATACACCCAGGTTTTCCCCAACAATGATTGTTCGCATAGCGTCTTCAATATATTCTCTTTTTTTATCAAGTTTATAATAACAAAAAAGAGAGCCCCCGGTCAAGTTAAACCGATTAAATTCTTTCGAACATTGAATCTAATTCAGATTGTGTAATTGCTTTAAAAACCGGACGACCATGATTACATTGGCCTGCGCGTTCTGTTTCTTCGATTTGTCGCAATAATGCATTCATTTGATCCAAATCCAAGCGCTGCCCCGCGCGGACAGAATGATGACATGCATACGTTGCCAATATATGATGCAATTTTTCAGACAATGCGGTCGTTGCGTTATTATCGTGCAATTCTCGGGACATATTTTTAAATGATTCATCCCAATTTATTTTGATTCCGGCTGGGACCTCGCGCACGACAATTGTATTATCTCCAAAAGATTCAATAATTAACCCGCATTGCTCCAATTCGGATGACATTTCCAAAATCGCATCCGCATCATCCAATTCAATAACGTGCGGAACCAATAATGGCTGACGTTTAATATCGCGGTTTCGCAATTGTTCATAAACAATTCTTTCATGGGCAGCATGCTGATCAACAATAATTAAACCAGAATCAGATTCAGCCAATATATATTTATTCATAATTTGCGCCAATGCGCGGCCCAATGGACGATGTTCTGTTTCGGATAACATATATCCAGGCACTTGATTTTCTGAATTTTTTGAAAACAATAATGGCTCTGCCACATGGGTCATATTTACCGGTATTTTTGGCCTTTCACGATCAAAATAAAATTGAATCTTTTGCTGATTATTGGGTTGTGAAATTTGGGTAAAATTTTCATCCCTATCTTTCATAGACGCCGAAATCGCACGACGCAAACCGCCAACAATAATTGATCGAATTCGTGACGGTTCCAAAAAATGAACCTCTGTCTTGGCTGGATGAACATTAACATCAACCATATTTGTTGGCACATCCAAATACAATACACATATTGGATATTCACGTGCTGACATAACATCGAAATACGCCGCGCGCAATGCTGCCAACAATAATTTATCCCGAACCGGACGATTATTTACAAATAAATATTGATCGGATGCCGTTGGCCGACGCATTGTTGGTTCGGACACCCAGCCGGACAACTTTATATCACCATCCACGACATCAATTGGCAATAAACGGCCCCGCACATCATCACCAATCACAGAATAAATTCTTTCGATTGGATTATCGTTCGACTTTTGATAAAAATGCTTTTTATTAACATAAAATCCGACATCCATGCGCGACAGAGCCAATCGTTTAACAATATCAATAACCGCAGACGTTTCGGCACGATCGGACCGTAAAAATTTTAAGCGAGCCGGTGTTTTTTGAAATAAATTATTAACCATAATACGCGTACCAACGGTCCAGGAGCTGGGGCGCAATTTTTTATTATCCGACACATCAATCGACCAGGATTCACCACCATGCGCAGTATCAATCACAACGTCCGATACAGATGCGATTGACGGCAATGCTTCGCCCCTAAAACCCATAGTGTTAATGTTTAATAAATCATCCGATTTTAATTTGGATGTAGCATGGCGTTCCACACACGAAATCAAATCATCCCGAGTCATTCCAGATCCATTATCCGTAACACAAATTAATGTACGACCACCGTCAACAACATCGACAACAATATTATCAGCCCCAGAATCCAATGAATTTTCAACCAGTTCTTTGACCACACTGGCGGGTCGCTCCACCACCTCGCCCGCGGCAATTTGGTTTATTAAATGATCTGGTAAAATTCGGATCGTCATTTATTTTCCCCCAAACATTTCAACACCCAATTATTTATCACAGATTCAGAAATTTTATACGTTTTTCCCGGCTTTTTAGGTGGATATAACTTTGATATTGCATTTTTAATTTGATCGCACGCGGCCATAAACAATCCCATAAATTCCGCAACTGATTTATTCGGCGAAACCAACATTAATGATGTTTGATCCGATAAATTTGATACCGCATCCAACATACGATCGTCACGATTTGTAATCAAAATTTGTGGACGATCCATATTTGATACCGTATCCCAAATTAAATCGGAATCCGACATCGAGTGCATTAATAATTGGCACGCGCCAGGCATTCCATTTAAGCGAACGGACGAATTTCGATTAATATCAATTTCCCATAAAACGAATTGTAATATACGTTTTGCCAATATATGATTTTCTGAATTTGCACCAATCATCACAGAATCCACGAACATATTGGATGATGCCAATTCAATTAAAAACATATGAATATCGAGTTCCAAACATTCGATAATTTTGTCGGCCTTTTTTTGAAATTGTAAAAATTCATCACTTTTCGGGCCCAAAACCAAAATATGGTTGTGCGCCATGCCCTGGGCCGTTTTATGCAGCCAATCATATACCATTTGATACATTGGGTTTGTTGATGGATTTGAATCTGATAACATTAAAACCAATGTATTCTCGGGTCGGCAACGTGCACGCACCAAATCAAAATCCGCCAAATTATGCCCGATAAAATATATCGGCATTATATTTTTTTGATTATTAGGGATCATTGAAACCACATGATTTGTCCGATCACGAATCATATGACCAATAACAACGATGTCTGTAAAACGTCGCCCACCCATGCCGGCCATATTCCCGCGATTAATATCATTTGCAATTTTTGATAATAATTCGTTTTTAATGTATTTTTTTGGAGTCGATAAATTTTAGTCCATCACAGAATCCAAAACTTCAAAAACATTATCGTCCGCAAAAATCCAAGTGCGATCACAATACAGACCCAAACTCCGATCGCATATATATGGCGACCCCTGACGCGATTGCATAACCGCATCCCTAGACATATCGGAAATGTATTCCGCCCTCTTTTTTAAACGGACAAATTCAGAATTTTTTTCAATCATCAATGTATCTTTATGCTTGGTTATAATTGGACCATAGCATAAAAAAAGACATCAAATCAAGCGCCATAATTAACGCAAATAATTTCCCATGATTTTTTGCCCGCTGGCGATGCAACATCAACAACATCACCGGCTTTTTTACCAATTAACGCCCGGCCCATTGGACAAGTATTTGCAATGATTCCACATTTAATATCTGCTTCTATATCCGATAAAATTTGATATTTGGCACATTCGCCCGTATCGACATTTTCCAAGTCAACGCAAGCGCCAAACATAACAGTATCGCCGCATAATTTTTTTATATCAATAACTTCGGCATGCGATAAAATTGATTCCAATTCTTGGATACGCCCTGCGATATATCCTTGACGTTCGCGGGCGGAATGATATTCCGCATTTTCCGACAAATCCCCCAAATCGCGCGCAGCTTGGACGGCGGCAATTATTGCTGGGCGTTCAACTTCTTTCAGTTGTTTTAATTCTGCCATTAATTTATCGAACCCTGCTTGGGTCATTGGTTTTTTATCCATTGTAACCTCGGTTTGTTTGGTGGCCTGTCACTGGCCTGACAATACTTTTGCCTTGTGGCCTAAATATAGCAAATTTACCTCGAAAATCAAGCCTTTTGTTTTTCTTTGCAATTTTTCGCATCTTTTGTATAATATAGCCTTGATACAACCAAGGAAACATCATGTATAACGCAACAGTCAAAAGTATTCGAGAATTACATCCAGATTTACGCGTATTTAAAATCGCAATGAATGATGGGGCATCGTTAAATTTTACTCCTGGCCAGTTCAGCACATTGGGATTAATCGGGAATGATGGTAATATGATTATGCGGGCTTATTCAATCGCGTCAAATCCGGCCAATGCGGAAGTCGAATTTTTCATTGTTAAAAAACACGATGGTCTATTTACCCCAAAATTATTTGAATTAAAAGTCGGCGACCAAATATTTATGAATCCACGCTGTGTTGGGCACATGTCTTTGTCCCACGTGCCAGAAACCACGGATATGTTGTGGGTTGCCACGGGAACTGGCATTGTGCCGTTTATGTCATTATTGCGTTCGGTCCCAAATATCTGCGAGAACCGCAAGGTTGTATTAATTTATGGAGCGCGCCAAGTTCACGATTTGGGATACATGGACGAATTAAATAAATTCCAAAAGGATTTTCCGAATTTTCACTTTTTCCCAATCGCATCCCGCGAAGAATTAAATGGCCGCATTGGACGCGTAAATATTATATTTGATTTGCCCGAATTTAAATCGATTTTTCCGGTTATTTCGCCCGATTCCATGCATATTTTCATGTGCGGATCGGTTGCAATGATTAATGATCATGCTGATAATTTTCAAAAAATCGGATTTGTTTTGGATACCCCGATAAACCCAGGTCAATTACACATAGAGAAATATTAAAAATAAAACATGCGATTAAAACCCAGAATTTTAACCAGATTTCTTGCATCCCATTTCATGCGGAGCTTTTTTGGCGTCGTCGGCGTTGTGTGCGGAATAACACTAACAATTGCATTTATTGAAAACTTGAATCGAATTGATACTTTTACCGACGCCCTGCAATTCAGCATTTTGCAGCTGTTGGAATGGACCCCTATATTTTTACCGTTGGTAGTATTTATGGCTACATTAATGACGACATGGAAATTAACGCGATCATCTGAAATTCCAATTATTCAGGGCGCCGGACTGTCCCCTTTTCAATGGATGACTCCTTTTATATATTCGGCATTATTTTTAGGGCTATTTGCCAGCATGATTTTAAATCCAATGACTGTTCGTTTGGGAAAAACTTGGCAAACACACGATAACGAAATGACCCAACAAATGATGTTGATTGATGATGCGATCTGGATTCGTGAACAAACCCCAACGTCCAGCTTGGTTTTACAGGCGAAAAGCGCAACAACTAAAAAAAATCAGATGACCTTCCGCAATGTATTAATGTTAGTCCAGGACGAAAATGCCGCACTGATAAACCGCATCGAAGCAAAAAGTGTGATATTGGATAATGGAAAATTCACAGCAAATAATCCAACTGTGTATGACACAAAAAACAATATTCAAAACCCAAAAACATGGACCATTCCTTCTGTTATGACGCCCGATCATATTTATGACAGATATTTAAAGCCAACCGAAGTTGATTTCTGGAAATTACCAAAATTCATATCTGGGCTGCAAATGACCGGCATTAATACTCGCGCACACTTGGTTCATTTTTATACTTTGTTGTTCCAGCCGTTAATGTTTATTTCGATGGTAATTCTTGGGATGGCGTTTTCCATGACACGATCAATGCGATCACACGCATTCGGCATTAAAATCAGCGCCGGAGTTTTAACCAGTTTTATATTATATTTTTTAACAAATGTGTTCAGCGCGTTGGGAATATCGGGCATAATGCCTGAAATTTTGGCGGTTATGGCGCCTCCGTTAATTGTTTCATTCTTTGCAGGCGCATTTATATTGTATTTCGATGATTTATAATAAAAAGATTGCAACCCCCGCCAAATTCAGGTATAATAGCCTGGTTAGGAAGTAAACAAGGGAGACACCTATGCCAAACGATTTCGAAACGTTAAACGACAACGATCTGTTGGATTTGGACGACACTTTTGCCACCGATGCAAATGATGATTTATTCCAAGACGATCCATTCCAACCTGCATGCAAACCGGAAAAACAAAAATCTGGGCCACGTCGTCCTTGGGTTTTAGTATTGATTTGTTTAATCGTTGGCGCACTGGTCAGTTATATTGTGTTCAAGGTTGCAACTCCATCACATCATTCTGAATCCGCCACAATTTCAGTTACAAATCCTGAACCGACTGCTGATTCTCAAACTTTTGGTGATCAGGCTGAAAATTTATTGGTTCAGCCAAAAGATTCTGATGGGATTCCACAACGTGTCGTTAACGATGTAAAACCTGTTGAATTTAAACCAGACGCCGCACCAGTTGTAACAAAGCCGAAACCATTGCCAACGACTACGACGACATCAGCCACAACAACAGCGACATCAACTGTAAAGGCCGCGACAGCAACAATATCAGGCAAATGGCAAGTTCAGCTGATTTCATTGTCCAGCCAAAAAGCTGTGGAACAAGAACGCGCCCGCTTACAATCAAAACATCCGAATTTATTCAGTGGTAAAAATTTGACCATTACGGAAAAAACATTGCCTGGTGGCAAAATCACATACAGACTGCGCGTTGATGGATTCGCGGAACAATCTTCGGCTGACGCATTTTGTAGACAAGCAAAACAAAACGGAATTGACTGTTATGTCGTTCCACAAAACAGATAAGCGAGGATAAAATGAGACCTGGATTTTGGGAACTATTATTAATAATTGTATTGGTATTATTATTGTTTGGGCATAATAAAATTCCAGCGATGATGAAAAACATCGCCGAGGGTTTAAATGTGTTCAAATCCGAATTAAACAAAGATAAAAAACCGGCTGAAAAACAGGTTGTTGCTGAAAAAAAAGTTGCGACCAAAGCTGTTAAACCGGCCGTAAAAAAAACAGTTAAAAAAACAACTGCGAAAAAAAGAAAATAATTGGGGGATTGTCTGGTGCAGGAACGTCAACCGTTTTTCCCACCCGAGCTTGCTCTATTTCTCCGCCAACTGATTACCAGGATTGGCGGACTTTTTTTCATGCTGATGGGAATTTTCTTTTTTGTTGCGTTAATCGGATATGACTCGACGATTGCATCATTGGATGTTGCATCAACATGGACACACCGTGCGATTATGGGACAGTTTTGGAATTCCACTGTTGAATTATGTTTGCAGAGTTTTGGCGTACTATCATCCGTTTTTTTTGGATTTGTTTTAATTCGCATGGGATATATGCTGTTACGTTTACGCGAATGGGCTATGCCAGAATTCACTTTGATGTTAACATTGTTAACTATATTTTTTGGCGCAACCACTGTCGGATTAATTTCTCCAGATGGATTTGGCGGCGGATTAATTGGACATATTGTTGCAGCAGATATTGGTCAAATACTGCCATCTATTTTTTTAATCGTTTTGGGATTAGTGTCGTTTGGATTGTTTTGCTATACCGGATTTTACGCATTACATTTACGCCGCGATCATATTGTAAAAACAATTGGATTAATTGCATCATCATATCGTTGGATTGTAAATTCATTTAAACCAATCGATTCTAATTTTAATCCGATGAACATTGATGAAAACGAAATCATCGAACAAGACCAAGAAACCTCCGAAAACGTCGATAAAAAGCCATCATTGTTATCCCGACTGGTTGATAAAAAAGCCAAAGAGCCCGTTAAAAAAACCGAACCGAAAAAAGAACCAATAACAATTAAACCGAAACCTGGTAAAAATTTCCAATTTCCACCTTTGTCATTATTGGTGCGCGGGGAAAATGCCAAGCAAAACATAACCGCCCAACATAAACAGAGCGCCGAAATGTTGGAAACATTTCTGGAAGAATTCGGCGTCCGAGGATCTGTCAAAAGAATCAAACCCGGGCCTGTTGTTACATTATACGAATTCGAACCCGCGCCTGGGACAAAAACATCAAAAATCGTTGCTTCCGCCGAAGATATTGCCCGTTCAATGGCGTCGTCCAGCATTCGTATGGCTGTTATCCCCGGCACAAACGTTATCGGTGTTGAATTGCCAAATTTAAATCGCCAGACCGTATATTTTCAACGATTAATTGCGAACCCAATATTTCAACAGTCAAAAATGGCAATGCCTATTGCATTGGGGGATGATATTGGTGGGGAATCTGTTTATGTTGATTTGGCAAAAATGCCGCATTTAATGATTGCGGGACGTACGGGTTCCGGGAAATCAGTGTTTATGCGTTCTATTATTTTGTCGCTATTGTATAAATTCACGCCCGATGAATGTAAATTAATTATGATTGATCCAAAAATGCTGGAATTCGCAGACTGGAACGACATTCCGCATTTATTAACTCCTGTTGTAACCGATCCGCAAAAGGCCGTAAATACATTGAAATGGGCCGTGCGCGAAATGGAGGATCGCTATCGTAAAATGTCTAAGCTCGGGGTCAAAGATTTGGCTGGATACAATGAAAAAACCGCTGAATTGCGTCAAGAAGGCAAAGTTGTTACAACACGCGTTCAAACTGGAATTGATCCGGAAACCGGGGATATTTTATTCGAAGATCGCCCGATTGATTTATCGCCAATGCCTTATTTGGTTGTGATCATCGATGAAATGGCTGATTTAATGCTGGTTGCCGGCAAAGAAGTCGAAGCTTCCGTTCAACGTTTGGCCCAAATGGCGCGTGCCGCCGGAATCCATGTTGTTATTGCAACACAACGTCCATCCGTCAACGTTATTACCGGTGTTATCAAGGCCAATTTCCCAACACGTATCAGTTTCCAAACCACATCTGCAATCGACAGCCGCACGATTTTGGACCGCCAAGGGGCCGAATTATTATTGGATCATGGAGATATGTTATATATGGCCGCGGGTCGAAATCCAATCCGCGTTCACGCCGCGTTCATCAGCGAAAAGGAAGGCCAAGCCGTTGCAACATTTTTACGGGATCAAGAAAAACCCGAATACCGTATGAATATTGGTGATGATGATAATGAAATGGAGCCATCGCTGGTTGATAAAACGTTGCGCTCTGGATCATCAGAATCACGCGATGATGATTTATACCGCCAAGCAATCGAATGTGTTGTCAAGAGCAATAAGCCCAGTATCAGTTACGTTCAACGCTGTTTACGTATCGGCTATAATCGTGCAGCCACATTGATTGAAAGAATGGAAGCCGAGGGAATTATTTCCCCGCCCGATGCGACCCAAAAACGGCATGTCCTACGCAAGGATGGTTAATTCGGTGATTGGCACGAAACCAATCGGCTGAATCCCACACAATATAATCCGACATTGTTTTAAAAAATCCAATGTTTTTCAAATGCTTGACTTTTGACCAATCAATTTCAATTTTTGTATTCGGTTCGCCAAAACGCATATTGTCATACGCACATTTCATTGAAATACCTCGCCCGGCATCAACCAATTTTAAATCAACTTTTTCGCAATTTTTATTTTTTAAACGATTTTCGTAATTTGTACATTTTTTGGTTTTTAAGTCCAAACTATCACATGCTAGTGTTGTCATGAACAGCAAACCTGTGCTGGCGTCACGAATTTTGCACAGGCAACAAATGCCGCATGCATTGCAAATACTCTCCCATTCAATATCAGATAAATTTTCCATATTTAAATTTTTTATATTAATGTTTTCCATTATATCCCTCGAAAATAATCAACACGATCAATTACAAAATCCACCAACGTTTTCCCATGCGGGATATCCCGCTCATGAATCACCCGTCCCCAATCAATTTTTGGAGATGCGCTAGATTTCCCCAACCGACGTTCAGAATAAGGACATGAACGCGGAACCAACGAACAATTATCAATCGTTTCACAACATAAATTACCACATCCTGCCTTTTGTTTGCGGCGCTCATTTTTATATGCAATACATTTTTTGGTTTTTAAATCCAAATAATTGCATGCAACCGTTGTTAAATAAACAGAATGCTCGATCGTTTTATCAAACGGATCCGATAACAAGGTTTTGTTTAAACAACATGTACCGCAACCAACGCAAATGGTTTCCCATTCGGGGCTCCCCTTTTTTGGCATTGGATTGTGTTCAAAATTTTGCATGATTCCCCCTATTGTTCACACATATAACATAGCAAAATATTTTTATTTGTCAAGAACTAAATTAATAGATATAACATGCTCTCCACCCCTTGCACTTTCCGTAAAATGCGCTATATTGGGTTAACGAAAAACCGAGGAATAATTATGAAATATTATGTTTTACCACTCCGCGATGTTGTGATTCAGCCTGGAATTACGATCCCATTGTTTATTGAACGCCCAACATCCATTAAAACCCTGGAATCCGCGATGGCTGACGGCGGACGTATTTTGCTGGTAACACAAAAAGATGCCGCCACTCAACGCCCCCGAGATGTTGATTTATATGGGACCGGCACCATTGCAAATATTATGCAATTGATGAAATTACCAGACCAAACTATTAAAATTTTAGTAGAAGCAATTCAGCCTATCGAATTATTGTCCGTAGACCCGGTTGATGGCATTTTAGTTGGAACTGGGAATCCAATACAATTAATTGATGATACTGGCGACAAAACAAACGGGTTGCGCGACCGCATTATGGATGCATTAAAAATGTATGCAAAAATGCGTCGTTTTGGTGGGGACCGTTTGCGCACATTGGCAAATATGTCCAATTTATCATTATTTATTGATGCCGTAATTTCCGTATTGGGCTTATCAACTGATGCTGCAATGGAAATTTTGTCATTGCAATCATTTGAACAAAAATTGGAATTATTGCTGATTAAAATAAACACTGAAATCGAATTGGCCCAATTGGATGAAAACATTAAAAATCGGGTCAAAGATCAAATTGAAAAAAATCAGCGAGATTTTTATTTGTCCGAAAAAATGAAGGCCATTCAAAAAGAAATGGGCGGCGATGAAGAATCCGATTTTTCAGATTTGGCTGATAAAATCGAAAAGGCAAATATGCCAAAATCCGTTCGGGACAAAGCAATGGCCGAATTAAAGAGATTGCGCCACATGCCAATGTTAAGTGCCGAGAGTTCAGTAATTCGAAATTATTTGGAAGAATTAATTTTAATCCCATGGAATAAATCCAGCGACGCTGAATTTGACATTGATAATGCCGAACAAATTTTAAATGCTGATCATGACGGTCTGGAAAAAATCAAAGACCGCATTTTAGAGCATTTAATGGTTTTGAAAAAAACAGGCAAGAGCCACGGCAGCATTTTATGCTTCGTTGGGCCTCCTGGGGTTGGAAAAACATCATTGGGTCAATCAATTGCCCGCGCAATGGGACGTGTGTACACTCGAATTTCATTGGGCGGAATCACGGACGAGGCCCATTTCCGAGGCCACCGCAAAACATACATCGGATCCCAACCGGGTCGTATAATGGATGCAATTAAACGCGCCACCGTTAACAACCCATTAATTATGTTGGATGAAATCGACAAAATGGGACGCGATCATCGTGGGGATCCTGCATCTGCATTATTGGAAGTATTGGATCCAGAACAAAACAAATCATTCCGCGACCATTATTTAGAAGTTGATTTTGATTTATCAAATGTAATGTTCATTGCAACTGCAAATTCTTTGGATATACATCCTGCGTTGGCAGATCGTATGGAAATTATTGAATTGTCCGGTTATATCGAAGATGAAAAAATCAAAATCGCAAAAAATCATTTGATTCCTCGCGCTCTGGAACAAACCGGGTTAAAAGCTGATGATGTTAAATTCGATGACGATGCATTACGCCATATGATTCGTTATTACACATCCGAAGCCGGGGTTCGCGAATTACAACGCCAAATTTTAACAATGTTGCGCAAATCATTACGCAATCACGTTGATGGCATTATTAATTTTGATATTGATACGGTTGAAAAGTTATTGGGTGTTCGCAAATACAAATTCGGCATAGCCGAAGAACATGACACAATCGGCGTTGCGAATGGGTTGTCTTGGTCCGTTGTTGGCGGAGATTTATTACAAATCGAAGCAATTACCATGCCTGGCAAGGGAAACATTCAATTAACCGGCCAATTGGGTGATGTTATGAAGGAATCTGTTCAGATTGCAAAATCATATATCCGCGCAGGATCCACCACATTGGGAATTCATCCGGATGTATTTGAAAAAACAGATATTCACGTTCATGCGTTAGAGGGTGCAGTCCGCAAAGACGGACCATCCGCAGGCATCACATTAACAACCGCGTTGGTGTCCAGTTTGACTGGAATTCCAATTCGTCGTGATGTTGCGATGACAGGGGAAATTTCATTGCACGGTCGCGTATTACCAATCGGTGGATTGCGCGAAAAATTATTGGGTGCACGTCGTGCCGGCATGAACATGGTATTGATTCCGTCTGAAAATAAAAAAGATATTGCGGATATACCGGAATATATTTATTCGGGAATGGAATTGGTATTTGTTGATCATGTTGATGATGTTTTAAAAAACGCATTGGTCCGCATGCCAGAACCAATTAATTCGTTTGTAAATACATCAAATGATGTTGCGGATAAAATATCTGCGAATTAATATTTAATTAACATTTGTTTTTAATACGGGTTTCTTGTATAATTGATTACATGAAACCCGAACTTAAACCACTTATCTTTGCATTGGTCGCCATGATTGTCGTGGTGGTTTTTAATTTGCAAATTGATAGTATAAAACCAGTTCATCCTTTGGCCGAAAATTTGGCGGCCCAGGCATTATACGTATGTCCCGTGGCCAGCAATTTTTTCGACGGATTTGCCGCCGGCATTGCACCGATGGTCAAATATTTACCAATGTTTTTATTGTTCATGGTTTTATTTATTATGTTATTGGCTGGATACGCTTTCTATCAAAATTTGGTCAAGGACAAGTTTGTCCAAAAGGATTTTGATAACGTAAAAAGCATGACTTATATTGTAATTTTCCTTGGAATTCTGGGACTTTTGCTGGTTAAAACACCAAATCATTACAGAACCGTTTATGTGGACGGCTTGACAACAAAATTTGTTTTGTGCGAGGAAAATGACCCAAAATCCCGCCCCGTTTATTCCAATAAAATAATTCAAAATATCCCCAGAAATCCTTGACTTAATATGACCGATTCGCTATTATTAAGTCATACCAAGCATTGTGGTTGGTACTCTTTAAACTCTAACAAGGAGACTAAAAATGAATAAAGCAGAATTGATTGAAGCTATTGCTAATAGCGCTGATATGACAAAAGCATCCGTTGCAAACGTATTGGATTCTTTCGTTGAACAAGTAACAAAAACTCTGAAAAAGAAAGGCGAAGTTCGCTTGGTTGGTTTCGGAACATTTACAACTTCGAAACGCAAAGCAACAACTGGCCGTAACCCACGCACAGGCGCTGCAATTAAAATTCCAGCTTCTGTTCAGCCAAAATTCAAAGCTGGTAAAGCTTTGAAAGATGCTTTGAACTAATAGTTTTTGCAACTTATAAAATAAAAGCCCGCCAATTGGTGGGTTTTTATTTGCTCAATCTCTGGGGCATGTCATTTCTGTATATGTTGGAATTCCGGCTAATAATCTCTTGCCTCACGACATCATCATTGTTAATTGCAGGAAAACATTCTGTTTGCTCCGAAATTAACAAACAAAGTAACAATCATATATCGGAAAATATTTAGAGAGTGCACACAATCATTACGATTAAAAAACATCCGGGAAAATGTTAAATTTTCGCCGGATGCAACATCAATTAAATTAAATAAATTTTTTATTTACTTTTCTTCGGGGATCGCAGGAACAAAAGTCTTGTAATCAACGTTTTTGATTTCGGATGGCAATGATTTTTTATCCAATTCATGCCAAACCTGGGTGCGACCGAATGGTCCGATTTTTCCACGAACATTTAATGTATCGTTTTCGCCTTCCCATAATTCGCATTTATAAATTGATCCTTTTTTTGGATCCATAATGCGGCCACCGGAATAACGATCATCGTCATCTTTCTCTACCATATCCCAAATGATATCCAAACCAACCATGAATGGTTCGCCCTTGACCTTGTCCGCGCGATGTGTTGGTTTTTTAATTGTATCTTTGATTGTGCCGTCGGTATTATAAGTTAACAAAATACGACCATACACTTTGTTTTGATATTCATATACCGCAACGATTGATTTTGGGGAATTTGTTTCGTCATCGATTGTTTGATAAAATCCGTCGATGGCAAACGCTGGCATTGCCAAAACAGTCGCCAATGCAATCCCGCCAATTAATGATTTATATGTCATTATATACTCCTTTTGTGTTATAATTGACGGGTTCAGTTTACAAAATTAAAACCATGGAATCAATATAAATGCAGAAAATAATCCTGTTTCAAAAAACGCTATCCGAAATCGAATCATTGGCGGCCCCATTGGGCGGACCAAAGTTTCGCGCCAAACAATTATACGAATGGGTTTCCCGTGGGGCGCCATCGTTTGACGATATGACCAATTTGTCTGCTGAATTTCGAAAAAAATTGGCGGAATTGTTTCAGCCAATGCCTTGCGTTATTGAACGAGAATTAACATCAAACGACAAAAAGACAACCAAATTTTTATTACGCTTTTCTGATAACGTTTTAATTGAAACAGTTTTAATGCATACAAATTACGGGGCTTCTGTTTGCGTATCATCACAGGCGGGCTGTGCCATGGGATGCAAATTTTGCGCATCAACATTATTGGGCGTTACACGCGATTTGACCGATATTGAAATGTTGGCACAAACATATATTGCTTCGTTTGTTGCGTCACGTAATGATACGCGTTTATCACACATGGTTGTTATGGGTTCGGGCGAACCATTAATGAATACAAAAAATGTGATTTCATTTTTGGAAATGGCGCATGATCCGGACGGATTAAATATCGGATACCGGCATATGACTGTGTCGACATGTGGCATCGTGTCGGGCATGAATGAATTGATTGCATGGGGAAATCCGATTAATTTGGCAATTTCTCTGCATGCTCCGACCGATGAATTGCGTTCAAAAATAATGCCAATTAATCAAAAATATCATTTGAACGAAATTTTGGCGACGGCCGACAAATGGGTCAACAAAACCAACCGATTGGTAACATACGAATATATTTTATTGGGCGGCGTCAACGACAGCGCGGACGATGCAATTAAATTATCAAAATTATTACACGGGAAATTGGCCATGGTAAATATTATCCCATGGAACCCAGTTGATGAACGCGACTTTAAATCTGTTGCAAGAAACACAATTCATGAATTTGTAAATATTTTGGAACAAAATAATATAAACGTAACTGTTCGTCGTGAACGCGGATCGGATATTGATTCTGCGTGTGGGCAATTACGTCATCAAACCATCAAAAAATCCGGGAATTAAATCATGAATGCATTTATTCAAATAATGATTTTCGCATGTGGCGCTGGTTCAATTTATTTGTTAAATCGCCACGATAAATATTCAAAATATGGCGCAATCATCGGAATGATCGGGCAACCATTTTGGTACATATCCACATGGGAAACCGCGTCATGGGGCATATTTTTTGCAAATTTTATATATACATATTCATATGCGATTGGAATTTATAATTTTTGGTTAAAAAAATAAAATCCTACTTGCAAAATTATTTTTTGATTATAGACTGTCGGATTATAATCCCAAAACCCAGGGGCGGCAAATGAGTTTTATAAAACAACAATTAAAACGCTTGGATTTTAAATTTTATCCAACCAGCATTATTTGTGCCGTAATGTTCCCAATCGCTTTGTTATGCGGAATTTATATGCCGGAACGTTATGCTTATGAAAATTCCGCCGTTGAAATTATACAGATAATAATTTTGATTACTTGTGTTATTTTTCCACTAACTATCAAGCATCATAAATATTTATTCCGCTTTGTATCTTTGGTCGCATTTATATTGTTGTTACGAGAAATCAGCATGGGCCGAGTATTTTTCCCAATTTCTGGAAAACTGGACACATACAAAAAGTGGTCTGAAATTGGGGTTAATTCATTAATCCCAAATGCTATTTATGTTATAATAATTGCATATTCTGTAATATATTTTTTCCAAAAAAAACTGTGGAATCCTGTTTATGATTATGCAAAAAACGCGCGCATCGCAATTTGGGATTTTTCTTTTATGGTGATTTCGGTGGTTATTTCTGAAATTTCAGAAAACAAATATCATGCCTTTGTAACCGAAGAATGCTTTGAAACCATCCTGTACATCGCGGTATTGGGAATAATATATAAATACGGATTTCGTCCAGAATTTAAATTAAAATCAAAATAATTATTGGCGATACCAACTGGACCCAAATACGATATACCAACCGAATTCTCCGTCGGAACCAACCGCAACGTCAACACCTGCGCGCAAATTTAATAAACGCGACAACAAGTAACGCCCGCCAACACCATAACTGTATGCCCAAGGTGTTTTTGAAAATTCATCAAATTCATCGAAACCTTTGCCCACGCCTCCGAATGCAACCAAGCTCCACCGTTTGGTTTCACCGAAATCAAAACGCTCTTCCAATTCAATCAATCCTGTATAATTACCCTGATAACGCAATGCTGCAATACCGCGCATATCAATATACGGCTTCATATAAAACGGAGCATTTCCATACAACTGTTGAAAATCAATTCGCAATCCATTGATCCAACGATCCGTTAATGGGATATACCAATATAACGCCTCTTCCATTTGTTGGAAATTTTGATCGCTGCCAATTAAATCAGAACTGAATTTGGCATTAACATACGCCTTGATTCCATCATTCGGGGTAAAGGTATTATCACGTGTATCGTATTCAGCAATGATTCCAATTTTTGACTGAACTGAGTCAAAATCACGAATCCAATCGTCTGGAATGTTTGGATTGTCAATCCTGGGCTTTACATCAACATCAGAAAACATATAATCCAGCGCGATTGTAAATCTTGGATCGGATAATCGTTTTCCGATGTATAAATACGCCGGGATAACACGCATATTCATACCGAATTTCGCGGTTTTATCAATATTTGGAAAATATTTATAAAAATCCAAATTGGCATCGGCATAACCCGCCCCCACCTTGTATTTAATTCCCCAATCATTGATTTCGCCAATACGCCCACCACCAATTGCCCAGGTGTCATTGGCCGTATATGCCGCCATAATTGCAGTCATTGTTGGTTGCGTTGGATATGTTTTTCCATCACGAACCACTGGGGGATTTCTTTGAATAAATACTGGAACAAAACCCAAACCGAAACT
Source organism: Alphaproteobacteria bacterium (assembly GCA_031549365.1). Classification (GTDB taxonomy): domain Bacteria; phylum Pseudomonadota; class Alphaproteobacteria; order Rs-D84; family Rs-D84; genus JAVBPX01. The sequence goes on from JAVBPX010000001.1 coordinate 191,680, forward strand.
GCCCACTGCGGGTTCGGTTATAATAATTGGCACAGGAATAAATCCATGCGCATTTAAAACAAATTCAGACAAATCCAAATAACCATCGGTTGGATCGAAAAAAGACAAACTTTTTTCGACCGGCTTTGCTTCCGATTTTTCGGATGATTGTAATGTTGATTTTTTTACATCGGGTCCCGATACTTCCGCGGCAAATAATTGCGTGGTTAAAAAAATTGATAAAATTGCAAATGCAAATTTTTTCATGCTAAAATTATATCATAAATATTCAAAAAGGCCACAGGCTTTTATTCCGCACTCTATTTTTCACCATTTGCCAGTTTACGCAATTTGTCTTGGTCCGGGTATCCATTAAATATCAATCCATGATCCACAAATTGTCCCGTCGCATCGCGACCAATATGACGGATTGATGCATTATCTGGATTTGGCTCGTCTTCGAACCAATCAACAGGATGATGCAACCACATCATAACAAAAGCACGCAAGACCGTCCCATGCGCAATAATAAAAATATTTTTGATTGGATTGTTGTCGCGTTCTGCATCACGTGTAAATGACCCAAATGTTTGTTGCACGCGGGCACAGGTATCAAAACGGCTCTCTCCTCCTGCGGGACGGGCATAAAACTTTCCCTTGTGCTGAACACATAATTGAAATTGTTTGTATTCATTTGGATACTGTTCCATTTTTTCAACATCAGTCAATCCGCTGAACACACCAAAATTTTGTTCCGCCAATAAAATGTTTTCACGCTTACGTTCAAAACAATCGGCTAAATCCCCCATTCCTTCGATTAAACCGTGCATTGTTTGACGCGTACGTAAATATGGACTGAACCATAAACGCATTTGCCCGGTCAAAATTTCTGGATTGGATTTTAAAAAACGCGCGAATACTTCGCCCCCTTCGACCGCCTGGGCATGACCATGTGGGGCCAATGGTATCGCATGATCCGGCAAATCCAAATAAACCGTCCGATCCGCATTAGCCATAGAATTTGCATGCCGCATTAAAAATATGTTTTCCAACCTGTTTTTCGTCATATAATCCCCCAATTTTTCGGATGCATTATACCCGAAATCGAAATTTTAATCAAGCCATGCACTTTTTTATTGCAATTTGAAAATTTATCCGTAAAATGCGGTTTACGACATATACGGGTGATTAGCTCAGTTGGTAGAGCATCTCGTTTACACCGAGAGGGTCGGGAGTTCGAGTCTCTCATCACCCACCATGAAACACTGACCGCCCGTTTTGGGCGGTTTTTGCTTGGATTTGCATACTCTTGGGCTGGTTCGATAATGCGTTTTTTGAAAAGAGTTGTTTTTTACCCATTATCGAACTTTTTGGACGATAAACCTTGGTTTCTATGCTCTGCATTTATTTTGAAACTAGTTAAAGTGTGATTTGTTCTGTTGAACATCTATGCATAAAGGCATGCAAGTTTTTATTTAGTATTAGGTTTTATGGATTTTAATTTATTAAGCAAAATATATGAAAGAATTTTATTCTTTACATCATACCAAGGTTTGTCCGAATCTTTGATTGCAGATTCATCTTGCTGGCAATAATAAGCTTCTTTAAAAACTAATTCAAAGCCATCATTTTTCTTTATAAAAAATTCATTTTCTTCACGACCCCATTCTGAAACAGTTTTGAACTTGAAGACATTATCGATAGCGTATGTTTCAATAATAGCATCGCCGAACCCCCGCTTATCCGAGACTACAGAGCTTTTATCATTTATTGCGTCAAACAGTTTTAAAATGGATTTTTCATCGTATCCAGTAGAACAGGTTATATGACTGCTGATTGGCTCTTTGTATCTATATGGGCAAGATTTGCAATATTTTTGATTTATGTGAAAATGAACCTTATCAAACAATTCATCAATGCGTTCATTGCGTTTTAAATCTTTCTGGGCTTTCTCTGTTATGCGTTCCGTTTCGCAACGTTTATTCATCTGTTTTTCGATATTTGCATCCATTTCAGAAATAATGGTGTCAGATATATCTGGTTCCAATGCACGAAATATCTTTTCGATATTATCTGCACGGAATCGGAACATCGGAAATTTTCTGTCCAATCTGACGTGTTCATATTCGCGTGGCGAACCATTAGAGGTATCGTTTTTAACAAGTAAATTGCTAATTATTTGGAAAGGCTTGCAATCTTTTTCGTAATTTATATTCTCGGAGCGAGAACACTTGCGGCCAGATGGCGAATTATATGTGCTTTCGCCATGATAACAATAAAAGTCGCACGGTACAATGTCCGGCGCAAAATCTAAAAATTCTTTTATGTAATACATGGTTAATATATAACACAAATATACAAAATGTCAACCTATTCTGTACTCTTTAAATTTTCTAATTTGTCTCACCAAATTCAAAAAATCACCCGGGAAATTAGTTCGATAATTGTGTAATATCCCCCACCAGTATTCTGATGTGTCAGATACATATACCTTAACGCCCGCAGACCGCGGGCTTTTTCAATGCATTGACTGTGGTATGGCGATATTTATCGCCGTTTACCCCCAATCTATATCCCTTTCTATACAATGCCCGTTTTGCCATAGTCAATCGGTAAAAAAAATAGACTTTTCAGAATTTAATGCTATTATCGCTAATAACGACAGGGGTATAAAAAATGGATTTCAAAGAAGATAATACACGTAATAAACTTTTATTGTTCGAATATTTTCTTATTAAATGGAATGAATTTGAAAATAATGGTATTAAAAATTTTGGTATAGACCAGTTTTTAAAGTCCTTAAATTGGCTATTAATGAATAAATTTTTATATTTGACTTGTTTGGGAACCATAGAAAAAAATAAAATTGATTTAGGTATATTTAAAGTTTTTAATAATTGGATAGCATTAGAAAAAGGACCATGTTGTATAAATTTGTACGCAAATCGTAGCATATTGTATAATTTTGAATTTACTGATGATAAAAAAAGCCTGCAACAGCGATCTGAAACCAAAAGAGAGTTGTTTAATATATATAAATATACCTATCCGGATCTTGTAAAAGATAGGATAAAAGGACTGCCAAATTTTCAAGAATATATGTCAAATAGCTATGTAAAAGAATGTGGTCAGATAGATAACTCATTAAAAAATATTTTTGAATACGATTTGATTAAAAACATAATAAAAGGTCGTAAGACTCAATGCCTGGTTGATTTTGTTTTACAGAATTCAGATATGTGGACTCGGGCTAAGCTTACAAATGATGGGCGTCTTTCTGTAGATAATCCATACGATTTACAGATTGAAAAAGAACGAATGTTTGTGAAATTTGCAGAAAAAAGTTTGTAATTAGTAAAGTTAAGTATAGGAATTTCGCCATCAGAATACTGACCCACCAGTATTCTTGTAGGGGCGGATATTATCCGCCCTTTACTTCTAAAGCCCGCAGACCGCTGGCTTTTTCAATGCATTGACTTCGGTATGGCTGGATTTATCGCCATTTGCCCCCAATCTATCCGCCATTCTATACAATGCCCATTTTCGCATAGTCAATGGTCGTAAAAAAAAGTACAAATATTATAAATTTATGGTATAATGTCGGCATGGGCAAGAGGATAAAAGCTGTGAACACACACACACACACACACACACACACACACACACGTAAGTTGTTGTGGGCTGTTTTAGCCGGCTTTTGTTTTTTAACTGTATTTCCACAAAATTCTTATGCCGATGATTTGGACGCCGCTGTATTGCGCGTTCGTACGCATTGCACCGGGATTGCACACGAATTTGATAAAATGAAAACAATGGCCGGGATAAATACGGCCGTGACGGGTGTTGGGACCTTGGCCGGTGGTGGTGCGATTGCAACCGGGTTTGTTAAACAATCCAAAGATGCACAAATTGCGAAACTTAAAATGGAACGTCTGGAAAAGATTGAATCCCAAAACAGATTAAAATCGTCCAGTATTGATAAGACAACTGCATTACAACTGGCGGATACGCAATTTCAAAATACGATGGGTAAAGCCGAAGAACCATTGGAATCACAAATTGATCGTTTGACCAAGCAATCCAAGAATCTTGGTAACTGGCGTACCGGATTATTGGCCGGAAATACTGCAACCAATGTTGCGGGCGCGATTATTGCCGGAAATAACAAGGCGTCGTCAGATTTAAAGGGTGCGATTAATGATTGTAAGGCTGCAGTGGCTGCATTGCCCGCAGTTCGTATGCAGGCAAGAATGGATGGCGCGGATACAACAAAACTGGCGACTGCTGAAAAAATCATAACCGAATGTGGTAAATGGGAATACACGGACGTATCAAAAATTGATAACCGGGCAACGGGTGCCATGTGGTCATCGATTGCGGGTGCGACATTTGGTGCGGCGGGAACCGTGACCAGCGCGATTGCGAATACAGATAAAACACGCGAAACGGGTGGTGATAAAGAAAAGAACCTGAACACAGCATCCAACGTTTTGGCAATCGGTGCGACCGCCGGATTGTTAACCGCAACAATATTTAATGCAACACAAATCAGCGCAATAAAAAAAGCATCCAATGTTGCGGACAAGTGCGAGGAGGCTTTGAAATAATGAAACGCCTTCTGATTATATTTTTGATGTTATTTACGGTGCCAGCGGTTGCGGCATTACCGACCGAAAAGAATTTGGCGTTCAGTTCCGAAATTGTCAAGGGCGCAATTGTTGAACTGGTGTTGGAGAAGAACCAAGAAAAAACCGCGAACATTTACGATGAACTGGTATCAAATGACGATGGCACGGTATCAATCGAAGACTTGTTCGCCGTATGTCGTGTTGCCGGGTGGAATACGTATCGCGCAGATGGTTTTGCACAATGCAAAACATTTATAAATAAATTATTAACCGACAGCGAACTGGAATCAGATAACTTACCCGGCGGATTTTGCCCGGGTTTGGATGAAACGGGTAAGAATCCGAACGGGCTGCCCACTATAACAGATCAAACAATGGTTGGTAATTTTTGTTCCAGTACGAACATTGCCGCCGGTGAAGTCATATTCAGAAAGAACTATAACTGCACTTGCCTTGCAACCGCATGTTATCCGGGATTTGCGTTTAATAACGGATTGAAAACTCGCAATGGTGCGTGCTTGGAAGTTATTGCAAACGCGGACAGATCATGCCTGCGCAGTGAACACGCAAAAACATCACAAAATGATAATATGAAAAAGTGCAAAGATTTTTGTACCGAAAATGCGAAAAAAACCGGATGTAACCATGTATCAACAGTCATGTCGCACAGTACGGGCAAATGTATCTGTAATGCGAATTCTGGTGAAATAGATGCCGCGAAACAATCAATGAAAAAAGCCGAAGAAGCGCGTTTGGCAAAACTGCCCTATTACGAAGTTTGCGGCAAAGATAAAGGCAAAGGAATCTGTATCGAAAATGATTTTAATTGGATAAAAACCAACCGAACCCGGGCAGATATTATAATCAGGGAATACGCAAAGGCTAAAAAGATTACACAATTGAAGTGCAGTGAAACACATCGCAAGTCCGGGAACGATGATTATATAAAATGTGTGACAACAGATGGAAAACAATTTTATGAATTCAAGTTTGATTCTGTTACTGAAACTAATGATAATGCGATGAATATCGGTTTTGAAACTGCATTATGCAATTTATATGGTGGTTCATATATGCTTAGCATAAGCGCAAAATCTGGAAAGTTTATTTGGAACGATACAGTTTTAAACGGTTGTAAAACAACATCGTCATCATGTACGTCAATGTCATCAGCGGTTGGTCAGGTCGGGCGTAAAGGGGTTTATGATAATAATATTTGTGTTTTTGATACAACGTCATCTGCGCCAAAGGCCGATGGCAAAAAAGTGTGCGTCGACGACAGTAAATCACAATATTGCGTCCAACAATTTGAATATTTGCATACCACGGCCCCAATGGGTATTGCGATTGCATATCTGTACGCCGATAAACATAATATTCGTGGAATGAAATGTAATAATACGCCGGATACAAACCGTGGCTGGCTGGGGCGTGTTGGTGGTGGCGATGATTTTGTACAATGTCAGGCCGGTGGACATGATTATGAATTCAGATTCGGTGATTTGTCCGAAGGGTATGACGACACCAGATTCAACAGTGATGTCCAGGCAATATGTAGCACAATGACCGGGAACAAAGTAAGTGCGTGGAAAAACTTTTACGATAACTATTATGGCGATATGGTGTATTGTCCGGGTGTTTCGGCAACCGAATGCGCGCGTATGAACACTTCGTTGCAATCTGCGGCAACACCATATAAAAGTGAATTCAAAGATAATGTATGCACAATCGCAAGTATTATTTCCCGGGATAAATCAACAGCAAAAAAACAGATGGAGGCCGCAAATAAAATACTGACCGATGCGCAACGTGCGGAATTAGAAAAGTTAGCGTCTTTGCAACCAAACTTTAATAATGTCAAAGATGTGATTGAATCAAATTTAAAACGTATGTTCCCAAATGCAAAAAAGATTCAATGTGCATCCACAACCATTACAGCAATGAATGAATTTGATGCGCAAAATTTCCGTTTGGCCGGCGATGACTTTTTAATGTGCTGGGTTGATGATGACCATATAATAATTGAACTGGATGACTCTTCGGAACAAGGCGCATACGAACGTGCACGTTCTGAATCGGCAATGAATTGCTATGCGGTAGGTGGTCAGTATCAGGGTAAATCTTGTCATGGGTTTACACAATCTGAATGCATGCAATTGAACACAGTATTGTTATCGCGCGGGTTAAAGGGTGCAAATTGGAACACATTAAATCGCACATGTAATATGGCAGATGCCCAAGATAAAGCGACCAAAGATGTTTTACAAAATGTTGGATTGATTGTTGGCGGAACCGTGCTTGCTGTATTTACCGGTGGTGCGTCGTTGGTTGTTGTTATTGGTGCGATTGCCGATTTGACACTGGAAGGCGCACAGTACGTTAATCACGAACTGGATGAATCCCAGGTTGTGCGCAGAATGGCAGACTTTGAATCGTCGGCAAATAGATGTAAAACCGCAGATTGCGCATATAATGCGGTCAAAGATAATTTTGCCAGAATGAACGCGGTTTTGTGGAAGGCGAACAGTGACGACAAAAAACGATATGAAGCCCGAATGTCTGAATTGGCTGTATTAATCGGTGATGAACAAAGATTTATTGCCGCAACCGAAGAATCAGATTTAACATTTGGTGATAAATTCGGGCAACACGCCGAAGCAATTATTACATATTCACAAATTGTGATTGCCGCCGGAACCATTGGTATTGAATTTGCCGGTCGTGCAGGCAAATTGGGGACGTTTGGGAACACAATGAATAAAACAATTATCCCAAGTCCGCTTGGACGTGGTGCCGCGACCGCGGCGCAGGCCGGCGATAGTGCAGAAGATATTTCGCAGGCTGGTCGCAGATTATTCACACCAGATGAAGCCGAACGTGTTGGAATACGTGAAGTGCCAGATGGTCGTGGCGGATTTAATTACCAAGATGTACGCAATGGTAATAAATTTATGTCACATGATGACGTGTTGAAACGCATTGACGAATTACCAGGCAATGGTGCCGCGCCACGCACACCGACCCCAACACCAACCCCAGAACCAGTGCGTCCCATTACACCAGATCCTACACCAGTCACGCCAGCTCCATCGCCTGTGACACCAACAGGCGCAGATATTGTGTCCCTGCGTAATCGTGCCAGTGCAAACTATCAAAAATATCTGGACGACTTCAAAGCGACGGGACGTTCGGGTTACGGTTTTCCGAAATCACGTCTTTCTGATGCGGAATGGGCACGCCTAAGCGATGATTTATCAAAAGACGGATTGAAACTTATTGACGACGGAACTGGTAATATGCGATTTGCCAGCAATGCGTCATCTGCAACGCCGACACCGGCCGCGCCAGAACCAATTCGGCCAGTTGCACCAACGCCAAAACCAGTGGTGCCAGATATTAACGATATTCGTGCACGCGCCAGTGCAAACATTGATTCATATATAGAACGTGCCAAGGCAAGCCCTGCGTTAGGTAATGGGGCAGATGCTCCACGTCTTCCCAAAGAACGTTTAACGGATGTGGAATGGGTTATGCTTAATAAATCATTGGAAAGTTCGGGTGTACAGGCATTTGAAACGGCAGATGGAGCAATGGTTTTACAGGCCATAGAAAATCCAAGCAATAATAAATTATTCGCAGATATATTTAAAAAAGTAGATTTTAAAGCCGGCAATGTTGACGAACAAGTGATGACGCAGTTGGTCAAACATAACGGTGAATTTTTTAATGGTCCACAGATAAGAGCTGTCAACGACAAAATATTAACAGGTTATCAAAATGCATTAAAATCAGATAAACAACTGAGTGAATTCGTTGATTTATGGAAACGCGGCAAATTAGATAAGGGGTACGAGCCATATGTAATGCAAAAAATTTCGGCATCAGTGCGAAAAGAATTCGGCATAACAAACGATTTTGATATATCTATGTTCAAGGGCGAATTTAATCAGGGCGGAAGCCATGCTATGCATGGTTCACGTGGTGCTGGCCGTCAAACTGTTATTAATTTGAATGAGCAAGGATTTTCATCGGGAAGCTTTGGTGATTTTATGGAAACTTTAATTCATGAAAATGTTCATGGATTGCAAGGATATGGGAAAAGTGCACTTGACAAGGATATTGCAGACATGTCGCGCAGATTTTATGTGTCCGATAACGCAAAGGGATTATATGCAAATAATCCAATAGAAATAGAAGCGCGACAAATTGCCGAAATGGTCAGAAAAGGGTTATAGTACGTTTTTCGTGATGTTGCGATAAATTTCATTGTTATTTGGTGCGCTTTCCCTGATATGAAAAATAAATTCCCTGTTATTTGTAATAGGGAATTTTTCGTGGGTTCAGCTTTTATGTCCACAAAAATCGTAGGCCAGAATCAATCACTGGTTGCGTAATTTTGGTCATAATAGCCCGAAAACATCAAAATTCCCAAATACCCTGATAATGAGTTTTGCGGTCCGTATTCAGGTATGGCGAATCTTGCAATCAAATCCCGACCCACCAGTAGTATTCTGACACATCAGATACATATACTATAAAGCCCGCTACCTGCGGGCTTTTTTGATGCTGTGACTCTGGTATGGCTGGATTTGCCGCCATTTACCCCCAATCTATATCCATTTCTATACAATGCCCATTTTCGCATAGTCAATGGTCGTAAAAAAAAGTACAAATATTATAAATTTATGGTATAATGTCGGCATGGACAAGAGGATAAAAGCTGTGAAAGCACACACACACACACACACACACACACACACACACACACACACACACACACACACACACACACACACACACACACACACACACACACACACACACACACACACACACACACACACACACACACAGAGGGCAGGGAGGAGCG
>JAVBPX010000005.1:0-92162 GCA_031549365.1 Alphaproteobacteria bacterium
ATCACACACACACACACACACACACACACACACACACACACACACACACACACACACACACACACACACACACACACACACACACACACACACACACACACACACACACACACGTAGAGTGGTGCTGGGCGCTTTGTGCGCGTGCGCGTTAATTCATCCATGTGTATCCGCTGCGCCAGTTGGTCGGGCGGGATATAACGTTATTCAACGTCCATACAAATCCCAAAAAATTATTCAGAATCCAGAAACTGTGAAAATTGCACCGCCAGTCGTTATACCTGTTGCGGAATCTGTTCTGGTGGAAATTATAGAGCCAGAAGTTGAAATCAAACAGGCAGTCATTGAACCAGATAATTCAATCCAAGAAGTTTTAGCGCTGAATGCGACGATACGCGAACTGGAAAATGAAATTTTACAAATGGATTCCGAGCTTCGTCGCTGTGATCGTGCGCGTGCCGGCTGGCGTACAGCGACCATAATCGGCAGTGTCGGCGTTGTTGGGACTGCGACTGGCGCCATTATTCAATCTGCCCAAATATCCAAGGCAAAAAAAGAAGAAGCCGCCCAAGAAAATCCGAAAGATATGGGATCAAAAGAATGAGAATAACCCCACTGTTTTTATTGGGAATATTTTTTGTGGGCGCCGTCCATGCGGTCGATGATATCCAGGTTCAGATGTTAAAAAATAGATTGGAAACGCTGCAAGCCGAACGTAATCAAAAAGCGGCCGAATTGCAAAAATGCGAAAAGAACGTCAGAGGGTTCAAAACGGCTGGTATCGCGACGTTATACGCGACGGGTGTTGGAATTGGTGTGAATATCTCACTGGCCAGCGAACTGGCCAAGGGAAACGCGGGTGGCGGTGCGGGTGGTGGTCGTACTGACGCAGCCGCAGACATACGTAGTCCGGAACAGGTAACGCAAGATAATGCGGATTTATTCGCAGAATTGGGAATTTAAAGAAACAATAAACAAAAACCAAAAGGAGAAAAACATGAAAACAAAAATGATAATGGGGGCGCTGATTGCGATGACCGCGATTTCTGGCGCGAATGCATATAACCAGGCGGACAAAGACAAGTGTCTGGCCAATCCGGATAAAGTTGTTTGGATTGAATCCAAAGGCGCTTGTATCCCGGTGAATCCATGCAATAACAGTAAATATGAAGCGTATTGCAACAGAATATTCAAAGATGTTCAGGTCGCAAATAAATCCAATGCACTAGATCTAATACGGCTATATTCAGAAAAGTTTTTTGGGACACGTTATTGTGATATAGAATCTAAATGGATAGGAAACACTTTGTCCTCCGATGGTACTTTAATTGGCGATGATTATTATGGCTGCAAACTTAACGGAAATTACATTGTATTTCAATTTGATGACGTTTCCGAAAGCAATGAAGCGGTAGGTTTTTATGGAATTCACCAGGGTGTATGTCTTGTGTTTGGGGGACAGCCAGATTGGAAATCAATGACTCCTCGGGAATACTTTTGTACAGGGGTATCTGAGGCAGACTGCAAACCAGAAATTGGCAGGAAGTATGATGAATCTAATAAAAAATGCACAGGATATATGGGGATGTCTGTAGATTAATAAAAATCCACGGGGTGAAAATCGTTGATTTTTTTACAGTATTTATAATCAGTCCCCTAATTTTGTTTTAACTATTTTTGTATGGGTTCTTCGCCATCAGAATACCACCCACCAGTATTCTGATGTGTCAGATACATATACGTTAAAACCCGCTAAAAAATACTACATTAAAACCGGCGATATGCCGGTTTTATTTTCCTATGTCTAGAAACTGATAAACTTTGGACCAGATAATTTTTCCAATATTTCTCTTTGGTTTTGGCATTTCGGCATGAATTTGTTTTTCAATTGTTTTAAGCCTTGCGTATTCCTGTTCGCCCATCGCCCACATTTTCATGACATATTTGCATTCAAAATCACCACCACTTTTAAAATTTGGGCATTGGCGAAATTTCATATTTTCGTTTTCACCCATACATACTCCGATTAATTTCATATTTGTCTCCTTTGTGTTTCTTTTACAATTTTAATTATATCTAAAATGTTTTTGGCAGGTTTAACATGCTTGTAATCCATTTTGTCGCCAGCATGTAAATATACATTATTTTCAAACCAAATTGGTTGGGTTACAACACCAGTTGATGCGATAATATTTTTTGGATGATCATCAACAAATGCCGTATATTCATAGTGTTCAGAATATTGTTTTAATAATGTTGATTTACATGAACCTCCGACACAGTTAATATCAGAAAATATATTTTTACCGAATACCTGTTCAATATTTTTAATACGCTTGTCCCGCACAGAGTCAGATGCCGCAGTTAAAATATGTAAATCAAAATCACGTTTTAATTTATTTACAACCAATCTGGATCCTGGCAATGGTTTTAAATTTTCAAAAACATCAGATAATTCAAATATTTTTCCGAATTCCATATATTTGAATGGATTACGCTCGTAATCTTTGACTATGTCAATCCAAGAATCCCCAACCAACTTCATTCCGTAGTGCTTTTCATACATATCTTTCATAGCCGTCCACATATCCAACAACACTCCGTCAACATCAAAAATTATGGCACCTGAATTATTTTTCATATTTTATTTTCCCAAATATTTTTTTGTATAATTTTCAGTTATTTTAAATTTTGTTTTATCATCAAATTTCATTGGATTTTTACCATTTAAAAACGCCAAACGATTTAACCATATTACAAAATTTGAATCCATTTCTACAATTTTTTCGTCCGCCGAGCTGCGGATTACAAAATCAATATTAATTCCCAAATCGGCATAATCGGATGGAATAACCTTTTTAAGCCTGACAGACATGTCGGATTCGGATACAGCGGAACGTTCAGAAATTGTTTTGGACGGATCGACAGACGGAACAAAATACAAAACATACATATCATAATTTAATCCACGGGACTTGACCCAATTCCACATTTGTTTTAGGTATTTGGCCTCGTTCACATCGTAAATCATGTTTTTGCCGATATTTTTCATGAATTCCGATTCGGATACGCCATATAACCATTTATCCCCATTCGGCAATGGTTTTTCCATATCCAACCAAGTACACATTTTACCGCGACGTGCATTGAAATCGGATTCGCGGCATTTTATATAATGAACCCCGTCAATTTCGCCAGCGCGCAAACCCCGTGTGGTCATGGATAATAAAAAATTAAATAACCCGGTTTGCATCAAAATATTATTGCGAACGAATTCCTTGCCCGAACCGGACGGACCCGTATTAAATAATAAAATTGGATTGGGCTTGCCCATTTTTGTGCCTCTTTGCGCTTTTCCCAATCCCCTACTCCCTATATCCTTGGGATTATGGGATTAAATTCGGGACCAAGTCAACCCAATATTCAAAAAAATTGCAAAAACGCGAAATAATTGCTTGATTTGATTAATGAAATACACTAGTATAAGGCGGCTAGTCGAAAAAATTGCTTGCATTTTCAGAATCATGTGCTATTTTGCGCATGCGCTGGACCATATAGGGGTGTAGCTCAGCTGGTAGAGCAGCGGTCTCCAAAACCGCGTGTCGGGGGTTCGATTCCTCTCGCCCCTGCCAGAATCTGGCCCCAATGAAAACGCAGCAAAACCGCGGGATTAAACATGAAATCAATCATTCAATTTTTCAAAGGTGTTCGCGCCGAAGGCAAAAAAGTTATATGGCCTACACGCGATACAGTGATTCGTTCCACAATTATGATTTTGGTTGCGGCCGGTCTGGTTTCGCTGTTTTTATTTTCGATTGATCAGTTACTCAGCCTGATCGTCGGCTGGATTTTTTAACGCAATTTAAAACAAAAGGGAACCTGGTATGACAACTAATTCGTTTCAATGGTATGTTTTACATGTACATTCGTCCTGTGAAAAGAAGGTTATGGACGCTTTGCGTGAAAAAATTGAATCGTCCAAAATGAACGCTATGTTCGGCGACATATTGATCCCAACCCGCGAAGTGATCGAAGTCAAAGCAGGCAAACGCGTTAAATCGGACAAAAAGTTTTTCCCAGGTTACATCGTCATTCAAATGATTATGAGCGATGAAACATTTTCATTGGTTCGTTCAATCCCACGCGTAATGGGATTTTTGGGATCGAAAAACAAACCAACAGCAATTTCCGAAGAAGAAGCAAAACGCTTGTTACACCAAATCGAAGAAGGCGGCGTTGCTTCGGATACTACATTTGAAGTCGGCCAAGAAGTTCGTGTAATCGACGGACCTTTTGCCAATTTCAACGGTGTTGTGGTGGAAGCCGACAACACAAAAATGCGTTTAAAAGTTACAATTATTGTATTTGGACGCGAAACATCCGTTGATTTAGAATTTTCACAGGTTGAAAAAGTTTAATAACGGATAAAAAATCTGTGGAAGATGCGCCACATTGCACCACAGTCTTCTAACTCACTTATAATCATAGGAGTGAAAAATGGCAAAAGAAATCAAAGGATACGTCAAATTGACCATTCCTGCGGCCAAAGCGAATCCGGCCCCTCCGGTTGGACCAGCGTTGGGTCAACAAGGATTAAACATCCAAGAATTTTGTAAACAATTTAATGATGCAACAAAAGATATGGAACCGGGCACACCAACTCCGGTTGTTATCACTGCATACACAGACAGAACGTTTGATTTTATCATGCGTTTGCCTCCTGTCAGCTATTTCATTAAAAAAGCATTGAATGCAAAAAAAGGCGGTGCAAAACCGGGTCGCGAATCAATCGGCACATTAACATCCGCCCAGATTCGTAAAATTGCTGAAACAAAAATGCCTGATTTAAATTGCTCGGACGTCGAAGCCGCGATGAACATCGTTGCTGGACAATGCCGTTCGATGGGCGTCAAGGTCGAGGGGTAATATCATGACATTTATTTCTAAAAAACAAAAAGTTCGTAATGCATCAATGGATAAAACCAAAGTATACGCTTTGAACGAAGCATTGGAAATTTTAAAACAAAACGCATCCAAAAAATTTGATGAATCTGTCGAAGTTTCATTCAATTTGGGCATCGATGTAACCAAGGCAGATCAAAACATTCGTGGAATGTTGTCATTGCCACACGGAACTGGAAAAACTGTTAAAATCGCAGTATTCACCAAAGACAAAGCGGACGAAGCCAAAAAGGCCGGCGCAGATGTTGTTGGAGATACCGATTTAATCGACAAAGTTGCCGGCGGCTTCTTGGATTTCGATCGCGTTATCGCAACACCTGATATGATGCCTGCATTATCCAAAGTTGCCCGTATTTTGGGACCAAAAGGTTTAATGCCAAATCCAAAATTGGGAACTGTTACAAACAATGTAGCTGATGCAATCAAAATGGCCAAAGCTGGGCAGATTGAATACCGTGCAGAGAAAAAAGGTATCATTCATGCCGGTATTGGCAAAATGTCATTCAAATCCGAACAATTGGCCGAAAATATTTTGGCATTGTTGGACACATTAAAAAAGGCGAAACCAGCAACATCCAAAGGTCAATACATTTTGGGCATGGCTGTATCGTCAACACAAGGACCTGGATTGAAAATAGACTATAAAAGTCTGTAATCAATCCAACTCTGTCCAAGACGGTGGGCGACGGAAACGTCTTAAAAATCTCAGCCAACCATAGACACGAGAGCGTAAATTTAAATGTCCGCTCTTGGGACAGAAACCAAGACCCCGGTTTGGGAAAAACCAATCCGGGAAATTAACAAAGTGGGTGCGATGAATTTTAATTTATCAATCCCCCAGGCGGAGAAAAGACTATGAAACGTCAAGAAAAGGAAACCCTGGTTTCGGCGTTGCGTGATCAAGTTACACAAAGTTCTGGTTTATTCGTTATCGTTAATAACGGATTAACTGTTTCCGAAATGGAAGAATTGCGTCGTAATTTGAAACCATCGACAAACATGTTCCGGGTTACCAAGAACAGACTCATGAAACTTGCTCTGAAATCAACAAATTTTGAAACAATCACTGATTTGTTCCATAAACCAACAGCTGTTGTATTTTCAAACGATTCTTTGGCAACAACCAAAGCATTGGCGAAATTCGCAGAAAAACATCCAAATTTGGAAATTGTTGGCGGATCAATGGGTGCCGAATTAATTGATTCAGCAGGCGTTATGACTTTATCAAAACTCCCATCTCAGGCAGAAATCCGTGGCACTATTGCTCGTATCTTGGTCGAACCAGGATCACGCATTGCACGCGTATTAAATGCTTATGGGACAGCCGCTTAACCGTGTTTTAAAACAAGAGGAGACACATTATGGCAAATATCGAAAAATTAATTGAACAATTGTCCGAATTAACTGTTTTGGAAGCTGTTGAATTATCAAAACAATTGGAAGAAAAATGGGGCGTCAGCGCCGCTGCACCTGTTGCAGTTGCTGCTGGTCCTGCTGCTGCCGAAGAAGTCAAAGACAGCTTTGACGTTATCTTGGCTGATGCCGGCGCAAACAAAATCGCAGTGATCAAAGAAGTTCGCGCGATCACAGGTTTGGGCTTGCCAGAATCCAAAGCTTTTGTTGAATCCGCTCCAAAAGCTGTTAAAGAAAAAGTAAAGAAAGAAGAAGCCGAAGCTTTGAAAGCACAATTAGAAGCAGCTGGCGCAAAAGTTGAACTGAAATAAGTTCGATTTTATTGGTCTCAGGCCCAAGACTTTTGGGTCTGAGATTTTGGCGTATAAAAGCGCCACATATTTAATAGAGATAACAAGGGGAACCCGCGATGGCGATGATACACAGAATCAGAAAAAATTTTGGACGCAGCTTTTTGTCAGCACCTCTGCCTAATTTAATCGAATTACAAGAAAAATCATACGCTGATTTTTTACAGGCAGACATTGCACCAGAAAACCGCAAAGACAGTGGTTTGCAAAATGTATTCAAATCAATGTTCCCAATTCACGATTATGCTGGATTGGCGGATTTGGAATTTATTGAATACCATTTGGATGAACCAAATTACACGGTAGAAGAATGCATGGTTCGCAATATGACATATTCCACCAGATTACGTTTGAAATTACGTTTGATCTTGTGGGAAATTGATGCGACAACTGGCGCCAAGAGCCTCCGCGATATCAAAGACCAAGAAATTTTTATGGGCGATATCCCATTAATGACAAACCGTGGAACATTTATTTCCAATGGTTTTGAACGCGTTATTATTTCACAAATGCACCGATCCCCTGGTGTTGTGTATTCAACGGCTCGTTCTACACACGCAAATACCGACCAATTGCTGTATACTGCACGTATAATACCTGAACGCGGCAGCTGGATTGATTTCGAATTAGACCACAAAGATGTAATTTATGTTCGTATTGACCGCAAACGCAAAGTGCCTGCCACTGTATTATTGCGCGCATTGCCTGCGAAATCTGACGAATCGGCATTTAACAAAGATCCAAAACACGCACGCATTTCAGGCATGAATAATGCTGAAATTTTATCAAACTTCTATTCCGCAATTAATTTGGAATGGGATGGCAAACAATGGATTGGCGATTTATCCGTATTTTCAAACTTTCCAAATTTCCGTTTGGGTTATGATTTGTTGGATCCAAAATCTAAAAAAATCATCGCTGCAAAATCCGATCGCTTGAACCCACGCAAGGTTGAAAAATTATTGCAATCACACAAACAATTTGCGTTGACCCCAGAATCATTGTTGGGCGAATTTTTGTTCGACAATATAATGGATGAAAAATCAGGCGAGGCATTGTTCCCATCGTGCACTGAAATCACCGAAGAATTAATTCGCGATTTCACAAAATTAAATGTGAAAAAATTGTCATTGATTTCAATTGACCACATTAATTATGGCGCACATGTTCGTAACACTTTGGTTGCCGATCATACCGATTCACGCGACGCCGCATTGATTGAATTGTATAACGTTATCCGTCCAGGCGAACGTCCAACCGTTGAATCTGCGATGAATTTGTTCACACACATTGTATGCGATCCTGCGTATTATGATTTGTCCGCTGTTGGCCGCTTTAAAATGAACACACGTTTGCAAATCAAAAGCACAAAAAAACCCGAAGAAGAACGCATTTTAACCAAAAATGATATTTTGCGCACATTACAAGTTTTGGCCAACATCAAAGACGGCAAAGACAGCGTTGATGATATCGACCATTTGGGAAATCGTCGCGTTCGCGCCGTTGGCGAATTATTGGAAAATCAATTCCGCATTGGTTTGACGCGAATCGAAAGATTGACACGCGAACAATTGTCTTCTCCAAACATTTCGACATTAATGCCCCAAGATGTAATGAATGCAAAACCATTGATTTCTTTGATTACAGAATTCTTTGGTTCTTCGCAATTATCGCAATTTATGGACCAAGAAAATCCATTGGCTGAATTGGAAAACAAACGTTTAATCACAGCATTGGGACCCGGCGGGTTACATCGTGAACGCGCATCATTGGATGTTCGCGACGTTCACCCAACTCATTATGGACGTATTTGCCCAATTCAAACACCCGAAGGCGCAAATATCGGATTGATTAACCATTTGTCAGTTTATGCACGCGTAAATCCTTATGGATTTATTGAAACACCATATCGCGTTGTTAAAAAAGGCAAAGTCACAGACGAAGTTATTTATTTAACTGCATCCGAAGAAGCTGGACACAAAATCGCCCAGGGTAACACACCATTAAATAACAAAGGCGAATTTGTAGAAGAAAACGTTACAGCACGTATCGATGGCGAATTTGACATGGTTGATGCATCTGAAATTGATTTAATCGATTATTCACCAAAACAAATTGTATCATTATCAACAGGATTAATTCCGTTCGTTGAAAACGACGACGCTAATCGCGCTTTGATGGGATCCAACATGCAACGCCAAGGTGTTCCATTAATCCGTTCTGACGCACCATTTGTTGGAACAGGAATTGAACGCGAAGTCGCACGCGATTCACGCAGCGTTGAAATCGCATTACATTCCGGAGTTGTTGAATCTGTGGACGCAAACCGCATCGTTATTAAAAATGTAAATTCACGTGGAGTTGTAACAGGTGTTGATATTTATAACTTGTTAAAATTTGCACGTTCGAACCAAGAAACTTTGATCCACCAAAAACCATTGGTAAAAATTGGCGACAAAGTATCCGCTGGCGATATCATTGCCGACGGTGCGTCGACTGACCATGGTGAATTGGCATTGGGCCGCAACGTATTGGTCGCATTTATGCCATGGCGCGGATATAATTACGAAGACTCTATTGTTATTTCCGAACGCATTGCACGTGATGACGTATTTACATCAATT
Source organism: Alphaproteobacteria bacterium (assembly GCA_031549365.1). Classification (GTDB taxonomy): domain Bacteria; phylum Pseudomonadota; class Alphaproteobacteria; order Rs-D84; family Rs-D84; genus JAVBPX01. Next base: position 9,347 of record JAVBPX010000005.1, read on the forward strand.
CACATCAAGGAATATTCTTTCCGCGCCCAAGATACCCAATTGGGGCCAGAAGCATTCACACGTGATATTCCAAACGTATCCGAAGACGCCCTGAAAAACTTGGACGAATCCGGAATCATTTATATCGGCGCACATGTTAAAGCAGGCGACATTTTGGTTGGTAAAGTTTCACCAAAATCTGAAACTTTGTTGACCCCAGAAGAAAACTTGTTGCGTAACATCTTTGGCGAAAAAGCATTGAATGTAAAAGACACATCATTGCGCGTAAACCCTGGCGACGAAGGTATCGTTGTTGGTGTTACAATTTTATCACGCCACGGTGTTGCCAAAGACGAACGTTCACAAATGATTGAATTACATGAAATCGAACGCATCAACAAAAACAGAATTGATGAATTCGACATCATGGAAAAATCTTTTGCTGATCAAATTGTTCCATTGGTACGCGGACAAACTTTGACTGGCGGCACAGGATCATTGAAAAACTTTGTCGGTAAAAAATTATCCGATGATGTAATTGATGCTATCAAACGCAGCGACTTGAAAAAAATCGTTGTCAAAGACGCCACGATTCAGGAAAAAGTTACAGCATTGCGCGATCAACATTTGGAAACTATGAAATCCATGGAAGAACGCTTTGAACACCAAATCGAAAAAGCCCGCGAAGGAAATTCATTGGCCGCAGGTGTATTAAAAGAAGTCAAAGTGTTTATCGCACATAAAACAAAATTACAACCAGGGGACAAAATGGCCGGTCGTCACGGAAACAAGGGTATCGTATCCCGCGTTGTTCCGCTGGAAGACATGCCACACTTGGCCGACGGCACGCCAGTGGATTTGGTTTTAAATCCGTTAGGTGTTCCATCACGTATGAACGTTGGACAAATTTTGGAAACCCATTTGGGATGGGCTGCCGCCGGTTTGGGTAAACAAATCGACGCCATGTTGGATTCAATCAAAAACAAAAAATCAACAACTGATGATTTGCGCGGATTGATGGGTAAAATTTATGGGAAATCTGTTTCTGAATCATTGGATAAAATGACAGACACAGACGTACGTGCCCAGGCAAACTTGGTACGTCGCGGTGTTCCGATGGCAACCCCAACATTTGACGGGGCAACCGAAGAAGACATCCATAACACATTAAAAATGGCAAAATTGGATCCATCGGGCCAGGTTACATTATACGACGGTTTAACCGGCGAACCATTTGACCGCAAAGTTACTGTTGGTTATATGTATATGATGAAACTGTCGCACTTGGTTGACAACAAATTGCACGCGCGTTCAACTGGACCATATTCATTAATTACGCAACAGCCGTTGTCTGGTAAGGCACACTTTGGCGGACAACGTTTGGGTGAAATGGAAGTATGGGCACTGGAAGCGCACGGCGCCGCACACGTATTGAAAGAAATGTTAACCGTTAAATCGGACGACATTACTGGACGTAATAAAATGTATGAATCTGTGATCAGTGGCAACACCGATATTCAAACGGGAACCCCCGAAGGTTTCAACGTATTGATCCGCGAACTACGCGCAATCGGTTTATCAATGACACCAAAAAAATCAATCTCTGAATAAAGCGAGGTAGGAAAAATGAGTATGCTTCAAAAAATCTTTGGCCAACTGGAAACATCCGAACCATTTGATTCGATTCGTTTGACTGTCGCCTCGCCGGACGAGATTTTGTCCTGGTCTTTTGGCGAAGTTAAAAAGCCTGAAACGATTAATTATCGTTCTTTTAAACCTGAAATGGACGGATTGTTCTGTACCAAAATTTTCGGACCACGCAAAGATTACGAATGTAATTGCGGAAAATACAAACGTATTAAATTCCGCGGTGTAATTTGTGAAAAATGTCACACCGAAGTTACATTGGCATCTGTTCGTCGCGAACGTATGGGACACATTAAATTAGCGACACCTGTTGCGCACATTTGGTTTTTAAAAGAAGGCAAAATCGCAACCCTGTTAAACAACATGCCACAAAAAAAGTTGGAACAAGTTGTTTATTTCGACAGCTATATCGTGTCCGAACCCGGGTTAACATCTTTGAAATTATATGACGTAATTTCCGAAGATGACTATTACCGCGCATTGGAAGAATTCGGACCGGATTCGTTCCGCGCAGAAATGGGCGCCGAAGGAATTCGCAACATTATTAATTCTTTGGATTTGGCCGACGAAAAAGTGCGTTTGCGCAAAGATTTAAACGAAATTAAATCCGAAGCCCGCAAAGACAAAATCATCAAACAATTAAAATTAGTTGAAAGCTTTTTGGAATCCAAAACACACCCATCATGGATGATTATGGATGTATTGCCAGTATTGCCACCAGAATTACGCCCGTTGGTACAATTGGACGCTGGCCGTGTTGCTGCATCTGATTTGAATGATTTGTATCGCCGCGTAATTATCCGTAACAATCGTTTGAAAAAATTAATCGATTTAAAAGCTCCTGAAATTATCGTACGCAATGAAAAACGTATGTTACAGGAAGCTGTGGACGCACTATTTGACAATTCACGCAAAGCCCGCCCAATGGTTGGTCAAAACAAACGTGCATTGAAATCATTGTCTGACGTATTGCGTGGAAAACAAGGTCGTTTCCGTCAAAATTTGTTGGGTAAACGCGTTGATTTCTCGGGACGTTCTGTTATCGTGTCTGGTCCAAAATTAAAATTACACCAAGTTGGATTGCCAAAAACAATGGCTTTGGAATTATTCAAACCATTCGTGTATTCGAAATTGTTATCTATGGATTACGCAAACACATTGAAAACAGCACGCAAAATGGTTGAAAACCACGAACCAATTGTTTGGGATATATTGGAAGAAGTTATTTATCAACATCCAGTATTATTAAATCGTGCGCCAACATTGCACCGTTTATCAATTTTGGCATTTGAACCAATTTTAGTCGAAGGTAAAGCGATCCAATTACACCCATTGGTGTGCAAAGGATTTAATGCCGACTTTGACGGGGACCAGATGGCTGTTCACGTTCCAATTTCATTGGAAGCACAATTAGAAGCGCGTACATTAATGTTGGCGTCAAACAATATCTTATCGCCAGCGAACGGCCAACCAATGATTACACCAACCCAAGACATGGTGTTGGGCGTATATTATATTTCGTTGATTGATGGCGAACACAAAAAAGACTCTCCTATTTTCGCGAACATGGATGAAGTAAAATTGGCAATCGAAAACAAAACCATTACATTGCATACACCGATCGTATCACGTTTTGAAACAGTTGATGAAAATGGCAATGCCATTGTTTCAACCGTAAAAACAACGGCTGGACGCATGATGTTGGGCGAAATATTGCCAAAAAAACCAAACATGCCATTTGAATTGGTAAACCAAGTCATGACCAAGAAAAAAATCGAAGACTTGTTATCAATTACATATGATCGTTGTGGCCCAAAAGATATGATTATCGTTGCCGATCGATTGAAAGATACAGGTTTCGAGCAGGCAGCCAAATCAGGTATTTCATTCTGTCAGGATGATATTTTGGTACCATCTGAAAAACCAAAAATTATTGCCGATGCTGAAAAGCAAGTTAATGAAATCGACGAACAGTATCAAAACGGTTTAATTTCACGCGGCGAAAAATATAACAAAGTTGTTGATTTGTGGGGACGCACAACTGCCAAAGTTGCGAACTTGGCCATGAAAACGTTGGCTGATACAACGGGCGCAAATTGGAATTCAGTTCACATGATGGCCGATTCTGGTGCCCGTGGATCCAAAACACAAATTCAACAGTTGGCCGGTATGCGCGGAACCATGGCGAAACCAAACGGTGATATTATTGAAATTCCGATTATTTCAAACTTCAAAGAAGGTTTGACCATGTCTGAATACTTTACTTCCACCCACGGTGCCCGCAAAGGGTTGGCCGATACCGCGATGAGGACCGCTGACGCTGGATATTTGACACGTCGTTTGGTATCTGTTGCTCAGAATACATTTATTACCGAACAAGATTGTGGAACAACTGAATTTATTGCGGCGACTCCGACATTTGACGGATCGTTCGAAGTTGCAACAATCGACGAAGCAGTTGCAGGACGTACCGCAGCATCCGATGTAATCGATCCAAAAACAAAACAAATATTGGTACATGCTGGGGATTTGATTTCATTGGCCATGGCTAAAAAAATAACTGCTGCCGGTGTTGAAAAAGTAAATATTCGTTCCATTTTAACTTGCCAATCCAAAAATGGATTATGTGCAAAATGTTATGGTATGGATTTGTCCAATAATGCATTGGTCCAAGTGGGCGAAGCCGTTGGTGTTATCGCGGGTCAATCAATTGGGGAACCAGGAACTCAGTTAACTTTGCGTACCTTCCATATCGGTGGTGTTGCATCTGCCGGATCTGAACGTCATTTCCTGGACACACCTGCGGATGGTATTGTTAAAATTGAATCCGGATCTGTTATCACAAACTCTGTCGGCAAAAACATCGTTATGTCACGTAATGCAGATATCGTTGTTGTTGATAAAAATGGCAATGAAAAATTGCGTCAACGCTTACCATACGCTGCGACTTTGGCTGTTAATGATGGACAAACTGTTGCCCGCGGGGATCGTTTATGTGAATGGGATCCATATTCCAATTTAATCATTGCTGAAAAAGACGGACGCGTAAACTTGAATGATTTGTTGGAAAACATTTCATACAGCGACGAAACAGACGCAATGACCGGATTAACTTCACGCAAGGTTGTTAATTGGAAAAACCACACCCGTAAAACTTTGAAACCATCAATTACTTTGGTTGATGCAAAGGGCGAAGTTTTGAAATTGGGTGCAAAACGTGTTGCTGAATACTTGTTGCCAATCCATGCGATTTTGAATGTATCGAACTCTGACGAAGTAAAAGCTGGGGACATTTTGGCTCGTATTCCGATTGAAACACAAAAGACACGCGACATTACTGGTGGATTGCCACGCGTCGAAGAATTATTCGAAGCGCGTAATCCAAAAAAACCAGCGATTATTGCTGAAATTGATGGAGAAATCGAAATCGAAGACAATCACCGCACAAAAATCTTGGTTCGAATTGCTCCAACCGACGGATCTGCGCCCGTGGAATATTCAATTCCAAAGGGAACACACTTGTTGGTACAATCCGGCGACATGGTGAAAAAGGCTGATTTAATTATCGACGGATCACCTGTGCCTGCCGACATTTTGCGAGTATTGGGACCAAAAGCTTTGGCCACATTTATGGTTAACCAAATCCAAGAAGTTTATCGTTTACAAGGCGCTGCCATTAACAATAAACACATTGAAATTGTTATCCGTCAAATGATGAAGAAAGTTGAAATCATCGATCCAAAAGATACAACATTCTTGACAGGTCAAAATGTTGATCAAACTGAATTGGACGAAGAAAATGCAAAAACTGTTCGCGATGGTGGTACACCTGCCCTGGCCCGCCCAGTGCTGTTGGGTATTACCAAGGTTTCATTGCGTTCATCCAGCTTTATTTCCAACGCATCGTTCCAGGAAACTCCGAAAGTATTGACCGAGGCTGCAATCGCAGGATCCGTCGATAAATTAACGGGCTTGAACGAAAACTTGGTTGTTGGACGTTTGATTCCTGTTGGAACTGGCGCTTATGTACGTCGTGTACGTGGCATGGCCCAGGATCAGGAAAAATCCGAACGCGCTGCGATCGAACAATCGGGTCCAGAACAAACATTATTGGATCTCTAACATTCCTCATTTTTTGCTTTGCAAAAAAGCTCGGGAAAAAATGTAAAAAACCAGGCAATTGCCTGGTTTTTTACAATTGTCATCTCGGAGAAGTGACGCGGAACAATACGTCCGGGATCCAGTCTTATAAATTTTTCACTTATGCGGCACATTATTGTATTTGTAGTCATCCTGAACTCTGTAAGAAGATCCAGTAATAAAAATGGTTGCGCCGCAACGCTATATTTATGTGGACTTTGAGTTTTAAACATTTAATATTATTTATATGAATAAAACAATTTATGCTTTGTCTTCTGCTTCTGGTCGCGCCGGGGTTTCAATCATCCGGGTATCTGGGGATAATTTATTAAATGTATTCACCAAAATGGTTCATATAAAATCGCCGAAACCGCGTCATGCATATTTTGCAAATTATTATGATCATGAAACAGATGAAATTTTGGACAATGTTGTTGCGATTTATTTTTCCGCCCCAAATTCGTTTACAGGCCAAGATATAATTGAAATTCATTGCCATGGATCGTTGGCTGTGATTAATAAAATTTTAACATCCATGGGCAAAATGGCCGGTTTTTCCGCTGCATGTCCCGGGGATTTCGCGCGTCGTGCATTTATGAATAATAAAATGGATTTAACCCAGGTTGACGGCTTAATCGATTTAATTAATGCACAAACAGAACATCAACGTCGTGCAGCATTATCAAATTTGGATGGAGCGTTACAAAAATTATACTTAAAATGGCGCACGGACATGGTTGCGTTGTCTGCGTTGATGACTGCGTCAATTGATTTTTCGGACGATGAATTGCCGGAAAATATTTCAAATAATATTAATGATCGATTGGATGATTTAATTGAATCAATTAATAAACATTTAAATACTTATGCTATTGGATCTGCAATCCAACACGGATTTAATATTGCATTAATTGGATCTGTTAATGCCGGTAAATCATCGTTGTTCAATTGTTTGTTGGGACATGATCGTTCGATTATATCGGATATTCCCGGAACCACACGCGATGTTGTGGATGCGACATTGGATTTGGATGGATATCTGGTAACGATTTCTGATACAGCAGGATTGCGCGAAACAACGGATGAAATTGAATCCATTGGAATTGAACGAACACATAAAACACGTTATAATGCACATTTGAAAATTTATGTTGTGTCGGCCGACGAAGAACCAAATCCGAAATTTTTGGATGATGATACAATTGTTGTTTATACAAAATCTGATTTATACGGAAACGATAAACCAAATTCAATATCAACCATTTGCAATGACGGGATGCCAGGATTCATTGAATTATTAAAACGTGCGGTTCATGAACGTTTGGATACAACAGATTCTACATTGGTATCAAATGATCGTGTTAAAAAATTATTAACAGAATGCGTATCCGAATTGGAATTGGCAAAACGCCAAAATATTTCCGATTTGCGTGCGGAACATATTCGTCGTGCAACCGACGCATTGGGCCAAATTTTGGGATTAATTACATTTGACGAAGTATTGAATTCAGTATTTTCACAATTGTGTTTGGGAAAATAATTCTTTGCTAATTTCAATTATGTTAAAACCAGAATAATTAAAAATTATTTCCGGTTTTAATGCCAACAATAATCGGTTGTATTAATCTTTGTTAATTACACCTAAAATTTATTAACTGAATTATTTACTTTTTCTTTTTATTCTGGATATCTGAAACAGCTGGACAATATTCTATCAATGGGCAAATATCACATTTCGGTCGTAACGCTGAACAGGTATAGCGTCCATGCAAAACCATTACATGGTTTACAATTCCATGATATTTTTTTGGAATTATTTGCATTAATTCCGCTTCAACTTTATCCGGGGTATTTGCCGCGTCCGACACCCAACCATAACGATGAGCGTTACGAAACACGTGCGTATCAACACCAACCGTTGGTGCGCCATGTAACACATTCATTATAACGTTGGCTGTTTTATTACCAATTCCGGGCAATGCCACCAATTCGGATTTTGTGCCCGGTAATGTACCATCATATTCATCAACCAAACGGCGCGATAATGCAATTATGTTTTTCGCCTTGTTGTTAAAAAACGAAATTACACGAATATATTTTTTTAAACCCTCTTCACCCAATTTCAACATTTTTTCTGGGCTATCCACAATTTTAAATAATTCTGGCGTTACTTCGTTAACCTTTTTGTCTGTTGCTTGGGCCGATAAAATCACCGCGACCGCAAATGTAAAATCATTTACTGAATATAATTCAGACTTTAATTCCATGGGCAAAGTACGCGGCAAAATATCAAAATAAATATTAATAAAATCGCGCTGTTTTTTATTCATCGTGCCCGGCCTTGATCATTCGCAATAAAACCATTAATGCCGCCGGCGTCATACCAGAAATTCGCGCTGCTGACGCCATGTTTTCAGGCCGTGTTTTATTTAATTTTTCAATCAATTCATTCGTTAAACCCGGCATTTTGTCGTATTTTATATGCAATGGTATTTTCAATTCCAAATCCCGTCGATACGAATTTATATCATCCATTTGGCGTTTGATATATCCAGAATAAACAACATCGGTAATCGCCGAATCAATTGCGCGTTCTGAATAATTTTGCATGAAAGATTCACGAATTTCCGGAATATGTTCATCGGATATTTTTATCCAATCGGACAATGATTTTTTGCCAGTATCATCCCGGCGAATTTTTGTATTATTTAATGCGTTTTTAATTTCATTTATTTCAGATTTGTGGCGTTCAAAATATTCCCGTCGAGCATTCGAACACATTCCCAGTTCAATTGCCAATGGCGTTAATCGCAATGTTGCGTTGTCGGAACGTACAGTTAATCTGTATTCGGAACGCGCAGTAAACATGCGATACGGCTCATCAACACCCAATGTTGTAATATCATCAATCAATACACCAATATATGAATTTGTTCGATCCAAAACTAATGGCGCCACACCCAATGCATAGGCGGCGGCATTTGCGCCGGCCACGATACCTTGGGCTGCGGCCTCTTCGTATCCCGATGTGCCATTAATTTGTCCGGCAAAAAATAATCCGTTTATATCCTTGGCCTCTAACGTTTTTTTTAATACCCGCGCATCAATCGCATCATATTCAATTGCATATCCGTATTGTGAGATTTCACAATTTTCCAATCCAGGGATTGACCGAATCCATTTATCTTGAACATCCGTACCAAACGAAGTCGAAATTCCATTTGGGTAAATTAAATCTGAATTTATACCCTCGGGTTCCAAAAATACATGATGAGTATTGTGATGGGGGAATCTCATTACTTTGTCCTCTAACGAGGGGCAATAACGAACACCAACACCTGTTATTTCGCCATTATACATTGGTGCAGATTTTATATTTTCACGAATTATTTCATGCGTTGTTTCATTTGTATGCGTTAAATGACAAACCATTTGTGGCAACATTTTACATTTGCTAGGCAACATTGAAAATTGTGGAACTGGGACATCGCCCGACTGAATACTGCATACAGAAAAATCAATTGAACCCTGTTTAATACGTGCTGGCGTACCGGTTTTTAAACGCATTAATGAAAATCCAGCGCGCGTTAAAATATTCGATATAAATTTATCGTTTGATTGCGGTTTCCCAAAATCATCCAGCCGCCCAGATTCGATTGTTTTGTTGCCTTGGTAAATTAATCCCCTGGTGAAAGTACCGGTTGTTATAACAATTGATTTTGAAAAATATTTATCACCATTTGAACAAGCAATCAATTTTATATCCGAATTTAAATCAATATCAATAACATCTGAAAATACAAAGTCTATACTTTCGTATTCCGATAACATTTTTTTAATTATTTTGTGATATTCATTTCGATCAATTTGGGCCCGAACTGCACGAACGGCCATACCATGCGACGCATTTAATGTTCGAAACTGAATGCCCGCACAATCCGCGGCAACACCCATAATTCCGTCCAATGCATCAATTTCGGCCACCAATTGCGATTTACCAACTCCGCCAATACTGGGATTACAGGACATTGCCCCAATATCTGATTCTGATTTAGTAATAACCAATGTTTTGGCACCACGGCGACATGACGCGGCGGCGGCCTCGGCCCCGGCGTGTCCACAACCAATAATGATGACATCATACGTTTTTTTCATAGGTTTAATTTTATCATTCCAATCAGTGATTTCAACTTGAAAATCAAAAAAATCGCAAATATAATGGATACACTTTAACAAAGGGATAAATATGAATAAAAAATACAACGCGACTACCGCCAAAGCAGACTTTCCAAATTTAGAACAATCCGTATTAAAAATGTGGTCGGATCGCGGAACTTTCAAAAAAACGTTGAAACAAACTGAAAATGGCCAACCTTTCAGCTTCTATGACGGGCCCCCATTTGCAAATAATACCCCGCATTTGGGCCATTTGTCGGTCAGTGCGATGAAAGATATGGTTGCCCGCTTTCAAACAATGAACGGCAAACATGTTGTTCGCGAATTGGGTTGGGATTGCCATGGATTGCCCGCAGAATTGAGCGTTGAAAAACAATTCAAAAAACCGGCTTTGGACTATGTTCGCGAAAACGGCATTGCTGACTTTTGTGAAAAATGTAGTTTGGATGTTACAAAATACGCAGGCATGTGGGTTGAATATATCGATCGTTTGGGCCGTTGGGTTGATACAGACAATGGCACAGGATACCGCACCATGGATAAAAATTTCATGGAATCTGTAATCTGGACGATCAAGGAATTATACAAAAAAGATTTAATTTTCCAAGACGTTCGCATTAATCCATTATCTTGGAAATTGGGAACTGTGTTATCCAATTTCGAAGCAAACCAAGATTATCGGGATGTTACAGATGATGCAATCACTGTTGCTTTGGACTTATCGAATGGCATGCGCGCTTTGGTTTGGACAACAACACCGTGGACATTGCCTGCGAATTCTGCGTTGGCCGTTAATCCAAATTTAAATTATGCCGTTTATCACGATGTGGATGGAAATGATTATGTTTTGGTTGAAACACGTGTCAAAGCATATGAAAAACAATTGGTAAATGCGACATTTGTTAAAACAATTCCTGGTTCTGAATTGGTTGGTTTAACATATACTCCTCTATTCCCATATTATTTGGACCATGAAAAGAGGGACCACTTATTTACCATTCTGGGCGGTGATTTTGTAACCGATTCTGACGGCACGGGGATTGTTCACATTGCGCCCGCATTTGGCGAGGATGACTTTCAAATCGCACGTAACCATAACGCGGCTTTCCCAGTGATTTGCAATGTTGATGATAATGGAAATTTCACAGCAGACGTATTGGATTGGGCGAATAAAAACATTTTTGAATCGCAACCTGAAATCATGTCAAAATTACGTGAAATGGGGCGCTTGGTCAAAAAGGAATCATACACCCATTCATATCCATATTGTGCACGTGCTGGCGAAAAATTAATTTACAAGGCAACAAACAGTTTTTACGTTGATGTTCCAAAAATTCGGGAACAACTAATCGCAAATAATAAAAAAGTTAATTGGATAACTGGCGGCGGCCGTTTTGAAAAATGGATCGAAGGTGCTCGCGCTTGGTCGATTTCGCGCAACCGTTATTTCGGTGTTCCGATTCCTGTTTGGGTTTCCGACAATCCACAATATCCACGTATGGATGTTTATGGATCGATTGCTGAAATTGAAAATGATTTTGATGTTAAATTGAATGATTTACACCGACCTTCTCTGGATCCATTAACTCGTCCAAATCCCGATGATCCAACGGGATCATCCACAATGCGTCGTGTAACAGATGTTTTGGATTGCTGGTTTGAATCTGGTTCAATGCCATGGGCATCGTTACATTATCCATTTGAAAATGTGGATCGTTTCGAAAAAACATTCCCTGCTGATTATATTATCGAGGGGATGGATCAAACACGTGGATGGTTTTATACTTTGATGGTGTTGGCGACAGCCTTGTTTGATAAACCAGCGTTTATGACGGTTACTGCAAATGGTTTAACATTGGATGAAAACAAGAAAAAAATGTCCAAGAGCTTGGGCAATTATTCAGATCCATCCGAAATGTTTAAAAAATATGGCGCTGATTCAATTCGTTTATACGTATTGGGATCCCCATTATTCAAGGGCGAACCAATCAGTATAGACAAGGCCGGATCCGTATTCGCAAAAACATTACAATCAACATTAATTCCATTGTGGAATGCATACCATTTGTTCACATTGTATGCGAATGCTGACAATGTTGTGGCAAATGAAAATTATAATTCATCGGATGTTTTGGATCGATACATTTTAAATAAAATGAATGATTTGATTAATGATGTTACATCGTCATTATCCGCATATTCAACCGATACTGCGGTTCGTCAAATCACAACTTTTATCGATGTGTTAAACAATTGGTATATTCGTCGTTCCCGCGAACGTTTCTGGAATGGGGATCAATCCGCATTTGATACGTTATACACAGTATTAATTACATTGTGTAAATTGATGGCACCATTAACACCATTTATTACCGAATCTATTTATACAAATTTAACTGGTTTGGAATCGGTTCATTTGTGCAAATGGCCAGTCGCAAATAAAATGAGTGAATTTGACCATAAATTGGTAATGGATATGGATCGTGTTCAAATGATTTCAGCCACGGCGAAAGCATTGCGTGAACAATTTGGATTACGCAATCGTCTGCCATTATCGTCAATGACGGTTGCCGGATGGAATGCGCCGGAATATACTGAAATTTTGGCGGATGAATTGAATGTTAAAAATGTGATTTTCACAGAAACATATGAAACCGTTGCCGATCCATTTTTGTATTTGATTACTCCGAAAATTGGTGCCAGACTGGGCGCACATTTGTCCAAAATTATTCCGGCATCGAAATCGGGTGATTATAAATTGGTTGGCGATAAATTGGAAATTGCTGGACAAACATTGAATTCGGATGAATTTGAAATTCGTTTAAATGTTAAACCAAATGTATCGGGCGCAACATTGCCTGATAATACCGCAGTTGTTATATTGGATACATTTGTAACTCCGGAATTGGCCGCCGAAGGAATGGCCCGCGATACAATTCGTTTTATCCAGGATACTCGCAAAGAAATGAATTTAAATGTATCCGATCGAATTTCGATTGTTTATGAAACCGACGACGAATTATCAAATGCTATTAATACGCATTTAGATATGATTTCTGAAAACGTGTTGGCAACCGCCATTTCGGCCGGAAAATCCGACGCATTTACAACCGAAATCGAAGGTCATAAATTATCAATTTCGATTACGAAAAATTGATTTGTTTGTGCATTGTTAATTCGAGAATAAAATTTCGTTATTTCCCGAATTAACAATGGAACTATAATTTTTGTTTTATAAAAATGAGAAAAATACTCTTATGAAATAAAATCCTCAATTTGGGGATTTTATTTATGCTGATTTAATCTTTCGTTTATTCAAAATCAAATTTATATTATTTTGGATACTTTCGACTGAATCGCCGGCATTTACGTAATTAACTCGACCCACTTTTTCAAAATGTTTTATAACCGGTCTGGTTTTTTCATTGTATTCAAAAAACCGCTGATTAATAATGTCATTGTTGATATCATCCAATCGCCCCGAATTTTTTCCGCGTGAAATTATTCGCTGTTGGCTCATTTCATCGGAAATCGCAAAATAAAATACTATCAATTGATTATGAAAAACGTTTCTCTGACTGACTTTTTTAAATAATCTTGTTAATAATTTCGCCTGATCCATTGTACGTGGTGCGCCGTCCATAATAACACCGTTTTTGCAATCTGGTTGATTTACACGCGCAATTATTAATTTTGCAATAATTTCATCCGGCACCAATTTTCCCATTGCCATATATATTTTTGCAATGCGTCCCAAATTTGTTCCCAACGCAATATTTTCACGCAATAATTCACCCACATCAATATGCGGATAATTGATATGTTTTGATAACAAATTTGCCTGGGTTCCTTTGCCCGAACCGGGCGCACCCATAAATAAAATTAAATTTTTCGAACTTTCCATTTTACAATTTTCCAACTTAAAATGGGGGCATACCGAAGTTAATCGGATTGCCCCCCTGATCAAATTTAACAACTGGATTATTTTGCGTCGTGCGACTTAAATAATTCGGTTGCTTCAACTTTTTTCTCTTTGGTTTTAACCAATTCCAACATTTTATCCAATACTTTTTGTTCATACAAAATTCCACGCAACATTGATACTGCTTGGCGATTTTTGGAATAGTAATCAAACACAGCTTCGTGTTGGCCTGGATATTTCATCGCTTCTTGGAAAATTGCTTGTTGGATTTCATCCTGAGTTACTTCAATTTTGTTTTGATTTCCCCATTCTGCCAAAATTAACCCCAATTTAACACGACGTTCCGCTTCTTTTTTCGCAGATTTTTCATCGAATTTTTCGCCATCGTGTTCCGATTGATGCTTTGCCATTTCAACTTCTTGGGATACCAATGTTTCTGGCACATCCATTTTTACTTTGTCTGACAATGTTTCCAACAATTCTTCTTTCATGTCGCGAATTGATGCCAATTTATATTGTTCTGCCAAAATTTTGCGAATGTGTTCCATCAAAGCATCCAATGATTCTTGGCCCACTTCTTTGGCCAAGGCATCGTTGATTTCTGGAATTACATTTTTGCGCAATCCGTGCAGTACGATTTCGAATTTAACTTGTTTGCCCGCCAATTCTTTGGAATGATAATCGGATGGAAAAGTTACATTAATATCAAATTTTCCACGTTTTTTTCCAACGATTGCTTCTTCGAATCCTGGGATAAAACTATTTGATCCCAATTCCAGCATGTGATGTTTGGCTTCGCCGCCTTCGAATGGCGTGTCGCCCAAAAATCCCTTGAAATCGATGTCGGCAACATGGCCAATTTCAGCCGAAATATCTTCTTCGATTTTTTCAGAAACACGACGTGATTTCGCCAAATTGATTAATCCGCGTTGAACTTCTTCTTCGTCAATGTCGGCAACTTTTTTGGTAAGCGTTATTTTTTCCAATTCAATTTTTGGCAATGGTGGCAAAATATCAAATTCCAGAGTGTATTCGACGTCTTTACCCTCTTCCATTTTTTCAACTTTGGCATCCGGAGATCCCGCCAAACGAATTTTATGCTCGGTTGCATATGCATCCATATCGGCATTCATCATATTGTTGATTGTTTCATGCATAACTGATGAGCCGTATTTTTGGCGCAATACATCCAACGGAATATGTCCAGGGCGAAAACCAGCAATTTTAGCTGTTTTGCCATGTTCCATTAAAATTTTATCTGATTCTGCTTGGATGTCGGCAACAGACAAAACACCATGAACAACATAATGCAAGTCTTTGATTTTATCTTTTTTGATGGCCATGATTTTATCCTTAAAATTTTATATATTATATAAATTGCAAAATCCCCGTTGGCAATATTGCGTCCATGAATGAACACTCTGCCAATGGGGATAATTGTTTTTATCGTTTCGAGAACTGAGTCGATCTACGCGCTTTTCTGAATCCGTAATGTTTACGTTCAACAGTACGTGAATCGCGGGTCAAGAAACCTTCTTTCTTTAATGATGTGCGCAACTCTGGTTCAATCAAAGTCAAAGCTTTGGAAATACCGTGTTTAACGGCACCGGCTTGACCTGATAATCCACCGCCAACAACGGTTGCGAATACATCATATTGTCCTTCGCGTTTTGCAATGCCAAATGGTTGGCGCAAAATCATTTGCAATACTGGACGTTTAAAATATTCGTTCATATCACGATCGTTTACAACAATGTTTCCTTTGCCTGGGGCCAAGAATACGCGAGCAACTGAATCTTTGCGTTTTCCGGTTGCATAAACTTTCATTTTGTTTGTTGTTACTTTTGCAACAGCAACTGTTTCTTTTTTGGCAACCATTATGCGCTCCTTTTATTTTTAACGTTCAAGCTTGCGAAATCAACAACAACTGGCTTTTGCGCAGTGTGTTTGTGTTCAGCGCCGGCGTAAATATGCAATTTTGTTAAACGCAAATCGGATAAAGCTGTTGAATTACGGCGTCCCATCATGCGTTTCACAGCATTGAATACCAATTCAGTTGGTTTTTCAGCGCGCATTTGACCCAATGTACGGGATTTCAAACCGCCAGTCCAACCAGAATGCCAATGAAACTCGTCTTTGTCTGCTTTGTTACCAGTCAATGCGATTTTATCAGCATTAATGATAACAACGTGATCGCCACCATCCATGTGTGGCGTGTATGTTGCTTTGTTTTTACCGCGTAAAACGTTTGCAGCGTATGCTGCCAAACGTCCCAACACGATATCCGTGGCGTCAATCAAAATCCATTGTGGATTTAAATCGCCCTTTTTCAGATTCGGTGTACCCATTGTTTTTTCCTCTTGGTTAACGGGTGTATTTTATGAATAATTTTACACAAGTCAAGAAAAAACGCAAAAATCCGCACAAATTTCGTATATGGTATTTTAATACCGCATTTAAAACCAACAACTTTATGCTGCTTATGTCATTGCTTGGGGTCGCGACTCTGCGGCAATGACTGCAATTGATGTTATATACCGCTAAACCCTTTCTCGCACCTAGTTAATTTCAGGAAAATTTCAAATTTTCTCTGGAATTAACAATATCAACCATAATTATTGAATTAAAATATAATTTTTGTTATCATTGTCGGGTAATCCAAGGGGAATAAATTATGAAAAAATTATTAATATTATTTGCAATCGTGCTGCCTTTGGCCGCATGCTGTAATTGTTCGCGCGAACCAATCGTTGCTGAAAATGCTGCGTTAATAATACCGCCACATGTTGAACAGACGCCGGACGCCAATTAAACTTGCGCGCGCACCAAAATTGTGGTATAATTAGCCGTATAAGTGAAGGAGATCACCATGAAATTTACAAATAAATACTTAAAACCAATGGCTTTGGCCGCATTTGTAATGGCTGCAACCGTATCAACCGGGTACGCCGATGTGCCAGATGTTCAGGTTGGCAAATTAAGCGCCGAAATGTTCAAAATTTTCAAAATTCTGCGCAGCTTGGCCTTTATTGGCGCTGCATTCATCCTGGCTGGCAAGGCATGGGGCTGGATCAAAGCGGGTAAAGTTGAATGGGAAAACGAAATGAAAGGATCTGGTATGGCCATGATCGTTGGATTCTTTGTTCTGTTTTCAATCGGAATGATTATTGGCCTGTTTATCCCCGAGGGCGGAAACGTTGTATCAGCTTGGAAATAAATGGCACGCAATTCTTAAAAACCCCGATAATCGGGGTTTTTATTTATAAAGGGGATAACATATGACATTATTACAATTATTGGATATTATAAATATTGTTTGTTGGGTGTTTTTGGCTGTTTTTTTGATTACAACTGTTGTGCCCAGTACAATTTTTAAAATGACCCCACCATATCCATCGCAACACGTTATGCGTCAAGCCCTGATTGACGCCATTAAAAAATATTATCCCAATGCAAAAACATTAATTGATATTGGCTCTGGCTGGGGTGGATTGGCACGAATGGTTGGAAAACAAAACCCAAATATGCGTATTGTTGGTTTGGAATATTTACCATTACCGTGGGCGTGTTCCAAAATTGTACGTTTTTTTATGGGGCCCCGTAATGTTCGATTTATTTACGCGAATGCGTTCAAATATATCCCTAAACATCCGTCTGATATCGGCGTTTCATACTTGTTGAAAAAATCAATGCCTCGCGTTAATGAAATGTCCAAATATTTCCGAGTTTTAATTGTTTTGGATTTTCCGATACCGGATCGAGAACCAACACATGTCATTGATTTACATCATGACGAATTGGGAAAACACCGGATTTTTGTTTATGAAAATTAATAGCGAGTTATTGTTAATTTCAGAATAATTAAAAACTATTTCCGAAATCAACAAGATTCGCAATAACAAAAAAATGATATTTTGCTGGGGCGTTTGTGTCATCGAGAGTCAATTTATTGACACGGCAATCTTTGCAATTTGATTTAATTAGTGATATAATGTTCATGTATAACCACAGGAATTTAATATGCCATTAAAACGTAAAAACAACACAAAAAAATACTTAATTATCGGCGTTTTGATAATTTTGGTCGTATTGATGATTGTATCAATGCCGGCACCCGATCATGTAACCGAAGTTGTGTTGCATCAATAGATATTAATGTTGTTAATTTCAGGAAAATTGAAAATTTTCTCCGAAATTAACAATGATAAAAACAATGGGCAATAAATATAAAATTATTGAATTTATAAATGAATGCGATTGAATTGTTTTTGGAAATGTTGTCGGCAGAACGTGGTCGCGCAAAATTAACATTGGAATCATACGAATCCGATTTAACCGCAATTTATAATGAATTGGGCGATTTGACCCAGCTATCCACACACGATATTCAAAATTATTTCATGAAATTATTAAATGAAAATATGGCCGCAACTTCCATCGCACGCAAGGCTTCGGCATTGCGCCAATTTTATAAATTTATGAATTTGGAAAAATGGATGGATAAAAATCCAATGGCCGGCGTTGAACTACCAAAACGCCAAAAATCATTACCAAAATATTTGGATGAATCCGACATTACATCATTAATAAATTCAGCCGAAGACATTAAAAACACCAAACGTTTGCGCGCCATGATCGAATTATTATACGCATCGGGATTGCGGGTTTCCGAACTGGTATCCTTGCCCATGTCTGCTGTATTAAATGATAAATTATTAATACACGGCAAGGGATCCAAAGAACGCATGGTCCCAATTCACAACACCGCGCGTCGCGCATTGGATGAATATTTTGTTGTGCGCCCTGCATTTATTCCAAATGGACGCAAAGCATCCCCATTTGTATTCCCCAGTGCATCCGAATCCGGGCATTTGACCCGTGATGGTTTTTATAAAATTTTAAAAAAGTGCGCGGTACTGTCCGGCATTGACCCATTGCGCGTATCGCCCCACGTTTTACGACATTCTTTTGCTTCGCATTTATTGGCCCATGGTGCAAATTTGCGCGCAATTCAAACTATGCTCGGGCACGAAGATATTGCAACAACGCAAATTTATACCCATGTATTGCCGCAACATTTGGTTGATGCCGTTCAATCGCATCATCCGTTATCTGGGAAAAAATTATGAAAGTACAAAAATGCGATTTTCCAAATTGTACAAAATTGGGCAACTGTCGCGCGCCCAAGGATCGCAAATTAAACGAATATTATATGTTTTGTTCAAAACATGCCGCCGAATATAATAAAAATTGGAATTATTATTCGGGGATGAGCGAATCTGAAATAAACGCAGATTGGGAACGACAAACATTTGGTCCACATCCATTCGAATCATTTCATGATGATCATCATTTGGATTTTTTACGCGCTTATCTATCCGATTCGCGTGCTGGGACAAAAAAAATATTATCCCCAAACGCCGCACAAAACCGTGCATTAAAAACACTGGAACTAAATTGGCCAACTACAATGGTTGACATTCAAAAACAATACCGAAAACTGGCAAAAAAATATCATCCTGATACTTCTGCTTCTGCCAATTCTCAAAAAATATTCCAAGAGATTGCGGCCGCATACGACACATTATCAAAATGGTTAAAACCAGTAAAATAGCCTTGTTTTTTTTCGTTATATTTCCTAGAATATTCACATGAGAAAAATTATTCCATTTTTATTATCCGCCATTATTGCAATGCCCGCCATTGCGTTGGAACCGTTTTTTTTGGACGAAATGGAAGATACTACATCAGATCAACCATCCGCCACTATTATTGACGAGCCAACATTTGTTGATCAATTTTCGGATGATCAGTTGCCAGATATAATGTATTTGGATGACGGTCAAGATTTTGCAAACGTTCGCATGTTTGATATTGCCGGAATATTTTTGGGCATGCAATTCGAAGATGTACAAACATTATTTTATAAAACCCGGGGTTTGTATGCGCCCGTGGATAAAAATTCAATCAAATATTCAATACCAAAAGAATGGCGATATAATTTGGATTATGAATGTCGCCAGGGCGGAATTTACATCCCGGCCGAGGTTGAACGTTGTATCCAATCGTCCGCCAAAAAACGTGGATTTTTGTATCCCGCAGAAATGCATTTGGTTCGTAAAAAAACCGGCGAAAACATATATGTTTATTTCACATCAAATTTAACGAATAATAATGTGTGGAAAATTGTATACCAAAACGATGTGGACGAGGTTGAGGGGTTGGACGAAAAATTTGAATACCAACGGGAAAAGAAAATATTAACATTTTGGCAATCAGTATTGGATAAATATGGCGCGCCAAATTCTGGAACTGCCGCTTGGATTTCATCCGACAACCCGTTCGATCCGATGATGGAGGCCGCATACGGCGAATTAATACTCCAAGATCGTTCAATGCATGCCAATGATATTAACGAAAATACGCTGGATTCACGGGCCAGATTCCAATCCAAACCTTATGCTTTCTGATAATGTTAATTTCAGGAAAATTAAAAATTTACTACGAAATTAACAAATGTAACAAAAAAACAAACACATTTATATTTTAGTTGTCATTGATGACAATTACAGCTATACAAAACTATTGTTTGAATACTATTTTTTTGATTGTTTCCGAACCATAATAATTATTAATTTTTTCCAACAATTCGCGTTGCCGAAACGATAAAACCATGGCGGATGCAGGCGTTGTTAATTTTAAAGTTAATGTTCGCCCATCTTTGTTCGATGATAATTTATCAACAACCATTTGTAATGCCAGATCGGGTCCAACAATTGTTTCCCAATGATTTTTTAAATCGAAATCACCAATATTACCGCCCAATTCCCGAACAACATGATTTAATCGTGACGCCAGTGTCATTGGCCGGGATTTACGTTGATCAAAATCCGGCTTTTTTGCCATTATTCGTCCCCCTCGATCAAAGCGACCGGGCCATCGGTTACATATAAACTCTTTTTATTCTCGGCGTCATCCAAAACCAATTTTTGTAATTTTTCGAATGCGCGTTCTTCAATTTGACGAACACGTTCGCGTGAAATATTATATTTTTCGGATAATTGTTCCAACGTTTGAACAGGATCGGAAAGTCGTCTGGATTTTAAAATATCCTGTTCCCGATCAGTCAATTTTTTCATATTATTTTTTAATAACTCTGCCCCCAACGTAGCCAATTCTTTTTGGTCCAAACGTTCATCAATTGTAATATTATCGCCCGCCAAATTATCAATCATTTCGGACGCATCATCGCCGGACCCACGTGGCGAATTTAATGACACATCGCGACCCATCCGAGATGCCATGCGTTCAACATCGGATTCAGACACATTTAAATAATTTGCGATTTGTCCAACAGATTCATTCGACAAACGATTATCCATAATTCCCAATTCACGTTTTGCCCGTGCCAGGTTGAAAAACAACCTTTTTTGATTACTGCTGCTGCCGATTTTAACAATCGACCAATTGTTTAAAATCGTTTCGTAAATCGCAGCACGAATCCACCATAACGCATACGTTGTTAAACGAAATCCGCGTTCGGGGTCGAATTTTTTAACGGCCTGCATTAATCCCATGTTGCCCTCGGCAATTAGATCGGACATTGGAATACCGTAATTTTTGAATTCATACGCAACGGACACAACCAATCGCAAATGCGAAGTAACCAAACGTTCGGCCGCCATTGTGTCATGATCCCGCTGCCAACGGGTTGCCATTGTGTATTCTTCCTCGGCTGACAATATGGGGAAGCGCTGAATATCACGAATATATTGTTCCAAACCAACTTCGTCGCTGACACCGCGAACGGCCATCAACGATTGATTCGGATTGTTCTTTTTGCTCATAGATATATTATAGCACAAAACGCCAAATTTTCAATTGGTATAAAGTCTTAAAGTTAATTAACGGGATAAGTCCGGGGGAAATTCTTGCCACTTGGATGATCTGGGGCCGATTTAACACCGCACCCAACCACAATAAACGCCAATAAAATCAGTAATAATGCCTTTTTCATGTATATATATTGCATTACTTTTATTGTTAATTCAAGAAAAATCCAAGATTTCACTCTCGTTAAAACCAGAATAATTGAAATTATTTTTGGTTTTAACAGCCGTGCAATTATAAATATCTTGAAATTTCGATAAAATTCTTTATTATGTCGGTACATTGCCCGGATGGTGAGGCATAAAATGAATGTTAATAATATTCATTTTTGCGTAATAGAAACAACAAATTTTTAATTTGCATGTTTCGTTGCGAACCTTTTGGACAAAAAAGTAAATCGGCCCGGATGGCGGAATTGGTAGACGCGCTAGTTTCAGGTACTAGTGAACGCAAGTTCATGGAGGTTCGAGTCCTCTTTCGGGCACCATCAATAGTAAAAACCGGCAATCTGCCGGTTTTTTATTTACTTATTTTTTAGCAATATCCGAACGCATTTTTATAATTTTGTCCGGATTTGTTACAGTGCCGCTGCCGGGTGCGCCACGTTTGATTTTATCAACGTATTCCATGCCGGATGTAACATTACCCCAAACGGTATATTGCCCATCCAAAAATATTGCATCATCAAAACAGATGAAAAATTGGCTGTCCCCGCTGTTTACATCGTTTGAACGCGCCATTGAAACAGTTCCGCGGACGTGTGGTTCGCGTGAAAATTCGGCCTTTAACTTTTTTCCGGATCCGCCCATGCCGGTTCCCGTTGGATCACCGGTTTGGGCCATAAATCCATCAATCACACGGTGAAAAACAATGCCATCATAAAATCCAGAATCCGCCAATTCAACAATACGTTTTACGTGTTCCGGTGCCAAATCCGGGCGTAATTTAATTTCAACAGTTCCGTCTTTTAATTCCAGGTATAACATTTTTGCCTCCGTCGTTTTTGCAAATGCATTTGTTGATATAAATATTGCGACAATTAATGCCAATATGTATTTTAAATATTTCATTTTATCCCCCCGTTTAATCCATGCCAACACTGTACAATTATTTATATAATTGGTCAATTAAATTAATAATACATTTATGTTAATTCCAGAATAATTAAAAATTATTTCCGGAATTAACAATATAAAAAACAGATAAAAATACAAATTAAATATGTCACAACCATTAAAAAACCGGCCAAATGACCGGTTATCCCTCAGGGTCAAAACCCCATGGCAATCATTGCAATACTACAATGTATTCAAATATTCGCGATAACGTTGGTCGCATATTTGTTTAATTTTTTCTTGGCCACGTTCGTTTAAATGAATTCCATCCACACACATATAGTCGCTATATTTTGGAATCGCCAATAATGTTTCACGAACAGGCACAGTCGCCAAATTATATGACGCTGCAATATTTTCCAACGCGCTTGCATACAATTCTTGGTGACGATAAATTCGACTCTTGTCCCCCAAAAATTCCATTAAGCGTGCGGCGCGTCCATGATCAGCGCCAACAATCCAATTAAAATAACGATCCGAATCAATTGGTGGCAAAGTCATAATAACCGGGCGCTTTCCTGAATTTAAAACACGTTCGATTATTTCACGTACGTTTTTCTTGAATTCCGCATATGGTGTGTTTGGCAAATGTTCCGCGTAAGGTTTTTCACAAACTGCATCCCAATTATAATCACAATCATTTCCGCCCAATTCCAATAATACTATGTCCGATTCATCTTCCAATACGCGGGGCAATTTTTCCATCGCTTTGGCGGTTGTGCATCCGAATGCAGCCTGATTATTGATTTCGACTTGATTGCTGCTGCCGAATAAATTTGCAGCACTATCCTTTAAAAAACGGTATTTGCCAATCAATTCGTCAAATATAACGCCTTTTAAAATGGAATCCCCAATGATTCCTATTTTCTTTCTGATGTTTTCCATATTTTCCCCTATGGTTTTGGTCAACGGTATATTATATAACCCAAAATACCAATAAAACAAGTTTGTTTTTAAATTCCGCTTTGCTTTTTATTTGGCTTTTGTAATAATCATCCGGCAACAAATGGAAAATGATATGAATTTCGATGAAATAATTTTAAAATTAAAACCACAAAATCCGAAAAAAATCGCCGTGGTGGCCGCACACGATGACACAGTATTGAATGCGATTAACAATGGATATAAATTGGGATTTATCACACCAATTTTGTGCGGAAATGCGGAAAAAATCGTGAAAATCGCGGACGCCCAAAATATCGATATTTCAAATTTTGAAATTATAAATTGTGAAAATGATTCTGAATGCGCAAATATCGCCGTTGAATTAATTCGAAACAAACGCGCCGATATTTTAATGAAAGGATTAATCCCAACCGCCGATCTGTTACGCGCTGTATTAAATCGCGAAACCGGGATACGAGGAAATGGAATTTTATCGCATGTATCTGTTTTACAATCACCGTTACGCGATAAACCAATTTTTATGACAGACGTTGCAATGGTTACATATCCTGATTTATCAACCAAGGTCGAATTAATAAACAATGCTGTTAAATTTGCCCGCGCAATGGGGCTTGAAACACCATTGGTGGCGGCATTGGCCGCGGTCGAGGTTGTAAACCCAAATATGCCAGCAACAATTGAAGCAAACGAATTAAAACAAATGAATAAACTAGGCGAAATTAAAAACTGTATCGTTGATGGCCCATTGGCGTTTGATTTGGCCGTATCGTCGGACGCAGCGGAACACAAGGGCTATAAATCAGATGTTGCCGGAAATGCCGACGTATTATTATTTCATAATATCGAGGCCGGAAATTCAACGTTAAAGGCCATGACCCATTTCGGAGGGTGTTTATTTGGCGGTATCGTAATGGGTGCTTTGGCCCCAATCGTATTGAATTCACGATCTGATTCCGAACAATCAAAATTGTATTCGATTGCCTGTGCCTGTTCCCTGTAAATTTATGCAATTTATACGCGAAAAATATCTTTTTGAGGAAACCGTGGAAAACGCATAAAAAGTGTGATATAATCAGCACGATATTCAAAAAATATGGGGTATTTATTATGGCCGCAAAACCAGTACAAAAATTAACTTTCAAAAAGGATCAATTCGTCGTGTATCCAACACACGGGGTTGGTAAAATATTAAAGATAGAAGAGCAAAACATTGCCGGGCAAAAGGTTGAATTGATTGTAATTGAATTCGAAAAAAACCGCATGATTCTGCGCGTCCCCGTGGAAAAGGCCGAAGTAGCGGGACTGCGCCCATTGGTTACCGCCAAAAATATGGACGAAGCAATTCAATCCGCCAAAAAATCGGCATCTGCCAAACGCGTAATTTGGTCCCGACGCGCCCAACAATACGAAGAAAAAATCAATTCGGGCAACCCAATGGAATTGGCCGATGTGATTCGCGATTTACAAAGACGCGATTCGACCGATATACAAACTTTTTCTGGTCGTCAAATTTATATGCGTGCCCTGGAACGCATGGCCCAAGAATTTGCAGCAATTCATAAAATCCCGGTTGATGACGCCGAAGAAAAGATTGAAAAAATATTGGGCGTGCCCAAGGAAATCGATCTGGACGCCGTTGGATTGGATGACGAAGATGGTATTGATTCCAGCGCGGACGAGGAATAATTGATTCTTTTTGTGTGATCGTTATAGCAAATCATTAATTTTTTCTGGATTTTTTGAAAAATATCGCCAAAATATGCGTATTCGTTAACATGTCCCCATCGTCTAGGGGTTAGGACGCCAGATTCTCATTCTGGAAACACGGGTTCAATTCCCGTTGGGGATGCCAATTATTTTAAACATGCCCGAAATGGGCATTTTAAAATAAATTATATCCAACCCGGGAAACAACGCACCCACCATCTGGCGACACTGCGTTTGCCAGAATGGATGTGCTATTTCGAACTATATGATTGTTAATCATATAGTTACTACACGTTGGGGATGCCACTAAATTTATCTAAATTCATTATCTAAACACATTTCTCATTTTTTGCGCGGGTCACGTACCGCGTGTACGCTCCGCCGCGTCAAAAAATTTCGGAAATGCGCTTATCTAATAAATTTTTATAAATTTAAGTTGATTAGCTCTAAAAAACCAATATAAAATTAAAACTATCCAACCCGGGAAAACAACAAAGTATATAACTTTTCTTTCTGCTTGAAAAAAAATCATGTTATCTATTATAATGCCGGGACTTATTAATCAAGCAAAGGAGCAGTCCCATGAAAATTAAACCTTTCGCCGCTGTGCGACCACCACGTGAATTGGCATCCGAAGTGGCATCTCGTCCATACGATGTTTTAAATTCAGCCGAGGCCCAGGCCGAAGCAGGTGAAAAATCATTATTACACATCATCAAACCGGAAATTGATTTTAACCCAATTATTGATGAACATTCCCAGGCCGCGTACGACAAAGCAGTTGAAAACTTTCATCTGTGGCAAGATCGCAAATGGCTGGTCCAAGACAACAAAGAAATGTATTATATTTATGCCCAAACAATGGATGGTCGCACACAATACGGCTTGGTTGCTGCTGCAAATGTTGCAGATTATTTGGATGGAAAAATTAAAAAACACGAATTAACACGCAAAGACAAAGAAGAAGATCGCATGATCCATGTTCGTATCCAAGACGCGAATATTGAACCTGTATTCTTTGCATATCCAGATGTAAGCGAGATGAATGAATTGGTTGAAAATGTTGTTAAATCAAAATCTCCTGAATATGATTTTGTGGCCGAAGACGGCTTTGGGCACCATTTTTGGGTAATTGACGACCAAGCAACAAATGAACGTATTACTGAAATTTTCGAAAAAATTCCAGCATTATATGTTGCCGACGGACATCACCGCACAGCGGCGGCGGCATTGGTTGGTCAGGAAAAAGCCAAAAACAATCCAAACCATAATGGAACGGAAGAATACAATTTTTTCCTGGCTGTTATATTCCCAGAATCACATTTGAAAGTAATTGATTACAATCGCTTGGTCAAAGATTTGAATGGAATGACTGCTGAACAATTCATCGAAAAATTGAATGAATCATTTGATGTTTCCGAAATTGGATCTGAAATTTATACACCAAATAAATTGCATAATTTTTCAATGTATATTGATTCTAAATGGTATTCATTGACTGCAAAATCTGGCACATACAACGACAATGACCCATTGGGGGTATTGGACGTTACCGTTTTGTCTAATTTAGTATTTGATAAAATTTTGGATTTGGGCGATTTGCGTACATCAAAACGAATTGATTTCGTTGGTGGGATTCGTGGATTGGGCGAATTAAAACGTCGCGTTGATTCCGGTGAAATGGCCGCTGCTTTTGCATTGTATCCAGTATCAATGAAACAAATTATTGATATCGCGGATACAGGCAATATTATGCCGCCAAAAACCACATGGTTTGAACCAAAATTGCGTTCGGGTTTGGCAATTCATAAATTGAAATAATCCGCACACAAACCACATAAAACCCTGGTATTTACCGGGGTTTTGTTTATTTCTTGACTTTTTGATATTTCCAACGTATATTGTACTTATGACATATTTAAATCATTCTTTATCAAAATTATTTGTCGCATTTGCTGTCGTCGTGCGCTGACGCGCATATACTATATTCCAATTGATTTTTTAACACACAAACTTTACAATATCCCATTAATCAAAGGATAAAACTATGGATATTAATAATTTACAATCAAAACCTTTTTCTGAACTAGAAAATGGAATTTTGGATTTTTGGGCCGATAATGATTTTTATTCTGCAAATCCAAAATCAGACAAAAAACCATTTTGCATTATGATGCCTCCGCCAAACATCACAGGATCATTACATGCAGGGCACGCATTAAACAATGGATTAATTGATTTTATTGTTCGATACAAACGAATGGATGGATTTGATGTATTATGGCAACCAGGGACGGATCACGCATCAATCGCAACCCAAATGATGGTTGAACGCGACTTATCGAAACGCGGAATTAACCCGAAATCTTTGACGAACGACGAATTATTAAATCATGCCTGGGAATGGAAAGAAAAATACGGAAACACAATTGTATCGCAATTAAAACGTTTGGGTTATTCCGCTGATTGGAAACGTGAACGCTTTACGATGGATCCTGAATTATCATCTGCTGTTCAAAAAGTATTTATTAAATTATACAATGACGGATTAATTTATCGCGACACACGATTGGTAAATTGGTGCCCAAAACAAAAGACTGCCGTTTCTGATTTGGAAGTAATTTCCCGCGAAGAAAAAGGTAAATTTTATTACATTAAATATCCTTTGGTTGACGGAGGGTTTATTGAATTGGCAACAACGCGTCCGGAAACTTTGTTTGGGGACACTGCAATTGCTGTTCATCCAGAATCCCAAAAATACGGGCATTTAATTGGAAAAATGGCAATGATCCCCTTAACAGATCGCATCATTCCAATTATTGGCGATGAACATGCAGATCCGGACAAGGGAACTGGCGCTGTTAAAATTACACCAGCACATGATTTTAATGATTTTGAAGTTGGACGTCGCCATAATTTGCCAATGATTAATATTTTGACTGCGGACGCTAAATTAAATGAAAATGTTCCGGAAAAATATCGTGGGATGGATCGCTTTGATGCACGAAAATCGGTTGTTTCAGATTTATCGGAATCCGGCTTATTAATTAAAACAGATGATCATTTAATGCAAGTTCCATATTCCGAACGCGGCGATGTTGTTATTGAACCGTATATGACTGAACAATGGTATGTTCGTGCAGAAACATTGGCTAAACGTGCAATTGACGTTGCTGAAAATGGGGAAATATCATTTTTACCCGCACATCGTAAAAATTTATATATGGCATGGATGTCTGATATTCGTCCATGGTGTATTTCGCGCCAATTATGGTGGGGGCATAAAATACCCGCTTGGTATGACGAAGCTGGCAATATTTATGTTGCAGAAAATGAATCGGATGCAGTAAAACAATCCGGCGGCAAAAAGTTGATCCAAGATAACGACGTTCTGGACACTTGGTTTTCATCGGCATTATGGCCATTTGCAACATTGGGCTGGCCGCGTGACACCGCAGAATTAATGCGTTATTATCCAACCGATATTTTAATTACTGCTCCGGATATTATATTTTTCTGGGTTGCGCGGATGGTTATGATGGGATGTTATATTATGAATGATATTCCCTTTAAAACTGCATATTTCCACGGCTTGGTACGCGATGCTTCCGGTCAAAAATTTTCAAAGACCAAGGGCAATGGTGTTGACCCAATTGATGTTGTAAATAAATATGGGGCGGATGCGATGCGTTATTGGATTTCGACTGCACCAATTGGAACAGATTTACGATACAACGAAGAAGATGTTAAAAAAGGCTCCAAATTCATAAACAAATTATGGAATGTTACAAAATTTGTATTGATGAATTTATCCGACTTTGATCCAAAAACTGCGACCGAAATTAATGTATCCGATCGTAATTTAATGGATCGTTGGGCGTTATCTGAAATGAACCAAACAATCCGTGATGTTCGCAAACATTTGGATTCGTATGATACATTTAATGCACGCGAATCCATGGATAAATTTTTCTGGCAAATATTTTGCGATCAATACACAGAATACGTAAAAGAAAGATTTTGGCAGGTTGAACGTTTTGGGAATGAATCAAAATTGTCTGCGCAATGGACATTGTTTGAAATATTGCAAAACATAATAAAAATGTATGCAATATTTATTCCATTTGTAACCGAAGAAATTTATCAAAAAACATTTGCTGAATTTGATGATTCGAAATCAATTCATATATCCGCGTACCCCGCGGAATCTATGGATTTGGATACAAATGTTGATGATATGAAAATTGCATTATCAATACTTAAAGCTGTGCGTCAATTACGTACAGAAAAACAGATTGGCGCAACAGCAAAATTAAAATCAATTACGATTGATGGAAAAATTCCAGAATCATTGAATGATATTATTTTAATGGCCGCACGATCGAATGAAATTATTTTTGGAAATGCTTCAACATCTGTTGAAAATATTGATTTAAAAATTGATATAGTTCCATCGGAAGTAAAATAATTAATAACAACCCTCAATAAAAAACCGACTATTTACTAATAGTCGGTTTTTTATTTTTTATCTAAATTGACTCTGATTTCATTGCCGCAAGTTTGACATTTTATCCAATGTTGTCAATCATGACTTTTGCCCTAGCCTATTTTGATAACGCATGTAATTCTGGTTTCGCGTTCGAATCCTTCTCGCAATCCCCCACGCGTAACAACAACGATGTGGTCCCCAGATTTTACAACACCCAATTTTTGCGCGATATCAGATGCAACACTTTCGTATTTTTGGCCTTTGATAACCGACGCATCAAACACAGGGATAACAGCATGGGACAGACATAATTGATTTGCAATAATTTCTTCGTCGCAAACAGCAATGATCGGAATCATCGAACGACGAGCCGATAATTCACGTGCCGATTTTCCAGAATCTGAAAATACAACAATTGCTTTGGCATCGTTTAATTCCGCCATGTATGCGATCGATTCAGACAAACTGGATTCGTCTGAAATATCTGGGACTCCGCTTTCTGATTCGCATGAATTTTCAATTTGATCCCATTCCGCGGACGCTAAAATACGCGCCATCGCATCAACCGTTTCAATTGGATAATCACCCATTGTTGTTTCCATTGATAACATTGTTGCGTCTGTCTTTTGATATGATGCTGTCGCAACATCGGACACTTCGGCGCGCGTTGGATATAATGCATGAGTCATACCTTCCATCATTTGCGTTGCAACAATAATCGGTTTGTTTTTTTGACGACACATACGTATCATTTGACGTTGAACAACAGGTACCTGTTCATATGGAATTTCAACACCCAAATCTCCGCGTGCAACCATGGCGCCATCACATGCATCAATGATTGATTCCAAACGTTCAACTGCTTGGGGGCGCTCCAATTTTGCAATAATTAAAACTGGACGATCTGTGTGCTGTTTAATAAATTCGCGAACTTCGGCAATGTCGGATGCTTTTTGAACAAACGAAACCGCAATTAAATCAACGTTTTTTGATAATGCGTACACTAAATCTTTTTTGTCTTTTTCTGTTAATACAGATGTATTGATTTCGGCATTTGGAATATTGAACGCCCGGCGATCCCAAATATCATCCCCACGAACCACAGTGGTTTCAACAGATTTATCCATTTTTTTTGTAACCAATAATTCCATTTTACCGTCATTTAATAAAACTCGGGTGCCTGGCACCAAAGCCTCCATAACATCTGGATCCGGCAATTGAACACGTGTTTCATCTCCCAATTTTGGATCCAAATCCAATATGAATTTTTGTCCTGGTACCAACTTATATTTTTTACCATCCGCCCCGCCAAC
This sequence comes from Alphaproteobacteria bacterium, assembly GCA_031549365.1. Classification (GTDB taxonomy): domain Bacteria; phylum Pseudomonadota; class Alphaproteobacteria; order Rs-D84; family Rs-D84; genus JAVBPX01. The sequence continues at coordinate 40,631 of JAVBPX010000005.1, forward strand.
AAAATCGCCAATTCTGTGTTTTGGGCCCTGCATGTCGGCCATGATCGCAATTGGTTTTCCAATTTTTTTTGAAACAGCACGAATTTTATCAATATTTTGACCGTGAAATTCATGCGCGTCGTGGCTGAAATTCAATCTGCATACATCCATACCGTGTTCGACCAATTCTTCTATGCGGTCGCACGATGCCGGCCCGATGCTGGCCACGATTTTTGTTAATTTTTTCATCTTTTTAATCCTTTTTTATTTTTGCAAGATTTCCTCTTTAATTTTCTTGCAATTTCGTTATTTTTAGCCTATTATAGCACGCACAAACTATACATCAATATCGCACATAAAATCAAGGACAAAGGAGGTCCCATATGGCAAAAGAAACAGGAATCGCAGGCGATCAATTAAAATCCTTGGTCGAACGAATCGAAAGACTGGAAGAAGAAGTATCCAACATCCGTGCGGACGTTCGCGAAATTTACGGCGAGGCCAAAGGCATGGGATTTGAACCAAAATACATCCGCCAAATCATTAAATTACGCAAAATGGATCCGGATGAACGCGAAGAATCCGAAGAAATTTTGTCCCTGTATCGTCAAGCAATTGGATTGTAATTTAAAATACATTAAAATCCCCCAATCGGGGGATTTTTTAATTAATTCTGGATTTTTATTAAAACACCCTTATAATGGACTTGTTATAGGCGGGTATGGCGAAATTGGCAGACGCACTGGATTTAGGTTCCAGCGAGGCAACTCATGTGGGTTCAAGTCCCTCTACCCGCACCATTAAATCCATGAAAATGGAATCCTAAATCTGTTTTGAATTTGCTTCCCTCGGTCATGTACCAATGCGTACACTCCCTGCGGGCTCAAAATCAAAATATCTTTATTATTCTCATTTTGATGAATTTCAAAACTTATGAGATAGTTATTAGAATATCTATCGCGAAACATTAAAATTATTTCACTGACGTTTATAATTAAATTAATCTAAATATGGTTTTATTTGATTTATTATATTATCCAAAACATGGCTCTTTTTGGCCAAAAATGACGATATTTTTTTGGATTGTTTTGCAATTTCATGCGGATTATCCAAATAATACATTACACGTGATGTTAATTCGTCCGAATCATTGATTCGATCAATTATTTTCGCATCATCCATTTCATTATATAATTCCGCAAATGTTGATGTGTTTTTACCAACGATTACAACGTTACCCAATTGCATTGCTTCCAATGGCGAAGACCCACGCATGTCGGATAACATGGACCGACCCATAAACACAATGTTTGATGAACGGTAAAAAATACCCATTTCACCCAATGTATCGGCAACATATATATTTGTTTTTGATTTTGGAATTTTATTTTCCGAACGGCACGCTATTGACCCACTATTCATTGCCGCGATTTTCTTTAATTCATCCCGCATTGATGGATGACGTGGTGTAATTATCAATAATGCGTCTTTGTGCTTTTTTAAAATATTTTTATGAACATCAATTGCGATGCGTTCTTCACCTTCACCCAATACAGCGGCATGCCATGTTGGACGTTTGCCAATCCATTTTTCAAATGCCAAACGTTCAGATTTATTGTCCGCGGACGGTGGATTGCCGTATTTCATATTATCGGATACAATTACGTTGCCCGCGCCCATTTTCCCTAGATTTTCGGCATCATGATCCGATTTTGCAATTGCCAAATTAATTGAATCCATCATGTTTTTTGTAAACGATCTGGATTTTTGATATTTTTTAAATGCACGTTCTGTTACAGATCCATTAACCAAAATTTGTGGAATTTTATGACGACGCAAATAATCCATTTGAACAGGCCAAAAATCTGAATCAATTCGTATCATTGCATCCGGGCGCCAATGTTTCATAAACCGATTTATAATAAATGGCACGTCAACCGGCGAATATTGATGGATTATATCCGGATAATTTTTGTCTGCAATTGATGCCGCCGTCACGGTGCCATACGTTAATAATATTTTATATTTTGGAAATTTTAATTTCAGTTCAGATATTAATTGTTTAACAGATAAAACTTCACCAACCGACGCGCCATGAATCCAAATTAATTTTCCATTCGGACGTTTTGCTTTTGGTTTTCCCAAACGTTCATTAAAGCGTAATTTATCCTCTTTGCCGCGACGCATACGACGCCGCAAATAAATATAAATTAATGGATAAAATAACGTTATTAATATTTTATACAAAAACATTTTTAAACCTTTTTTTAATAATGGATGCCAGCCGATCCGATTCCAAAATTAATTTTGTTTTATTTTTAATTTTTGGTGTTTTATTAATTAAACTGATTGCCCAACCGTTTTTATAAAAACCGTCCAGAAATTTAATGTTTTTATCCCTTATTAAATCCGGGTTATCATATACAAATACCGGCTTTTTTGTCGTTGCGCATTCACCAATCATTGAAATTGAATCCCCAGTTACAGCCAATAAATCAGAACAAGAATAAATTCCAAAAATTGGGTTTTTTTCACCGGATTTATAGTCGTGAAAATAATATGGAACTGTTAATTTTGATAAAATTATTTTGGTTTGATTATCGCCTGTGCGTCGTGAATTTGTCATAATAATATTTGCATTATTTTTTAATGCCAAATCATTTATTTTTTCACCAAAATCGTCCGCCATTTCATTTGTAAAAATTGTACCCGGTGTTGACCCGCCAATCAATACTCCCAAATATGGTTGTTTAACCAATTTTTTAAATTTTGGCATCCATTCTTTTTTATTATCTGACAAAAATTTATCCGATAATTGATTAATCGCCATTTCTGAAATTATTGTATTTTTGGAAACGGACCCACGAACATCATGACGATTCATAATAACCAAATCAATGTTTCGAATCCCACCAAAATCCGGCGCCATAATTGTAATGGTTTTGGTTTTTGGAAATTTATTTTTAATCCACCATAAAACAGGGGATAAACGCCGTCCCGATCCAATCACTATATCAGGCTCCGATTGCGATGACAATGCGCGTTTTAATTCAGATGGTATTCCAATATATTTCAATGGGCCAAAACGCAAGAAATTCGGCCATTTTCCCCATTTATTTAATTCAATTTTTTGTTCAACAACGTCGTTGGATAATGCATAGCCCAGCCCTTGGGACTGACGCCATGATCCGACGCGATCATCAATTAAAATCCAAACTTTTACCATTTTATTCTCCGTATTGGTAAAACATAGCAAATTATTCGAAAAAAATCCAGTCTGTACTTTTATTTTGACTTTTAATAATTGCCCGTTATAATACGGCGTATGAATTATGGGTGTATAGCTCAGTTGGCTAGAGCGTTACGTTGACATCGTAGAGGTCGTTGGTTCGAGCCCAATTACACCCACCATGATTAAAAATGTGGAATGTTAATAACATTCCACATTTTTTGATTATCTGTACAGAATTTGCAATTTGAGCCAGCGAGAAAACTCTCCCATTAATAATTTAGCAAAATTTATCCCAACGTTTTTTAACTGATTTAAAAAATCTCTGCAAACGGTTTGTTGTGTGTGTTGCATAATCAAACCGAACCGCAACGCGTGGTAATTTTAAATCCAACGCCATCATCATGCGATGATGACCCTGATTCAAGCTGTCGAATGTGCCGAAATTTCTGTGTAATAAAATTTCAATTGGATATTTATCATCAAAACCATTTTTTTCAAATGATTTTTTTAATTCATTATATCGGCGAAGACGTTCTTCATCCGACATTTTCCACTGTTTACTGGTTAAAATATATGCATTTTCGGGTGTTCGATGCGCACGTTCCAAACCCATTTTACGAATTTCAAACGGATCCATGTGATAGATGTTTGACCCCTGTTTAATAAAGTTTTTTCGTAATACCCGAATAAACGGGGTAATTAAATCAAACCAAAAATTTTGGCGACGAAATGCCAACCGAACCGGCCAATATGTGTGTTTTGATTTTTTTGCATTTTCCAAAATACGACGCCCAGAAATCAGTTGATCCGATATATTATTTTTTTTATTCCCCAATAAAATTATAACTTTGTTATCAGATTTTTTATTTTTTTTTGACTTTAAATCCGGCAATGCCAAGACATCATTAATATCCAGCATATAACGTTCCGAAGACAAAGCAGTATATAATTTTTTCACCAAGAAAATAATCCCATTTGTTATAAATGGGATTATACAAATATTTTTGCAAAAGTCCAGTAATACTATGCCTTTTTGGCACGAAACCGTACCGTTGGATGGGCATGCATGCCGTTACAAAATGGCTTGTTTGACGAAGCACCACAACGACATAATGTTTGTTTTGGACGAACTTCGTAACTTTGCCCATCGGCGCTTTCAACACGAATTCCACCGCGAATCCACAACGGACCGGATAATTTTAATCCAGAATCTTCGATTGTTGAGATTTCCGTTGGTTGAGGCGCATCCACCGATTTTCCAAATTTATCGAACATTAACAGGCGGCCCGATGGGCATAAATCAGCCTCGGCAATTGCCCATTTATCGGCTTGTTTATCACCAACTGTTACCAAATTCCAGATTTTACCATGAGCATCACAAAAACGTGCAAACGCACAATAATCACGATTATCCATCAATGTTAAATTTGGTCCGTCTGTGCGTTCTGCATTTTTTAAAATTGGTTCAAAAGACGCTGTTTCCGTTCCATCAAACCCAACGGGAGTATGCGACCCATCGCAAAACGGCGCCGTTTTGGATTTTCCGCAACGACATAATGCTATTGGATCCGATTTGATTTCAAAAGTTTCCCCATCGCCATATTTCACAGAAATACCATTCGTATCTGTTAATATAATTTTTTCGGAAACGGATGAAATTCCGTAAACCAAATACGGTCCGTCTTTGCTAACCTTAATGTATGGTTTTTTATCTGTCATTTATTCATCCTTTGCGCTTTTAATTTTTATATATAACTAGTATTTAAATTAAAACACTTTGATAACACCAACAAATGCGCCCATGCGATCAACATTATTCATGCTTTGCAAATCTGTATCTTTGAAATTCAATACCGCCCGAGTATATTCCATACCAACGTTTAAATTCCACCCAGAATTAAATGGAACGCGAACGCCAAACGTTGAACCCCAAACCCATCCAACCTGGACGTCTGCATCTTTTGGATCATATGCAACGGCACCAATTCCAACCAATAAATATGGAATTAATTTTGCTTCGGACGGAGCAACCTCGAACCCGGATTTTATCATCATATTTGAATAATTCGTACTTGGGTCTGTTTTATATCCAAAATTATACGCACCTTCGGTACGCCAAATCCAGTTATCTGACATTCTGATCATAGCGCCAGAATGCAACTGAAACCCAGGCATAAAATTTGTATCAACATTTTGTTCGCGCACATTATGTAATCCATAAAATGCGTTCAAACCGGCATAACTATCCGTTTCATATCCTGCATTTGCAGACGTCACAGCTAAAATTGCAATAATTGATAATGTGATTTTTTTCATTTAAATCTCCTTGGGATTTGTTTGATATTAATAATCATAGAAAAAACTAGAACATAAAGCAACAGGATAAAATCCAAAATTTTAATAATATTATGATATAATGTATTCATGAAAAGATATGATATAATTATTATTGGTGGCGGAGCGGCAGGAATTATGTGCGCCATTTCCGCATTATCTAGTAAAAAATCGATTTTAATCGTTGATATGGGGCCCAAATTATTGCGGCGAGTTTTAATTTCTGGGGGCGGACGTTGTAATTTTACAAACATTCATGCCATATACAAAAATTATCATGGAAATGATCCAAAATTTGCAATTGACGCATTGTCTGAATTTGGACCAAATGATATTTTAAATTATGTAAAAAAACATAAAATTGAATGGTATGAAAAAACAGACGGGCAGTTATTTTGTAAAAACACTTCGGCCGATTTGGTAAATGCATTATTAAGCGATGCACGAGGCGCTGATATTTTATTAAATACATCTGTTTCCGCTGTTCATAAACGCAATGATATTTTTTCAATATACGATAACAAGCAAAAATTAATTGCGACTTCAAATAAACTGGTTATTGCAACAGGCGGATTGGCATATCCACAAATAATGGTTTCCAGCCTTTCGGCCAGCGTTTCAAAAACATTTAAACATACTATTATTCCTTTGAAACCTGCATTAACTGGACTCAAAACCCGGGTTTTTTCATCATTGTCTGGGATTTCAGTGAATGTTGATTTAAATGTTAATAATAAAAAATTAAACGGATATTTATTGTTTACACATAATGGAATTTCTGGACCTGTTGTATTTAATTCTTCGCTATTATTTCCATTTGAAAAATATGAAATAAATTTTTTACCAAAATGTAATTTATTTGATGAATTAATTAAATTAAAAAAGAATAAATCAAAAAAAACAATTTCTGGTTTTTTATCAACAAAAATGCCCTCGCGATTGTCCAAATTTTTAACAGAAAAAACAAGCAACAATGCTATTGAAAAAATATCAGATGAAGAATTAAAAAAAATATCAAATAATGTTCAAAAATATCTTTTGGAAAAACTGGAATTAAATTCATATGAACGGGCCGAAGTTATGTCTGGTGGGATATCAACAAATGAAATTAATCCGAAAACAATGGAATCAAAAAAAATATCTGGATTATATTTTATTGGTGAATGCTTGGATATCGCTGGGGATTTGGGTGGGTTTAATTTAACATGGGCATTTTCTTCGGGAAATGTTTGTGGAAAAAACATTTGATGTTTGTTATTATTTTGCTGTTAAAAAAGGAAATACCATGAAAAAAATGGAAAAACATATTGTAAACCGCACTGTGCGCGCCTACCAAGTTGATAGGCACGGTCTGTTACGGCCTGTAATTTTAATGAATTTGTTACAAGATATGGCGGATATTCATGCGGAAAAGATTGGTGTGGGATATACTTTTTGCCGTGAAAAAAATCTGGCGTGGGTTGTAACACACTATGCTATTGAAATTGAGCGCATGCCTCGCGTTAATCAAGTTTTAACCCTTGCAACATGGCCATCCGGCCAGGATGCATTAAGGGCAACGCGTGATTTTGAAGTATTTGATGACCACGGAAATGTTTGCTTTCGCGCAACAAGTCAATGGATATTAATCGATCTTGAATCTCGTCGTCCATTAATATTAGCACGAAATATCCCTGAATTCCCAGTATTGGAAGAGAGATCATTGGACATTAAATTTGAATCGTTTCCTGAATTTGAAACACAAAAAACCCAAGAATTCGAACCACGATTTGACGACATTGATGTAAATCAGCATGTAAACAACGCAATATACACCGTGTGGGCCACTGAATCCCTGGGTTTTGACTTTCGCAATGCTCACTCATTAAAATCTATTTCCATTCAGTTCAAAAAGGAAATTCCTGATTCAGTTCGCAAAATTAGCGTAGAATCCCGATTAAACAACAAAACATCAATGCATCGATTAATGTCTTTGGATGGATTATTTCATGCCGGGATTAAATGCGAATGGACTGATGCGTAAAACAAACTTGACTTTTGATTTCATTGTTGTAAAATTACGGCAATGAAATCAGGGTCAAAAAATATGACAAAATCTTTTTTTTATTTTACTCCATTTTTTATCGATGCATTACAAATTCCAAGCCATGGATATACGACACATTATGATACGGACGTTTCAGACTTGCGTCTGTACGTAACATCGCGAGGCGCAAAAACTTTTTTTGTCAGAAAACGCATTAACGGTCGCGACCAAAGAATAATTCTTGGATCGTATCCGGACACTTCGATTGATGCTGCTAGGGAATACGCAATACAAAAGATGGCTGCACTTAAAAAAAAGCCAACCACCAAAAAGAAACATTCGATAAATCAAATTTCTTTGCGCGAATTCGTCCCAATTTATATTCGCAAAAAGATCCGGCGCAGGCCTGAATCCCGTGCGAAATTGGTTAAAACAATCAATCGGTTATGGGAATCATTGTTCCCATTTAATTTAAACGATATTACCGACGAACATGTGTTAACACTCCATCGATATTTGGAAAAGCATCACGGGCCATCCATTGCCAACCGAATGTTAGAAATCATGCGCGGATTGTACAGATATGCAAATTTGAACAATTACGCAGATCATAATCCTGCCATATCCGTATCGAAATTTATCGAGGTTCGCCGCCAACGCAGGTTAAACTCATCCGAAATTCAAACATTGGTTCGAGCCATTAAATCCGAAAAAAACTCAACATTTCGGGCAGCATTATTGATGATGATTTATACAGGGGAAAAGAAATCTCGTGTTTTTTCAATGCGTTGGTCCGATTTGGACTTTAACCAAAGTTTATGGGAAACATCTGCTGGACCACGCGCATTGGGTGATTTGGCTGTGGTTTTGCTGGAAAAATTACCACAACGATCCGCATGGGTGTTCCCAAACAAAAAATCATCGTCTGGGCATATCGTTGACCCCAAGCGTCCCTGGAAACGCATTTTAAAAAATACAAATATAAACAATGTTCAATTGGATGATATCAATAAAACTTTAAAACAAATTTTTGATAAAGCAATGCGTTCTTTGGAAACCCAATATCCAACACTGGAAGACGAACGCCGCATAATTAATCAAACACTATCAAAATTAAAGATTTCATAAAAATGCCAAAACATACACCAGAAATGATTCATTTTTATGAAAATTATTTAAAATCACATATTGATTTGGTAAACAAATACGCAAAAAAATACGATGAACAATTATCATTTTCAGAGCATGATAAATCAAAATTTATGGAACCTGAAAAATCAGCTTATATTTTCTTATTTTGGTACGGATTTCATCCTGAAATTAAATGGGACTCGGACGAAAAAGCAAAATATTTAAAATATCAAATAAATCACTATAAAAACAATTCACATCATGTCGGATTTTATGATGATATAACCAAAATGCCGGAAATTGCAATAATTGAAATGTGTTGTGATTGGTGTGCTGTGGCAGAATATAAAAACAAAAATTGCGGCCCAGAATACCAAAATCCATATGATTTTTTAAATAAATTTATTGTTAAAAAAATTCCATTTACGGATGAACAAATTAATATAATTCACCGAGTTTTAAATAAAATTTGGACTGATTAAACACAATCAAAAACTGGATTATCAGTAACCCAGTTTTTGATTGTTGTATTGTTTATTAATAACCAGATACGACTGTACAACTTTTCGCATAAATACTTAAAATACTTTCGTTTTCAAGATTTACTGACGAAATGGTTTTAATATTCCCGTTTTTCTGGGCTGCTGTAATTGATGCATCGCCTCGTGTAATCCACCCTAAAAAGCTTTCCGCGCATGCACGTCCCGTTTTTGATCCGGCACTGTTGGATGTTGCCATTACTGGCGCAATTGTTTCTGTGTATAAAATTCCAGGGCCAACAGGCTGATAAGTTCCCGCCATACATCCAGACAGAACAACGACCGAACCCATTACTATTAATTTTTTCATTTAAACTCCTTTTGATTTCTATATATACATAGAATAACACCCTCGATAATGATTAATCAAGGGTGTTTTACAATGCAATCAAAAACTGATCAGATCGCTTGGATAAATATTTTATGCTTGTTGGCAGTATCAATAACTTCATCCATATCAATCATAAAACAATATTTTGCATCTAAAACAATGCCGCGGATATTTGCGCCAACAATGGTTTTCATTGTTCCCATACCAAAAGCTGGCAAATCAACACGCAAATCTTGTTGCGGCTTTTTTAATTTCGCAAATACACCTGAACGATTTTTTGATTTAATCATGGCTCCACAGCGATTGATTAATGCATCTGTACCATCAGCCCCCTCTAAACCCAACACCAACCTATCTACAACAACTGCTTGACCTATATCGGCACGGCCAATTAAATGAGAAGCTTCAACAGCACGATTAATGTTTTTCCAATCTTGTTTGTTTGGTTTGGTTTTTGTGACTGTTCCTTTTTGCAATACCAAATCCGGACACAATTCATGAGCGCCAACAACTTTAAATCCTTTCTTTTCAATTTCGCGCAATAAAGCATCAAACAATGTACTGTATCCGCGATCGCTCATCATTACTTTGGCCACAATTTTCATAGACCACCAATCAGGGCGAATATCTGAAAAATTTGGGTGCCCTATTGCTCCTACCATTGTCATTTTTGTAATACCGCGTTTTTTCATTTCACGTGTTGCGGTCCCGCCTTCCCCTAAACGAATTGTTATATCTGGTTTTAATTTTGGATCTACGAAATTTTTTAACCCAACAACAAATACTTCGTACCCAGATTTAATCAAACTTTCTTTGACATAAAAAGGAAGTTTATAAGCCCCCGCAATCAAGGCTATTTTTTTATCATTATTTTTTATGACCACTTTATCAATTTTTTTGATTGCTGTTTTTTTTGTTACTTTTTTTATAGTCTTCTTGGGACCCCTTTCATCTTTCATCGTTGACACTCCTTTTGCTCAACAAGTATCATTTTAATTATTTTTATCCCATATGCAAATATTTTATTAAAAACTGACTTGAAATTGGCCATTTTACACCAATAACGTCCCAAAAATAGGCCTTTTTCTAATTATACTCTTTTCAATAAAATTTACCCAAAAACTTGTAAATAATCACAATATCAACTCTATTTTTTGGGAAATATAAATATAAGAAATTCTCGGATTAAACCGTTTTTCAATACATAAAACCGAATGAAACACTGCGTTTATTAACATGCGTGTTACTTACAAATACACTAATGCTTTATTTACCAGACAGCATGATTACATCTTACTTTTTTTAAACTAAATAAATATTGGTATATTAAGTACTGCATCAGTGATAAATTTAAAATCTTTTATAGTTTTTTAAATTTAAACTACAAAACCCGCCGAACTCGGCGGGTTTTATTGGTTGCGGGAATTGGATTTGAACCAATGACCTTCAGGTTATGAGCCTGACGAGCTACCGGACTGCTCTATCCCGCGTTAAACTTTGTGTGGTCATACTACGCCCATTAACATTGATTGTCAAGAAAAAACCACGGATATTAATATTTATCTGAATGTCCACACATTAAATCTGGGAGATTGACCCATTTTCTGCGAGATACAACAGAGAAAATTTAATCAAAAACCCGGCAATTGCCGGGTTTTTTAATTGATTTTATGAATTAAAATTCAAATCGTACACCCACATATGCTGTCCCATAAAAATTGTTATGGGATGATACGATATCGCGTGACGATTCCGCCACTGTTTCATCAATTGATGCTGCTTTTTCATTATTTACAGCCCATTGAATTTTATCAATATACGCAACCTTTAACCCAACGTCAAAGAATTGACCAACGCCAAATCCATACGATGCGCCCAAGGATCCGGCCAATGCCACAGTTTGGGTTTTTGTGTCGGATTTATAAAAATGAACAACCTTGTCTGCACCAACAGGCGGGCCATACGATTGCATATTGGCGTCTTCGGATAAATTACCATAAATATCATTTAACTGCATGGTTGTTGTAATATCGGCATACCCAAACCCCAAACCAACGTATGGAATGAACGTATTTAATGGTTTTGTAACACCTCGGAAAAAATCGCGATAAAACATCAACATATACATATCGGTTTGAACAGTGGATGACATACTGCCCGATTTAATTGTGAACACACCAGAATCTGAATCGGAACCAACTGTATAATTCCATGGCTCTTGGTCCCTGAATAATGTTGGTGCATCGGCACTGAATTTTGCATAATGGTCCCATGAGCCCTCGACCCTCCATTGGGTGGCGTTTGGCAAAACAAATCCCAAGCCAATTGACGCAAACATTGTTACGTTTGATAATTTTTCAACCGCGTCCAAAGCGCCCATGTCATAAAATCCGATTACCACCGAATTTCCGGCGCCTGCAGTACTTGGCGCTGAAATTGGTGTCCAAAATGCACCCTCTAGCCCATCGCCAGTACCCGTAAAATATTCAACTGTCAACGAACCCATATCGTTTTCCATCTTGGCCGCTTGGATATAAGTGGCACCGCCCTTGGCCGTAACGTAAAAACGGGCCCCGTTGTCGCGATCCGTAACAGACGACCAATTTGCATTGGCTGCAACCGTTGTAAACGCCAACATGACAAACGCACTGGTTAAAATTTTTTGCATATTCTTTCTCCGACTATTTTTATATACGCCCTTATTATACGGCATTTGCACAAAAAAGAAAAGTATAAAATCGCTTGAATGGTGGTGATATACGTGTTAATGTCTTTGGTGTGATGAGCGTGAATATAACCTGCCCTTTTTGCCAAACAACATACCGATTGGATCAACCAGAATCCCGTCGCTCTGTGCAGTGCAGCGTTTGCGGACATGTTTGGGATTCAAAAATAAAACCAAAATCCCGGTTTAACATATCAATTCGTGGAATTTTAATCGTTTTATCGATTGTTTTTTCTATATCAATGACTGGATTTTTAATTATTAACCCCGAACCTATTAAAAATTTGATTGAATCGGTTGCAAACAATGACGACACTCCATTAAAAATTGGATTAAATCCATTGCAAACATCAATGGACGAAAATGATCAGATTAAATGGTTAATAACCGGATCAATTAAAAACCCAACTGATAAAATGTTCAGCGTGCCGGGGGTTAACATCATTTTACATGCCCGCGATGGTCAAATATTGGATGTGTTTTCGTTCTATCCGCCCGCACCAATATTGGATTCGGGTGCTGAAATTGAATTTTCATATACTATCACCCCCATGACTGACATGGCGCATCATATTTCGGTCATATTTAAATCAGGAGAGAACAAATGAAAAAAATAAAACAATCTATTATCGGCGCCACACTGGCTGTTTTATGCGCATTTTCTGCAAATGCCGCGACCCAGGGAACTTCGGATGACTGGGAACGAATTGCCGGGAAAAAGTTTGCAGAATATCAATTAATTTTGTCATTGGATTACAATGTTCCAGATGGAATTGGCATTTATATGTTGGATTCATTCCCATGCGTTGGTCAAGTTAATAGAACACGAGTATTTTTGGAAAACCAACGCGATTATCCATTATTCATCAGCTGTTTATTTCCTCCAAAAACAATTACACTGGGGTACAGGATGAGCAAAAATGTCCAAAAGAAAAACGAAGGCCTGGCCGAAGGAATAATGGTATGCACCCCGCAAATAAACGACAAAGATCGTGTAGACGACAGGTATTATATATATCTGTCAAAATGCGCGACAACCCCTATTGGTTATTAATATGCAAAAACATGAATTTATTATTGATGAAACAAACGTTGGCGTTCGAATGGACCGGGTTTTGGCCGGGTTATTACCCGATTTATCCCGGACCGAAATTCAAAATTTGGCGCCAATTGGTAATATAAAATTAAATGGAAATGTTGTATCCAGATTGTCTGTTAAATTGGCGTTAAACGACAAAATTGAAATTGATGTCCCGATCCAAGCCGCACTGGATTTAGCGGGCCAAGAAATGGATTTAAATATATTATTCGAAGATGATGACATAATCGTTGTAAATAAACCACGCGGTATGCCCATGTATCCAGGACCGGGACACAAAAAAGACACTTTGGTCCAAGGTTTAATCCATCACACCAACGGTCATTTATCATCACTTGGGGGCGAACATCGTCCCGGCATTGTTCATCGTTTGGATATGAATACATCCGGCGTTGTAATTGTTGCAAAAACTGATATTGCGTTTCATAAATTATCGGAATTATTTTCAAAACACACGTTGGTCCGTAAATATATTGCATTTTGTTGGAATATTCCAAAACATGATGCCGCTATAATTACTGGGAATATTGGGCGTCATTTCAAAAATCGTCAAAAAATGAGCATGGTTAAAACTGGCGGCAAAGAGGCCGAAACCCACATAGATTTAATGCACATATGGACCCGCCCAAATGTATCACAAATTCATTGCACCTTGAAAACCGGACGCACACATCAAATCCGTGTTCATTTATCGGCGCATGGATATCCCGTCATGATGGACCCGCTGTACGGAAAAGACAGAAACTTTGTTCACGCATTACAACCATCGTTTTTATTGGATTTTTGTAATGAACATCATGGCCAAATGCTGCATGCGGATACACTGGAAATCGAACATCCAATTAATGGGAAAACACTGAAATTTCGGGCTCCGTTACCAGATGATATGACCGAGTTACAGACAGCATTGGATGATTACCAAGAAACTTTTGGCTAATATTTTCTCGTCGGTCCGCATTGGACACAACGAATAAAATATTTTTAATAATTTATTTCTTTAAAAAATCAATGTCATTGCGAGGAGTAACGACTCGGTGGTAATTATTACAATTTAATTATGAATTTAAAATTTTATAAATATCTTTGGAGATCATTGTCGATGGTGTTTTATTTGGTTTTGACCAAAAATTATCCGCCATGTGTAATTCATTAATCATTTTTTCACTAATGCGTTTATTTTTCAATAATTTCAATATACAATTGGTCAAATTACCGGGATTTACATCACTTTGCACAATTTCAGGGTATATTGTTTTTTTGGATAAAATATTGACCAATGAAATCCATTTCAAATTAACAAACTGTTTTGCCAACCAAAACGTTAGCCCATTCATTCTGTAAACAATTATTGCAGGGATATGCAATATTGCCAATTCAACGGATACTGTACCGGATGCTGCCAATGCAACATCGGTTGCTGCAAATGCATCATATCTTTCGTTTGTCCCGCGAATAATTAATGGTTTAATTTTCCAATTTTTAATTTCCGATTCAACCATATCCGCCATTGTTTCAACAACCGGCATAACCGGCACCAAATGTGGAATTTTTCGCGATAAATTATCCAACACCACTTTGTAGTCTGATATTAATTTTTCAACTTCTGTTTTGCGCGACCCTGGAATAAAAGTAACAACAGTTGCATCATTTGAAATTTTATATTTTTTTAAAAAACGGGTTTTGCTGGCCGTTTTAATTCCGCCCTCGATAATTGGATGACCGACCGACATTGTCTTTAATCCGTATTTTGTAAAAAACGGAACTTCAAAATCAAAAAAACAATATAATTTATCAAAAATTTCTGCAAACGATTTTGCGCGCGATGGACGCCATGCCCAAACCGCAGGCGCAACAACATGAACCGCCGTACCGCAATATCCGGCTTTTTTGGCATTTTTTACCACGCGTTTGGCAAATCCCGGCGCGTCAATTGTAATTACAATATCTGGATGACATTCAACAATTTTTGATGCAGTTTCGTTAATTCGTGATGTTAATAATTTTGCACGTTTCAAAACTTCTATGAAACCCATCACAGCAATATCGCGCATTGGAAAAATGGATTTTAATCCATTTTTAATCATGTTTTCACCACCAACACCGATAAATTCAACATTTTTAAATTCACGTTTAATCGCATTAATAATATTTGCCCCCAAAACGTCGCCAGACACTTCGCCCGCCACTATAAAAACACGATATGTTTGTTTCATCTTTTTGAATTTTCCGCATTAATTCCGCGAGTGGAACGATTTTCAATAAAATCAATAGCATCCAGCGCGTATGGGTTTTTACCAACTTCGTGTCGCACACGTTTTAAACGTTCCGCCATTGTATCGTCGTTGTTCTTGTCGAATGCAGCGGTATAAACCTTGTAAATTGCGTGAATATCCTCGTTTGTGAAACCGCGACGGGATAATCCAACACGATTGATACTGCGGTATTGGGCTGGCATTCCGGTTGAAATACTGTATGGCAATATATCTGTGCCAGCACCCGACATTCCGCCAACCATGGCATGTTTACCAATGCGCGAAAATTGATGTACAGCGGATAATCCACCAATGATTGCCCAATCTTCGATTTCAACGTGCCCTGCAATTTGAACAACATTTGATAAAATAATATTATTTCCCAAATGGCAATCGTGCGCAATGTGTGCGTTAATCATAATTTGATTGTCATCACCAATAATCGTCCCGGTTGATGCAGGTGTTCCAGATTGAATTGTAACATATTCGCGGATACGATTGCGTTTTCCGATGACAACACCAGTCATGGTTTCGTCATCTTGGAATTTTAAATCTTGGCCCTTGGTTCCAATAGCAGCAAAAGGATATACGATTGTGTCGTCCCCAATGGATGTTTTGCCGTCAACCACAACATGGGACATTAATTCAACACGATCGCCCAATGTAACTTCGGGTCCAATAACGCAATATGGCCCAATTTTAACGTCAGATCCCAATTTTGCAGAATCAGCCACAATTGCAGTTGAATGAATTTGATTCGACACGATATACCCCTTTTTGATATAAAAATGAACAGGGTTTTATTATATATAATAATTACCAAAACCCGAATCAAAACTTATAACGAAATATAACGGAAATATCGCATAAAAAAACGGACCAAATGGTCCGTTTTATAACATTAATACATAGTTTTAAGAATATGTGATGCACGGTCCAAATCTTCCAATACCATGCCAGATCCACGAGCAACACATGATAATGGGTCATCTGCCACAAATACCGGCAAACCGGTTGCTTGGCGAATTGCAACATCCAATCCTTTTAATAATGCACCGCCACCTGTCATAACAATACCATAATCCACGATATCGGCGGCCAATTCTGGCGCTGTGGATTCCAATGCCTGACGTACTGTATCAATAATTTTTGCCACAGTTTGTGTCAATGCTGATGCCACTTGGGATTCTGAAATTTTTGCTTCACGTGGAACCCCATTAATTAAATCACGACCCTTGATAGTAATTTGAACTTCTTCTTTTTTATCCTTGGGCGCAATGGCTGTACCGATTTTCTTTTTGATTTCTTCGGCTGTTGTTTCGCCAATTAACAAATTTTTGTTGCGACGAACATAATCAATGATGTCTGTATCCATTTGATCCCCACCAACACGAACAGAATTTGAATAAACAACGCCGCCCAATGACATGACTGCAACTTCTGTTGTTCCACCACCAATATCCAAAACCATAGAACCTGTGGGTTTATCAATTGGTAATCCGGCGCCAATTGCTGCGGCAACAGATTCTTCGATAATGTACACTTTGCGGGCGCCTGCCATCTCAGCAGCCTCTTGGATCGCGCGTCGTTCAACCTGCGTCGCTCCGGAAGGAACGCAAATTACGATTAATGGAGCTGTGAAATAAGCACGTTTATGAATTTTTTTAATAAAATATTTAATCATTTCTTCGGCGATTTCAAAATCAGCGATAACGCCGTCGCGCAACGGACGAATTGCATGAATTGTGCCTGGGGTACGACCCAACATGCGTTTTGCGTCGGCCCCAACGGCCAAAACTTCGCGACGACCCAACAATCGGTTTTCAGCCACAGCAACAACAGATGGTTCGTTTAAAACGATACCTTCGGCCTTGGTGTAAATCAAAGTATTCGCTGTACCCAAATCAATCGCAATATCAGATGAAAACATTTTCAACAACCACATGTACATATGTAATTCCCCTTTTGAATTTATTTAACTTTTGAATTATAAATAAAAAATGGCAATAATCAAGCGGTGATTTAGGTTATTTTTCGTATAAATTCAGCTGATACTTTTTTAATGCCTGTTCGCTGAAACGCAATTGTTAAAAAATCACCGTCTTGTTCAATTACAACACCGCGTCCCAAATCGTCATGTTCAACCAGCGACCCAACAACAGAATTGGAAATCTTTTGTTTTGGTTTATAAACAGCTGGTTTTGGTGTAAATGTTTTTGGTTTTTGATTATAAAATCCGGTTTTTTCGATAAATTGGTCATCAATTTCATCCAAAAATATTGATGGCAAATTATTTTGGCGTTGCCCAAAAACCAGGCGAGATGATGTTGTTGAAATAATTAATTTTTTACGTGCGCGTGTAATTCCAACATATGCCAGACGTCGCTCTTCTTCTAAACCCTTTTCGCCCTCTTCTTTTAATGTGCGTTCTGATGGGAAAATCCCCTCTTCCCATGCGGGTAAAAACACTGTATCAAATTCCAATCCCTTGGCCGCATGTAATGTCATAATTGATACGTGATCTGTGTTTGATTCTTCGTCATTCATAGTCATTAATGCTACTTGTTCCAAGAATCCCTCCAATGATGTATGCTGATCATTAATCAATCCAATTAATTCGCGTAAATGTTCCAATCGCTCTTTGGCGTCCAAATCCTTGGATTCTTGCCACATTTTGATATATCCAGATTGATCCAATAATGTTTGAAAAACCTCGGCCGGTTCTTTTTTCCCAATTAATTCACGAATTGACTCAAATAATTTAACGAATGATTGACATGATTCTTTCATGCGTTTTGGCATAGCATTGGTTTCAATCATATCGCGCATTGCATCAAATAATGATAAATTACGAGATTTGGCATAATCACGAATATGGGCCAATGCAACATCGCCCAAACCACGTTTCGGCGTATTTAAAATCCGAGCCATTGATACATCGTCGTACGGATATACCAATAATCGTGCGTATGCGACAGAATCCTTGATTTCGGTGCGATCATAAAACCGTGTACCACCAATTAATTTATATGGAATTTTTCGCATCATTAATTCTTCTTCGAATAAACGCGATAAACTTGCATTTCGAATTAAAATTGCAAATTCATGATATGGTTGCCCAGACATATGTCCCGATTCAATTTCATCCGCAATCATGTTTGATTCCATGTGATCGGAATATAATTGAACAATTTGAACCAAGTCATGAGAATCGTTTGAATTTGTTTTTAAATCTTTGCCTAAACGCCCCTTGTTATGCTTGATTAATGAACTGGCAACACCCAAAATAGCCGGCGTTGATCGATAATTTGTTTCCAACCTAATTATTTTTGTTCCGGTATATTCGCGATCAAATCCCAATATGTTTTGGATTTCAGCGCCTCGCCATGAATAAATGGATTGATCATCGTCGCCGACACAACAAATGTTTCTGTGATGCGATGCCAACAATCGCAACAACATGTATTGAGCCATGTTTGTATCTTGGTATTCGTCAACCAAAATGTATTTAAATTGTTGTTGATATTTTCGTAAAATATCAGGTTCGTGCAATAATAAATCCAGAGGTTTTAAAATTAAATCACCATAATCAACCCCGTTGAGTCTGGATAACTCTATCTGATACAAAGTATAAATTTCAGACAGCCTGCCATCCGCAAAACCATTGGCGCTTGATGATGTCGACCCTGTATGTGTTTCCGCTTGATCATATCGAATTGCGCGATCTTTCAGACGTGAAATTTGTTCCACAGCATCAATTGGCGGCCATTTTTTCAGATCAATCGACATATTTTGCATAATATTTTTTAACACCGCCTTTTGATCATCTTCGCCCAATATCAAAAATGGATTTTTTAATCCAGCGCGTTCAGCATTTGCCCGTAATATCTTGACCCCAATTGCATGAAATGTTCCCATCCAAACAGCACCTGCCATACCACCAATCATTTGTTGCAAACGATCTTTCATTTCATTTGCTGCTTTGTTGGTAAAGGTCAGGGCCAAAACCTCCCACGGGTTTGCAAGTCCGCTGGATAAAATATGTGCTATACGCGTGGTCAAAACCCGGGTTTTTCCCGTTCCAGCACCAGATAATATTAATACCGGC
The DNA here is from genome assembly GCA_031549365.1 of Alphaproteobacteria bacterium. Classification (GTDB taxonomy): domain Bacteria; phylum Pseudomonadota; class Alphaproteobacteria; order Rs-D84; family Rs-D84; genus JAVBPX01. Next base: position 60,387 of record JAVBPX010000005.1, read on the forward strand.
CCCTCGGTTGTTTCGACCCCAATACGCTGTTCTGGATTTAAATTTGTTAACATGATTTATATCCGTTTTTCTTGCTTTTTTGATTATGATTCAGCATAATGCAATTATCATTAAAAGAAAAGGAGAAAAACAATGGGTTTAATTTTTGTACCAATCATCAGCTTGGCAACTCTGTTAATTAATATTTATGCGCTGGCCGTATTTGTGGCGGTTATTTTGGCCTGGTTGGTGGCGTTTGATATCGTTACATTAAATCACCCAGCCATGCGCAGCTTTTCAAAAACATTGTTCATGATAACAGAACCTGTATTTGAACGCGTGCGTCGTGTAATCCCTCCATTTAATAATATCGATTTTTCGCCTGCGATTGTGTTGATTTTGCTGTTTGTAATATCTTCGTTTTTGAATCAATTGTTAAAATTGATGATGTAATATGACGAATCGTATCGTATGCTTTGATATTGAAACTACTGGTTTTTCCTGGTCCAATGGCGAACGAATTATTGAAATCGGCGCAGTTGAAATAATCGACGGCGTTATAACCGACAATAAATTTCATTCGTATGTTTCGAACCAAGGCCGTCCAATCCCCAAAGAATCATATGATGTCCATAAATTATCCGAAAGCTTTTTGTCCGATAAACCAAAATTTGATGAAATAGCAAATGATTTAATGAATTTTATTGGGACTTCACCAGTCGTTGCACATAACGGAATTGATTTTGACTTTCCATTTTTAAATTATGAATTAAAACAAATTGGAATTAATGGAATTCCAAATGAACAACAGCTTGATTCATTATTATTGGCAAGAAATCGTGTATTTGGCCCAAAAAGTTACAGTTTGGATTCCTTGGCCCAATGGTTCGGAGTAAATTTATCAGCCCGTGCGGACGCGCATGGCGCGTTAATTGACGCATTAATTCTGGCCGAGGTTTATTTATTTTTAAACCAAGCCACAGATCAAAAATCAATAAAACAAGTTATCGAAGAATCACAAATAAAATTATCCGGATTACCGCGTCAAAACCGGCAAATTCGCACATTTACATTATCAGACGATGAATTAAAAAATCATTCTGAATTTATTGAAAAAAATATTAACGACGCCTTGTGGCACGATTAATCATTGCCCTACGAACCATCATAACACCAGGATCATCAAATATTTGAATTTGTAATATATTTTCAATATATTGAATTCTTTCTGTTGTTTCTTGGTCCACTGAAATATCCAACGCTATTAAACATTTTAAATTCGATTTAATTCTTTTTATTTTTTGTTTGAATGATTCCAACGGTTTGTTTTCTTTCACCTTGCGCAATAAATACCAGTAAAAGTTTGTAATATCTTTTTTAAAGTGCATCCATTGTAATTGGATGTATTCTTCGAATGGTCGGTCGCTGTATTTTTTTGCCACTGATTACGCCTTTTATTTTCGCCTTCCCTCTCTCTATGTAAGACATGATTATAATCATACAAAAATTTAAGTCAATATTTAAAAGCGCAAAAAAAAGCCCGCAATTTATGCGGGCTTTGATTGATTTCTATTTATTTTAATTGGCTGGTTTGTTTTGATTTGATTGATATAATTGTTCGAAATCAACCATACCCATAACAAACGGAGGATATCCAGATTCACCTGTCATATGCATTACCAACGAACGCACAGATGGGTATAAACTGGTTGGAATATCAACCAATAATTTATGTTGTAATTCTTTTTCATCCGATGCTGTTACAGCGGCCAATCCAGAATAAGTCATTTCAATCATGAAAATTGTTTTTTTATCTTCTTCGGCTTGGTTGTGAATTTTAACTATTAAATCAACCATATACAGGTTGTTTTCTGTTCCCTTGACCTGGATGTCCATATTTACACTTACGTTGGCTTTGACCCCTTCTTTTCTGAAAAATAATTCTGGTGAATTTGGGCTTTCAAAGGAACAGTCCTTTAAAAATTGGGCCATTAAACGCATTTCTGTATCTGGTTTGTTCATAACGTCTCCTTTTTATTGAACGATGGGCTTAATTTTGATATAATGTTCTGGTGTCATGTTTTCAAGTATAGCTTATAACAAACGGAATTGCAACAAATGTCAATTTGGCCTATTATTTTTATTATTATCGCATTGGTCGTGCTGATTTTATTAAATACGCGCATGCGACCTGTTATAAAAATTGAAAAAAAGCTTCGATTTTCGCCAATTGCAATCGGGATGCAATTAAATATAGCAAATGATTTGATGCCAAAATTTATGGAAATGTGCAAACGATATCCTCATTTGGATGGGCAAAATTTGGCCCACAGTTTATCCAATATGGTGATTGATGTTATGAATTCATATGTTGTTGGGAAAATTCCAAATTCAATTTCCGAAAAATTGGCTTTGTTATGGGAAAAAACATGGAATCATAATAATAAAAATGGTATTAAATCGCACGCCGATTTAAAACATTTGAATTCTATATTTGTTGATGATGTTAAATTTAACGATGATGTTTTAAAAATGAAAATTTTAATAAACAGCGATCAGGTTCGATACACAAAACAAAATGGTAAATTAATATCCGGGGACCCAAAAACAATAGATACCATTACTGACGTTTGGGAAATCCGCACAAATCCAAAAGAAAGGGAGCTTTTATGGCAAATTACAGAAACTTATTAATGGCGAGTATGGTATTTTTGGCCAGTTGTTCATGGTTTGATCAGCCAACCGTTTCATCCAAAAACAATCAAGTTACATCAAATTTAACAGCTGTTTCGTATAATTCATTACCTGGGTGGCAAAATGACGATTTGCGATATGCTTTGAAATCGTTCCGCCAATCATGCAAATCCAAAAGTTTTAAAGATGGGACCAGATATTATGCAAAAATTCGACCCAATGCTGAATTAATTGCTGAAAAATGTGCGTTTTTACCATCAGAATCCGCTGATAATGCGACCGTACGCGCTTGGTTTGAATCGCACTTTCAGCCATATCAAATTCGTGCCGATGGCGGTAAAAACACCGGCGTTTTCACAGGTTATTATTCACCAACAATTATGGCATCCCGGTATAAAAGCGCAAAATATAATGAACCCATTATGATGGCACCATCAAACATGAATTCGTACAAAGGTGTTGACCGTAAAACAATCGTTTCAAAACAAATTGGCACTCCATTATATTGGGCAAACAAGGTTGATGTTCAAAATTTACAGATCCAAGGTTCGGGACTTTTGAAACTGGATGATGGAACTGTCGCAAAAATGAATTTTGGAGCGCACAACGATATGACTTTTAAAAGCATTGGCGAACAATTAAAGCAAAAAGGTATTCGCCCAGACGAAGGTTATAAATCAGCCGCTGTGTGGAAACATTTAAAAGCCCATCCAGCATTGGCAGACGAAGTAATTGATAAAAATCCACGTTATATTTATTTTGTCGAGGCCAAAGACCACGATGCAATTGGAAAATTAGGTGTTCCTTTGACCAAGATTCGTTCGATTGCTGTCGATGATTCTATTTATACGCTGGGACTGCCAATGTATGTTGATACGCAATTATCAAACGGACAAAAATTCCAACGTTTGATGGTTGGTCAAGATCGCGGATCTGCAATCACCGGTTGGATTCGCGCGGATATATTCTTTGGATTTGGCGAAGAAGCCGAAGCATTCGCATCCCCGCAATATAACGAAGGACGTATGTTCATATTAATGCCAAAACCATATGAACCTGTGGATAAATCAATGTTTAATTAATATTGATTTTGAATTTAAAACCCAGCAAAATGCTGGGTTTTTGTTTATTAACGCTTGGTTAAAAATTTAATTAATGCACGTCGCTCGTCTTCGGATTCAAAATACAATATAATTGATCCATTACCCGCGGATTTTACATCCAATTTTGTACGCAATCCCATTGAAACGCGAACCTGTTGTTCTATTTTTTTGATTTCATCACGGGACATTCCGGATTCAGAACGACCGCGCGATGATTTACGCGGTGCATCTTTGACCAAGTCTTCGACCTGGCGCACTGACAAATTTTCAGATACAATTTTTTCAGCCAATTCAGACGCATTTTCAGTAACAATCAATGCACGTGCAGCGCCCGCAGTTAATTTTTTTTCAATCACCATTTGTTGTACATGTTCTGGCAAACTGGTCAAACGCAGGCTGTTTTTTAAATAACTGATGGATTTGCCAAGCATTTTTTCCAAATCTGTTAATGAATATCCACATTTATCCATTAAATTTTGGTAACCTGTGGCTTCTTCGATTGGGTTTAAATTTTCACGTTGAATGTTTTCAATTAATGCTATTTCCATTGCATTTTCTGGCGTAACAGCCTTGATTAATGCGGGGATTTCAGTTAATCCCGCGTCAATTGACGCACGATAACGACGTTCACCCGCAATAATTTCATATTGATGATTTGTTCCGTAAACTGAACGCACTAAAATTGGTTGTAATACGCCCTTTTCCGCGATAGATTTCGATAATTCCGCCAATTCAATCGGATCAAATGTTTTACGCGGCTGGTTTGGATTTGGTTTTATCTGATCCAATGGTAATCCGCGAACAACGACACGATCCCCGCCCGACAATACTGGGATATTTGACGATTCATTGCTTAAATCTTGTTGTAATGACGCCAGTCCGCGTCCCAATCCATGTTTCATTTATTTAACCTCTATGTTGTTCATTTTTTCCAATACTTCGGCCGCCAATTTTAAATAAGCCTGGGATCCCGGGGATGCAAAATCGTAAAATAATGCTGGTTGACCATGGGAAGGAGCCTCGGACAATCTGACATTTCTGGGAATTACTGTTTTGAATACACGATCCTTGAAACATTCACGAACATCGTCTTCGATCATTTTTGATAAATTATTGCGACGGTCATACATTGTTAATACAACACCCATGATATCCAATGATGGATTTAAACTGGATTGAATTTTTGATACAGTTTGCACCAAGTGTTGGATCCCTTCCAGCGCGAAAAACTCACACTGTAAGGGCACTATTAATTTATTGGCAGACGTTAATGCATTTATTGTTAAAAAACCCAGTGCAGGCGGGCAATCCAATAAAATATAATCATAATGTTCGGCAATCTTTGAAATTTCAGATTTTAGTTTATATTCACGGTTTTCAATATCCAGTAATTCAACCTCGGCCGCGGCCAGTTGCGTGCTGGATGGTAAAATATGCAACCCTTCGACCGCAGTGGTTAAAATACTGGATTCTATTGGTTTGTTTTGAAGCAATACATTATAAATCGATTCTTTGCGGTCCGACCGATTTAATCCCAAACCGGTTCCAGCGTTACCCTGGGGGTCCAGATCAATTAATAAAACGCGTTTGCGAATTGATGCCAATGACGCAGCAATGTTTATTGCTGTCGTTGTTTTGCCGACCCCGCCCTTTTGATTTGCGAATGCTATTATTTGTGCAGACATTTTTATAAACCTTTCCTTTGTCCAAGTACTGTATATTGGAAAGTGTAAAAAGTCAATGAATTTATGAAAAAGCCGGCTTTTACCCCAATTTAGTAACGTTTTTTATCAACAAAATATACCCCGGGCCGGTGGATGATTCGTGTAATTTATAATCGAATCGGTATTTTTGCCCCGCTTCGTCAATTTCAGCTTTTACATTTTCACCCTTTAACAAAGCATAATTTAATCCTAAAACCGCTGTCATGTCCAAAATTTTGGTCAATGACGCGAATGCCCGGGCGGTTATTACACAATTCAAACTCTGCCCCATTTCGCTTGGGTTGGAATTTGAATTAATGCTTGTTTCGTTATATCGCGGAACCAACCTAGAAACACTATCAATATCTGCGCTGCCGCTTGATATTGGAATGTTTCTGGGGTTGGTTTCACGTGAAATAACGTTTAAATTTGAAATAACCTGCGCCATGGCGGGGATTTTGTTTTCGATTCGATCGGACCACACCACAACATTTTTAAGGCCCATAACACGAATACATTCATTTAAAAATATACATTTACGCATATCGCTTTCAATACAATATACATTATAGCCCATTATACCCAATACAATTGCTGGGAAACCAGCGCCGGAACCCAAATCAAATATAGTTGCGCCCGGATTAATGAATTTTGCCAATTGTTCCGAATCCGCAATATGGCGTGTTTCAATTTCATTTATTGTATTTGGGCTGATCAAATTGATTTTTGATTGCCATTGTTTCAATAAATCTGAATACTTTTTAAATAGTTCTTGCATATTATTCTTTTGCTTTTTGGTTTGTTTTTTTGTATTATGCCAACATGAAAGAAAAAAACCATAAAAAACTTTATTGGATTGGTAGTATTTCGGCAATTTCTCTGGCCGCGGGTGTTTATTTTGCACATCCCACACATAAAACCAAAGAACAAAAATTCCCTGATTCCGATTTGGGATTATATTTGGCCGGTCAACATGCACAATATGTTCAAGATTTTGACACTATGGCTGAAATTTCCAAAAAATTATCGGATAACAAATTGACCGCCGTTCGCCAATTGGTGGCCCAGGGATTTTTTATATCTGGGGATGTTGATAACGCTATAAAACACGCTGATTTCAAGAGCGATGTTGATTCTTTTACAACATTGATTATAAATACAACCGCGCTGGCTCGTGAAAAGAAATACGACAAAATTTATTCAGAATATAAAAATAATGGATTGTTTTTCTTGGCTCCTATGCAGATTTGGTCCGCCGTTGCAACAAATCGTGTTGACGCCGCGTTAAAGATTATTGAAAATGCCGATCAGAGTCAGGCTTGGCGTGATTTTAACACCGGTTTGGTTTATGCATATACTGGAAAAATTAAACAGGCCGATGCCGCATTTGCGCGGGTTCCAGTCGATACATTGAATTTAAATGATTATTTTTATTTAATGTCATTTTATAAAAAGAATAAATTGGACAAGTCTGCCGATAAATTATTCGAATCCTTTGCAAAAAAGACTGCTGGGCTATATTTGGCCGATATTCCAGCAGATACATACAATTATTCGTTTGATTCCATTGAAAAAATGATTTCTTTTTCGACAATTTATGCCATTTCGCATTATCCACAAATGAATCAATCGTCATTATCGTTGTTATTATTGCGTATGGCAGAATCGTTGGACCCAAATTATATTCCGACATATTATTATTTGGGATTATATTTTTACGATTCGGATATTAAAAATATGTTTGATAAAACCATCGCAAAAATCCCAAATAACGATGTTTTTTATCCGTTTGCTGTATTAAAACAGGCGGAAATGTATTTTCGTGACGGTAAAAATAATCGCGGGGAAGAAATTTTAGAGGATTTATTAAAACAACAACCATTGTTTTATCCGGCGATTTCGGCCATTGTTACACAAAATATCAGTGATATTAAATATGATTCCGCGGAACGTTATGTTAATACCAGTTTGAAAAACAAGAATTTGTCCAACCCTGCCCGCGCTTTTTTATTAAAAATTCGCGCCCATGTTTATGCCATTCAAAATGAATTTGATAAATCAGAACGCGATTTGAATGAAGCATTGATGTTTTTACCTGGGGATGCTGGTATTTTAAATGATCAAATGTTGATTTGGGCATATCAGGGGAAAAATTTAGACGAAGCATATAAAATGCAAATTACATTAATAAAACAATTCCCCGGACAAATCGCGTTTTGGGATACTTTGGGATGTATTTTATTCGCGCGCGGCGATGTCGATGCTGCACAAATCGTATTTGAAAAGGTTGCCGGCACAAACCCAGAATCATCCGCATTATTCGAACATTTGGGTGATATTTATCTAAAAATTAATCGTAATGATTTGGCAAAAACCGCATATTCCCGCGCGATTGAGTTATCGTATGATGGCCAAATTAATAAAAAATATGTTTCCCGCAAATTGAAGAGATTGAAATAAAGTTGCCGAGATTGCTTCGCAACAAGGTTTTACGACGCAACCATGGAACCAAAGATCCTTGTTGCTGTTCGGATGGAAAAACAATTATTAATCGTTTTCTGGATCCATCCCGAGTAATGACAATTATTATTTGGGCTTGATTTTTGAAATTTCATCCGTATAATGTCGGATACATTGATATATTGGGTCATCGTCTAACGGCAGGACAAGAGTTTTTGGTTCTCTTTATCTAGGTTCGAATCCTAGTGACCCAACCATCCTTTGTGGCAAAATAATTTATCACTAGACGATATTTTTGAAAAATTGCGTTCCGGATTGAATGTTGCATAAATTTTACTGGATTTTTGCGGTTTATTGGTTATAATTGTTACATGATTGATACAAGTTTTTATTTTTATTTTGTTTCTTTGCCACGAATGTGATTCGGGTTGTTGTTATTTTTATTAAATTCGTATATTATTATTCATTATTATTTAAAAGGATTATTTTATGAAAAAGAATTATTTAATTACTTCGGCTTTGCCATACGTTAATGGACCATTACATTTGGGACATTTGATTGGTTGTTTATTGCCGGCCGACGTTTATGCACGTTTTTGCCGCGCAAATGGCAGAAATACTATATATATTTGTGGGGCTGATGAGCACGGAACCCCGGTCGAGGCCGCAGCCAGGGCCGAGGGCGTGGATCCAGCCAAATATGCAGATGGTTGGTATCAAATTCAGCGTGGGCTATTGGAATCATTTGATATTTCCACCGATTATTATGGGCGCACACATACACCGCAACATGAAAAATTAATTCATGAAATATTCAAACATTTGGATGACAATGGCTTTATCGAAGAACGCACAACAATTCAGCCATATTCTGTAAATGAAAACATTTGGTTGGTGGATCGTTTTGTTGTAGGAACATGCCCAAAATGCGGATTTGAAGGCGCACGCGGGGATCAATGCGATAAATGTTCCGAATTATTGGATCCAAAGGATTTAATTAATCCGCGTTCAATTTCAGATCCGAATAGTCCTGTGGAATTGCGAGAAACCCAACATTTATTCTTTTTGTTAACCAAGGCCGAACCATTATTGCGCAAATGGCTATCAACACGTGTTGGTTGGTCAAAAACAGCCATGGCAATTGCAAATAAATGGTTAGCCGAAGGATTACATGATCAACCAATCACCCGCGATTTTAAATGGGGTGTTTCTGTGCCAAAACCGGGGTTTGAGAGCAAAGTGTTTTATGTATGGTTGGATGCACCATGGGGGTATATTTCAATTAGTCAGGTTTATGCAGAAATTGCCGGATTTGATTGGCGCGATTTTTGGAAGGGCGATGAAAATACACATTATGTTCAATTTATGGGCAAGGATAATGTTTCGTTTCATTCTGTATTTTTCCCAAGTTATGAATTGGCATGCAACGATTATTGGAAAACTGTTGATGTTTTAAAAGGGATGAATTTTTTAAATTTCGAGGGGGATAAGATTTCAAAATCAACCGGAAATGGTATATTTTTGGGTGATGCAATATCCGAATATCCCGCAGATTATTGGAAATATTATTTAATTTCAAATGCGCCTGAATCAGACGATTCTGATTTAACTGTTGCTCGGTTTGCAGACGTAATTAACAAAGATTTAAACGATATTTTGGGTAATTTTATATCACGTATTACTAAATTTACCGAAAAGAAATTGGGATTGGTTGTTCCTGCCGCTGGCGAAGTTTCAGATTTGGAAATCGAATTGGATAAAACAATTAATGATAATTTGTCCGAATTAACCAATGCGATTGAATCCTGTGAATTCCGTCGGGCTGGCGTTGCTTTGCGCGCATTATGGGCCACCGGTAATGAATATATTACACGGGCCGAACCATGGGCAATTATTAAAACAGATCCAATTCGTGCCGAAGTAATTTTGCGTACCTGTTTTCAATTAATGGATTTTTATTCCAGAATTTCAGCACCATTTATTCCAAATTCCGTTGAAAAAATTCGTGCAATTTTTGGATCACGTCATGATTTATCATGGCCAACATCGTTTGAAAAAAGGGTGAAAGCAGGGGACGAATTCATAGTTCCAGAAAACATATTTGAAAAAATTATGCCAGAACGTGTCGAAGAATTAAGAATAAAGTATTCAAGGAAGGGTTAGTTTAAATCCCCATTAATTTGGGGATTTTTATATTGTTTAGTCTATTTTTTATCAACAATATGTTGATAATTTCACGTGAAACAATTTATATAAAATATTGCGCGGTATAACAAAAAAGGTTGTTGTTTAAACTCTAATGTAAGCTAAATTGAAACTTTAATGAAACATAAAGCATTGGACGTTATGGGATATACATTTACGGATTATTTCGTTGGCGGAAGTTTCCGATAATTTATTTGCACGCACACGCCATAGTCCCGAATATTGTTCAACAGATGTATTTATTCCAAACAGATTTTTAACCCGTGTTTGTTGTTCGGTAGCCGCGTTTTTGGATGAGAATGCACCAAATTGAACACCCATAGATCCCGATCCCCAGTTTTTTTGTTCAATTGGTTTGGTGGTTGTTTTTATGGATGATTTTGGTTGTTCTGTACCACTTTCGGAATCATCGTGAGTAATATTACCATTTGATGTAGTTTTTGTTTGGTAATTTGTGAAATTACCGGGTTTTTTCCCATCCATCAGATCAAATGAATAATCCAATAGTTTAACAGACGTCTTTAAACGTTCCGCAGACGATGTTGAGCCCAATACAACCGACATTACCATATCGTCGCCACGTTTTGCTGTTGCAACCAGGTTATAGCCTGATTTTGCAGTGTATCCTGTTTTCATACCGTTTGCACCAGGATAAACATTTAAAATTTGATTATGTGTGTAATAAGTTTGGCCATTATATGTAAATGAACGTTCATTAAAATATTTATAATATTGTGGGAAGTGTTTATAAATGGCGAGCGAGAGCAAGGCGAGGTCGCGTGCTGTTGAAACCTGATCCATCGAAGTCAAACCAGATGCATTTTTAAAGTTTGTTTTTGATAATCCAATTTCAGATGCAACACGGGTCATTAACGATCCAAAGTCCCCCTCGTCCCCCGTCAGATTTTCAGATAAAACTGTGGCAACGTCGTTGGCAGAACGGATAATCAAAGCCTTGATCGCGGTTTCAACCGATATTTTTTCGCCTGGTTTCAATCCCAATTTTGTTTGGGGTTTTTCACTGGCACTTTTTGATACTATTAAATTTTGGTTTAATGTTAATCGACCCTTGTCCAATGCGTCAAATACCAGATACAAGGTCATAATTTTTGTTAATGACGCCGGGTAATTTTCATCACGGGCATTTTCTTGGTATAAAACACGACCATCAGTCATGTCGATTGATATCAAAGCCTTGTAATCTGCACGGGCAACATTGCAGATAAATAACTGAATTGATAAAAAAATAAGTATAAGTCGTTTCATTCCAACATTCCAATATTGCATAGTATAATGATTTATTGAATATTGGTCAAAGTAAAATATTAACAGTTAATACAAAACAATATAAATATTATATATAAGATATTATTTTTATTGTTATTAGCGTTGGTTATGTTGGAAATTGTTTTTAAGGTTTGTTTTTTGAATTATTAACAATATAACATGTTGATTTTTATTAATATTTGGAGTTTTCAACAGTATTGTTAATAACTTTTTAACATGTTGAGAATAGTTTTATTATTAAGATTTTTAAGATATTTAATGGTTTTATTGTTTTTATTGTTAATAACTTGTTTTTTTTAACAAAAAACGTTAAAATAGCTGAGAGAGGATAGAGAATGAGGTTGCCTGTATTAAAAGCAATTGCAAATCCAACACGGATTTTTTATGTGCCATATCATTTGGCACTGATGAATTTTTTTATCCAATTCATAGTATTTATAGTTTTATTAATAGTTACAGTTGGAAATTTTAATCCATTATGGTTTTTATTAAATGTTATTTTTGTTCATTTTATTTTAATGGGGATTTCGCGGTCCGAGCCACAAATGGGACAAATTTTATCAGCAAAATTAAAATTATTTAAAGTTTCACCACCAAAGGTATTAAGGCCGTAAATATGCAACAGTTTATGAATTTATTTGTTCAAGATATTATGCCAATGAATCTAACAATTATTGGTTTAGGCTTGGTTTTAATATTTTTAATATTGTTATTTATTATTCCAATATTATCGAATATGTTGTTTCCGGCGTTTTCGTATAGTTCTTTTGCAAAATATTTGCCTTTTAAACAACCATTCAAAGATAAGGTTTCAATAGAATTAAATGATGGTGGATTGGTTAGGGTTTATAAATTAAAAGGTGTTCAAACATCGTTACAAGATCAACAACAAAAAGAACAATTTTTAGATTTGCGCGCTCAATTATTTCAGCAAATAAAAGATCCAAATATAACATTTCGGTTTTTTATGTTGCGGGAAAAAATGTCTGTGAAAACAGATTATACGTTTGATGAACCAGTTTTACAGAAAATTTATGATAAATGGAATAGTCAAGGTATCAAAGTTTTTGATAATCAATATTATTTGGTTGTTAGTATTTCTGGGAATAAACCAGAGGATAGGATAGGCAGCGTTTCAACAATGGTTGAATCAATATTGGCACCATATCAACCAAAATTATGTTTTAATTCGGATGAAAATAATGCTGGGTCTTTTTATTCCAGGATTTTATCACCAATTACTCGTCCAATTTTAAAAGGATTAAATTCAAGTATGAACGATTTGATGACATCTGATCAGGTTGAGTTTTTAGAAGGTGGTAAGATTCGTTTTTCCGCGGGAGATATTGAAAAATATGCAGGTTTGGTTTCTATTAAAACGGCGCCTGATTTTTTTGACGAGGATTTTTTCAACGATTTAGGCACAGTTTCATGTGAAATGGTTACGATGAATGCGTTTCAATTATTATCAATTGCAAAAACAGAAGCATTAATTAAACAAAAGCAAAGTGTTGCAACGTCTAATAAAGAATCGGAAGATATTGCCGTTGAACAAATAGAAGAAACAATGACGATGATGGATGAAAATATTTCAGGAACACAGAGTTTAATGAATTATTATCCTTTGTTTGTTTTATATGGTGAAACAGCAGATGAAGTCGATAAATCAATTCAAGAATTACAGAAAATTTGTGCTGCGTATGGAATTAGTCCAGTTGTTGAAAATTTTGCCTCTAAAGTTTCGTGGTTTTCAATGTTGCCTGGGTTTGATGTATTTCCGCGTACTTATAAATTATTATCGCGAACTGCGGCGATTACTTGGCCGTTATCAACGGTGCCTGTTGGTATTCCAAATTCAGATTGGGGACCGGGTCCCATTGTTGTGTTTCCAACGTCGCTGGGGACACCGTATCAATTCCAGTTTCATGTGTCTGAACAATCTGGTGCTGTTGGACACACATTAACAATTGGGCCCACAGGTCAGGGTAAAACCACTTTATTTTCATTTTTAATTTCACAATCTTTGCGACATCCAAAGTTAAAATCATTTTTCTTTGATCGTAATCGTGGGGCCGAAATTTTTACATTAGCAACAGGTGGTAAATATTTAACTTTTGAAAACAAATCACAAAATGCAGATAAAATTAATGCTGGGTTTCAAACCAGGTTAAATCCGTTATTAATGGAAGATTCTGCATCAAATCGTGATTTTTTACGTCGTTGGTTTTCAATGATTTCAGGTCAGGATGACCCAAAATCGTTGGATGAAATTGCGCGAGCGGTTGCGGTCAATTTTGATTATTTAGATCCAAAAGATAGGATGTTAAAAAATTTATACAACAGCTGTTTTTCATCCGAGGGTAAAATGCGCCCTGCGCTTAAAAAATGGGTGGATGATTTACAATACGGTTCTGTGTTTAATGAGCCACAAGATACTTTGGATTTGTATTCCCGGTTGTCCACGTTTGATTTTACAGATATTTTAAGTGATGAAACTTTGGCCCCAGCAGTTATCAGTTATTTAATTCAGCGCATTAACAGTTTGACTGTGGCCCAGGGTAATCCATCATTAATAATGATTGATGAAACGGCGCCGATGTTGGCCAACCCTATGTTCAGACAGAATTTTATAACAGGGTTGCAAGAAGGACGTAAAAATCGTCAGGCATATATGGCTGCGTTCCAACAGGCAAATATAATTGATAAGTTGGGAATAGGTGATGTTGTTCGAGGACAGGCGCAAACAATACTGTTTTTCAGAAATCCTGGTGCTGATCCATTGGATTATCAACATTGGCGTTTAAATCCACGTGAAATGGCATTTATTCAGGGTAAGGCATATCCAAATTTAAAACGCGCAGTATTGTTATCGCGCCCGGTTACCGGGGAATCGGTTGTTTTAAATACAGAATTGGGTGGTTTAGGATCATATTTGAAATTATTTGAATCTGGTCGTAGCAGTGTTTTATTGGCGGAAGAATTGTATAGCAAGATGGGTGGGGAATTTGTTGATACGTACCTGCGTCGAGTAAGCACAGAAAATGTTTGAAAATCAGCGCCTCTAAACAAGTTTTTAAATTTTTAGACCCTGATATACCACAATGTATACCGCGGGCCAAAAAATTTAAAAATTCTTTACAATCATCTGATTTTGAAACATTTTAAAAAGTTGGGTTGATCATCACATTCTGACGCATCTTGGTGTTTTTGGTTTAATAGGAAAAATGGATGAAAGTATTATTGGGATTGATTTTATCAGTATTTTGTTTTTCCGCAGGATTTGCGGCGGATCCTTGTGTTTTGGAAAAAAAGAATGTTTTGGTTTATGTCAAGCCCGTGCCTTGGGATATGGAGGTTCAACAACCGTTGCGTCCGATCAGTATTGAACAATCTTTGCATGGTTTAACGACCGCCGTTATGGCCGAAGGGTATCGGTTAACCGTTGATTTAATCCCAATTGATGATGGATTTTGTGTTGTATTGGATAGGGTCGAGGTTGTTTCCGGATTTACAAATTTTATGATACAGATTGATTCTGCGCATCCAAAAAATTCGTGTGTTTATAATGCAATTTATGATCATGAAATGTTACATGTTAAAGCATATCATTCTGTTATGAATGATTTATATCCACAGATCGAAGAAACAATTACCAAAGTGGCCAATCAAATTTATCCTAAATATATTCCACATGAAAATGATACCAGTAAAACAATTGATCAAATGGAACAAGAATTACGCAATGCGCCAATGACTGTATTATTACGTCAGAAAATTGAGGCCGAGAAAGAAATTAAAAATAAGGCGATTGATAAAAATCCGAACAGTGATTTGATTAAAAGATGTGAAAATCAATGAATTCTGTACATTCATCCCATTTTGATTGATTTTGTAGATGGTGTGTCATTTTTTGAAGTTTGTTAAATTTGTATAGTTGTGGTATAATTTTTGCGTACAAAGGGGTCTTTATGCAAGTTACACCAGAATTAGCCAAACAATTATTTAATGCTATTTTGCAAATTCCGGAATTGAATTTAAACAAACCAGAAACAGGTTGTTTTATTCGTGCAAAATTAATTGCTGAATTTTTAAAAGGCCAGGGTGTTAATCCAAAGATTGTTTTGGTAAAAAACCCGGGAATTATGGGTAAAATTTTTTATAAATTAAATGGAAAAATTGAACACAAAATGGTTAATTGGAAATATCATGTTGCGGCTGGGACGGAAATTAACGGCGAAACAATAGTTTTTGATCCTGTGTTATTTAATGCGCCAGAAACATTAAAATATTGGGCATCCAGGATGTTAATTGGGGAAAAATCAATTTCAGATGACTATGTTTTAGTTAATGATTATGAACCGATTGGTAAAAATTTTATATCCAAAGAAATTGAAAGATTGTCCGCGCAAAATCACCAAGAATGGTTTGAAAAATCTGAAAACCCGGAATGTGAATTGGTTGTTCCAAATTCATTTTGGTCCAGAAAATTTGGCAGAGAATAGGGTCGTATTTTAGATTCGGTATTGAAAAACCCCCATTATGGGGGTTTGAATTTTGGTGGAGTCAATGGGAGTCGAACCCACGACCTCTACATTGCGAACGTAGCGCTCTACCAACTGAGCTATGACCCCAAAAAAGTTTGAAAATACATTTCTTGGTCGCGTTTTTAATTTTTTGCCACGGCACGTACCATATGTACGCTGGCGCGCGGTCAAAAAATGAAAAAAACCGCCCAATAAACGCATTTTGAAACTTTTTGCTATACATCTAAAATTAGATGAATTCTTTTGCAATCATCATATTTTGATGCGTTTCAAATTCTAATATTTTAAACAAAACCCACCCGAAGGTGGATTTGTTATTTATGGGGCGAATAACCGGATTCGAACCGGCGACATCCAGTACCACAAACTGGCGCTCTAACCAACTGAGCTATATCCGCCACAAACTTTGGTGGAGCTGATCGGACTCGAACCGACGACCTCTTGCATGCCATGCAAGCGTTCTACCAACTGAACTACAACCCCAAGTATTTACAATATTTTAGTAGCATGCAAGAGGTTTTCAAAAATATTTCATATTTTTGACCTCACAACGCACCTGCCATTCGTCTCTGTCCGTTGGACTTCGCCGAAATGGACGTGCTATTTCATAAAAATAAATATTATTAACATTTATTTTTATTACACATGCCATGCAAGCGTTCTACCAACTGAACTACAACCCCAAAATGTATGAAAATGGGTGATTAAAAACAAGTTTATTGTTTTTTAGAACCCTTATGTACGCTTGTGTACACCGCGGGCCCTAAAAAACAATAAATTCTTTATACTCATCCCGTTTTGATGCATTTTTGCGTCATACATATTTCGATTGGAACCGAAAGTGTGGTTTGGTTTATTTACAATGTGTAGCACACTATATAATGGGTTTTAATGAAAGTCAAGGAATTGGCGAAAAAAATTGAGTCGAGAGTTTGGGCATTTTTTGTTTGAATTTAGGGTTTTGTGTGTTAGAGTTTGGTTCAGAGAGAGTGATAGATAAAAAGGTTATAAAATGGCGTATGATTTATCGCGTGAAAAAAGAATGATAGAATTATATGGAATGGTGCTGGCGGCCCGGGATAAGGCTGTGCAAAAAGCCAAAAATACCGGTAAATTGTGTTATTATGATCAAGAATGGATTGAATTGGCGACCATTAACAAAGAATTTGAAAAGTTAAATGGTCAATTTGATGATATGATCACTTTGTTGGGGTCTGAAATTCGCGATATGAAACCAATAACAGTTGATGATATATTTGGTGGAATGTCTGTTTTTAAAAAAAATGGCGATTTAATGTGTGCTGGGAATGCTGTGTTATATGCAAAGATGAATAATGATTATTTCTTGTGTGTTACAAACAAAAAAGATAATAAATTTGATTTTAATTATAGTTGCGAAAAAGATCAACGAGTTATGTTGTCGGGAGAAGATGTGATCTTATATAATCCTCCGAAAATAAAAGAAAGTTGGTTGGGTAAAACAAAAATCAAAGAGCCAAAAGCCGTAATATTTAAAAATGCAGGGGATCATGTTCGTATAAGTTATTCGTATGGTTTGGAATATGAATCTTTGGATAAAGAAATGATTGGTAAAAAAATGTATCCAGGGTGCGAACATTTGTTTTATTCGGTCAAATTTGACAAGGCATATCAGGACAGTTTGACACATCGTGGCGAATATATTAGTGAAGGGGACAGGATGTGCGCAGTTCATGGAAAAGTTTCCAATGGAATTTATAGAAGTGTCGAAATGCCGTTAAGAGATATTTCAATTAAAAATTCGGAAATTAAAAAATTGGCAGATGAAACCAGAGAATTTTATGATAAAAAATATTGCAGAAGGGATAACGGAGGTAAGTAATGGTTGATATTAAAGATTTAAATTTTGAAGAGGCTTTGACACAATTAAATACGATCGTTCAAAAGATGGAATCAGGTCAGATTTCATTAGAAGAATCAGTCAAGGCGTATGAAATGGGGATTGCTTTGAAAAAACATTGCGACATGAAATTGAAAGAAGCGGAATTGAAAATTGAGAAGATTAGGCCAGAGAGTTTGACGCAAAACGGGGATGTAGAAACGACTCCATTTTAAAATACATGAAAACCAACGATTGAAAACAAGTTTTTAATTTTTTTGAGCCTTATATAGTTTATATACACAGCGGTCCTAAAAAATTATTTACATTCATTTGATTTTGATGAAAAGAGTTAGATTTAGGAAAAGTATAAAAGGGTTATAGAGTGGAGAATCAGGAAAAATTATCGCCGGTGATGCAGCAATATCTGGATTTTAAACGGGAAAATCCAGAAGCATTATTGTTATTCAGGTTGGGTGATTTTTACGAAGTGTTTTTCGATGATGCCATCATCGTTTCGCGCGCGCTGGATTTGGTTTTAACAAAACGCGGAAATGAAATTCCAATGTGCGGAGTTCCATTTCATGCTGCGGATAATTATATTGCACGGTTGGTTAAACAGGGTTTTCATGTTGCGATTGCAGAACAAATGGAAACGCCAGACGAAGCCCGTGCCCGAGGAGCAAAACAATTGCGTCGGGATATTGTTCGGGTTTTAACGCCTGGGACAATTGTGGATGATCATTTATTAGCCGGGTCGCAATCAAATTTTTTGGTTGCGGTTATTAAATCAAAGTTTGGTTGGTCGTTGGCGGGTTCGGAATTATCCACGGGGGATTTTTTTATATCAGATGTTCGAGGATCCATTATTGATACGATTATGCGGATTAAACCGGCCGAAATTTTGGCGGATGAATCGGTTGCAGAAGATGTTGATATTCGTGCTATTAAATCCATGATTCCGGTTACTTTCGTTCATGAGCGTTTATTTCAGAAATCAAACATGGATGAAAATTTAGGGCGGGTTTTTGGAGTGCATCAAAATTTTAATCGTATGAATGAATCACAAAAGTTGACGGTTGGTTTATTGGCTCATTATTTAATCCAAACACAACGCGGGTCATTTGTGCCGTTCAAGAGTTTTCGTATTTTGGGCGATGGATCCAGATTGCAGATTGATGCTTCGACCTGGAAAAGTTTAGAGATTGATGAATCAATGTCTGGGAAATCTGGCGTTACATTATTAGATGTGATTGATAATACGGTTACTGCTGCTGGGGCGCGCTGTTTGCGTTCGATGTTGCGTGAATTATTGGGGGACGTTGAAATAATAGCAGATAGGCAGGATAGAATCGAGAATTTGGTCAAAAAAACCGGTGTTTTACGTGATTGGCGTGCGTTATTAAAGAAAATGCCAGATATTGAACGCGCATTATCCAGATTGTTATCCGAACGTGGATCTCCACGGGATTTGTTATCGATTTCCCATGCTCTGCAAATGATGCCTGGGGTTCGGGCGATGGCAAATGAGTTAGATGAAAAAACTTTGGATGAAGTGAAATCTTTGGCATTGCATGAAGCGTTATCATTTGAATTGGTGCGAGCATTGGAAGATGATTTGCCTGCATTCTTTCGAGAGGGTGGTGTTATACGAGAGGGATTTCATGCTGGTTTGGATCAATTGCGTGATTTGGCTGCGAATTCAAAAAAAATTATTGCAGGTTTGCAAAATGAATATGTTTCAAAATCTGGCGCCAATTTATTAAAGATTAAATACAATAATTTATTAGGGTATTTTATAGAGGTTCCGCCAAAACAGGCAGAATCAATGTTGGGGATTGAATCTGAATTTATTCATAAACAGACTTTGGTTGGCGGCGTTCGGTTTACAACAGTTCGATTGGCTGAATTGGATTCGGAAATTAGATCTGCCGCTGAAAAAGCCGTGGCTGTTGAAAAAGAAATTGTTCGAGAATTAATCGAAAAGATTCGTGGGGCGGCCGAAGATTTGAGAAAAATTGCAGAAGTGTTGGCGAGAATTGATGTTTATGCCGCGTTGGCCGAAGTTGCAATAATTAATAATTGGGTTCGGCCCAATGTAGTTAATGAAAAAGTATTTAATATAATTGGAGGTCGCCATCCTGTTGTTGAACACGTTTTATCGAATAATCATTCACAATTTGTTGCAAATGATTGTGTTTTTGAAAATGGTAAAACTGTTTGGTTAATGACTGGGCCAAATATGGCTGGAAAATCAACATATTTGAGGCAAAATGCGATAATTGTTGTGTTGGCACATTTGGGGTCATTTGTTCCCGCCAGATCGGCACAAATTGGAATTGTGGATCAATTATTTTCCCGTGTTGGGGCGTCCGATAATTTGGCCCAGGGACAATCAACATTTATGGTTGAAATGATAGAGACTGCCAATATTTTAAATCGTGCGACAGATCGTAGTTTTGTTATTTTGGATGAAATTGGCAGGGGGACTTCTACTTGGGATGGTTTGTCCATGGCTTGGGCTGTATTGGAATATTTAAATCAATTAGGGTGTTTGACATTATTTGCAACACATTATCATGAATTAGTTGCGCTGCGCGATACGTTATCTAAATTGGCCTGTATGACGATTGAAATCAAAGAGCAGGATAATGAAATTATATTTATGCATCGTGTAATTTCAGGTGTTGCAAACAGATCATACGGAATTCATGTGGCAAGTATGGCGGGTGTTCCAAAGCCGGTGATTTTAAGGGCCGAGGCTGTTTTAAAACAGTTGGAATCAGATCAAAAAGTTGGTAAAGATTTAAGGACGTTGACTCTGTTTGATGCCCCCAGTTTGGTTGTTGATAAAAAAGACGTAAAGAATGATGCGGTTTTGGAAAAATTGCGTGGGTTGGATTTGAATTCAATGACACCAATGCAGGCATTGGAATTTTTGGATAAATTGAAAAAAGATGTGAAAATGGGCGATTAAAAACAAGTTTATTGTTTTTTAGAACCCTTATGTACGTTTGTGTACACTGCGGGCTATAAAAAACAATAAATTCTTTATAGTCATCCTGTTTTGACATCTTTTTTGTGAGCGTATATTATAAGAGTGTTGAATATTTGTAAGGGTGTTGGAAATTATGAAGTCTGGGTGGATTGTTTTAGATAAACCAAAGGGATTGACCAGTAGTCGCGCTGGGTTTATTTTGCGCAAAATTTTTGGGGCAAAAACGGTTGGGCATTTGGGGACATTGGATCCCATGGCGACCGGGGTTTTGGTGGTTGCGTTGGGGGAAGCAACAAAAATGATACCGTATATTGCTGAAACACCAAAAGAGTATGTTTTTCAAATTCAATTTGGGCAAAGTCGCGATACAGATGATGCCGAGGGGCGAGTTATTTTGGAAAACGATAATAGGCCGACTTTGACGCAAATATTGGAAGTTTTGCCAAAATTTATTGGAAATATCGAACAAATTCCGCCGGCGTACAGTGCAATTCATATTGATGGGAAACGTGCGTATGATTTGGCGCGCAAGGGTGTTGAGGTTGATATGCCAAAGCGGACAGTTCGGATTGATGAATTAGAGGTTTTTGGTGTTGGTGTTAATGATTTAGGAGAACATCGTGTCACGGAAAAATCGTTGCCGATTTTTCGCGATGTTCTTGATTTTGATGTTAAGTCTGGTGTGGATAAAAGTGATGAAAAAATTTTGTGCAGAGATAAAGATTTAAATATCAGTAAAGACAGTACGGTGTTGCATTCGCAACAAGATGTTTTGTTGGATTCTGTGATGTTAAGGGTGGTTTGTGGCGGGGGGACCTATGTTCGTTCGTTGGCCCGGGATGTTTCGGCCGCGGTTGGATGTTTGGGATATGTTGATGTTTTACGGCGCACCATGTCCAACGGATTTAAGGTTGAGTTTAACAGTGAAAAATTGGGGATGTTTTCAGGTTGTTTGGAAGACGTTGTGCCCATAAAAAATGAAGAAATAACGAAAAATGGCCGAAACTGGGAAAAATGTGCGATAAAACTTGAAAAATCAAACGAAGTGGATTATCATGTAGTTGCCGAATCGCTGGATGATTCGTTAATTCCCATTGATGCCGTGCTGGGCGACATCCCGGTTATGCAGATTAATGGGTCGGATTTATCGTTGTTTTTAAATGGCGGTATGTTGCCGATAGCGGATAAGGGCGTCTTTCGTACTTATTGCGAGGGACGGTTTCTGGGGATTGCGGTGGCGGACGGTGAATTCGTTCACATTGTTCGTCGAATTAATGAATAGTGGTTTTGACCCCTCACTAGATTTTCTGCAAATCAGAGATTTGTGAAAATCTTGCCTCTCTCGCAAGGGGCGAGGAATTTGAGAGAGTTAAAATAAACATACAAAAGGAAAAAAGATGTCGATTAAAAGAGCTGATAGAAAAGTAAAAGAAGCCGAGTTGGTTAAAGCGTTTAAAAATTCTGAGAAAGATAATGGTGGTTCCGCAGAAGCACAGGCTGCCATTTTAACAGAACGTATTCGTAATTTGACGGAGCACATGAAAGCAAACCACAAAGATCAACATTCCAAACGCGGTTTGTTGTTGATGGTTGAAAAACGTAAAAAATTATTGGCCTATGTCAAGGGCAATGATGTTAAGGCTTATGAAGAGTTGATCAAGAAATTGGGAATTCGTAAATAAGTTGATGGGATTGCGCCGAATGGCGCAGTTCCCTTTTTTGAAAGCATGGTGTTTTCAAAAATAAATTAGTGTTAATAGGGATAAAAAGGATCGTTTATTTTTGCAGATTTGATCTATGTTATTGGAAAAACATTTTTTAAATGTTTTTATAGTTTCGATTAAGGCCGGTGCGGATTAGATTTATTGTTCTATAATGTTAGGTATATATTGGACCGATATAGCAAATTGCTGTGTTTTTAAAATAGCAATAATAATGATGATGTTTTGAGTCTGTGAGGACAAACGATTTTTCCCTGTTGATTTTTGTAAATAGCGATTATTAGTTTTAGTAAAAATGTGTCGCAAGCGACAGCATTGTTTTACTGAGTCCCCGACCAATATTCCGCCCATGGCGTCATTTGTCGAGGATGACCAAAGAGAAAGATTTGTTTTGCAAAATAAGCAGCAGAATAAATTTATGGAAATTAATAATCGGACCAAAACATTAAGGAGAAAAATATGTTTGGTATTTTTAAAAAAGGACAAAAAAATCCAGGGGGATTGAATCACCCGGTTTCTGTGTCTATGGAATGGGGCGGCGCAACATTAACGTTGGAAACAGGCCGTTTTGCGAAACAAGCAACGGGCGCTGTTATGGCAACATATGGAGAAACCATGGTGTTGGCAACAGTTGTTTCCGCAAAAAAAGCAGTTGTTGGACAAGATTTTTTCCCATTGACAGTTAATTACATTGAAAAAATGGCATCAGTTGGAAAAATTCCAGGTGGTTTTCCACGTCGTGAATTAAGACCAACGGATGAAGAAACATTAAAAGCACGTTTGATAGACAGGCCAATTCGTCCTTTGTTCCCAGAAACTTTTAAAAACGAAACACAAATCGTTACAACTGTTTATGGATATGACAAAAAGAATTCGCCAGATGTGTTGGCTGTGGTTGCTGCGTCAGCTGCGTTGGCAATTTCAGGAATTCCATTCCAAGGACCAATTGGTGCCGCACGTGTTGGATATAGCGACAAAAAATATTTGTTAAATCCAACAAACGAAGAACGTTTGACATCCGAATTGGATTTGGTTGTTGCTGGAACAAAAGACGGAGTTTTGATGGTTGAATCCGAAGCGTCCGAATTATCAGAAGACGTTATGTTGGGTGCTGTTAAAGCTGGGTTTGAATTTTTCCAACCAGTTATTGGTTTGATTAATGAATTGGCCGAAAAAGCCGGTAAAGATGCATGGGAAGTTGAAGCGTTGGCGCCAGAATATGTTGCAATGCAGAAAAAATTGGAAAAACAATTTATTTCAGCGATTACAGAAGCGTTGACCATTTCCAAAAAAGAAGAAAGATATGCTGCGATGGATTCAATAGTTGCAGATGCGATTGCTTCGTTGGGTGATTCCGCAACAGATTTGGATCAAAAATGGGCCAAAGAAATTGTTGATCATTTAACTGGTAAAGTTTTGCGTCGCAATATTTTGGATTCAAAACCACGTATTGACGGTCGCGACAATAAAACTGTACGTCCGATTGAGGTAGAAGTTGGTTTGTTATCACGTTGTCACGGTTCAGCATTATTTACGCGCGGTGAAACACAGGCGTTGGTTTCATTGACTCTGGGCGGAAAAGCAGATGCAAAATTAATGGAAGATATGGATGGTAAACGTGATGAAAGATTCATGTTACATTATAATTTCCCATCATTTTCAGTTGGTGAAACAGGTCGTATGGGCGCACCTGGACGTCGTGAAATTGGTCACGGAAAATTGGCATGGCGCGCAATCAATCCAATGTTGCCATCACAAGAAGAATTTGATTATACAATTCGTATGATTTCAGATGTGTTGGAATCAAATGGTTCGTCTTCGATGGCGACTGTTTGTGGTACAACATTGGCTTTGATGGATGGTGGTGTTCCAATGAAACGTCCGGTTGCAGGTATTGCGATGGGATTGGTTAAAGAAGGTAAAGAATTTGCCGTATTAACCGACATTTTGGGCGACGAAGATCATTTGGGTGATATGGATTTCAAAGTTGCTGGATCCGAAAAAGGTGTTACAGCATTGCAAATGGATATTAAAATTACATCCATTACATTTGAAATTATGAAGATTGCATTAGCCCAAGCATTTGAAGGACGCAAACATATTTTAGGAATTATGACGTCGGCAATCAAAAAGCCACGTACGGAATTATCAAAATATGCTCCGCAAACTTTGGAAATGAAAATCAATCCAGATAAAATTCGCGAAGTTATTGGTAAAGGTGGTTCTGTTATTCAAGATATTACTAAAAAAACCAATACATCGATTGATATTAATGACGAGGGCGTAATTAAAATTACAGCCACAGACGTTGAAGATGCAAATCGCGCGATTGATATGATCAAAGTAATTACTGCCGAACCAGAAGTTGGTATGATTTATGAAGGTAGCGTGGTTTCGATTAAAGATTTTGGCGCTTTTGTTAAATTCTTTGGTTCGAACGAAGGGTTAGTTCATATTTCAGAAATCACCGGCGAACGTTTAGATTCCATGGATCAAGCCAAATTGAAAGAAGGACAAAAAGTTTTCGTTCAATATACTGGCATGGATAAACGTGGAAAGACGAAATTGTCTATGGTGGGAATTGATCAGAAAACTGGCAAAAAAGCGTAATTTTTATGAAAATTCGCGCTTGGAAAACAAGACATTAATTTTTTCGAGGGTTCATGTGTGTTTATATACATGAACCCCAGAAAAAATAAATGTTTCTGTCCAATCATCGTATTTTGATAAAAATTAGAGTGGTTGGTTTTTTAGGTGTGAATTTTAAAAATTAGTTTTTTGTAGCTCGGCGCATGGGTCGCTGTGTTATCAAATTTAAAAACAGTCGGCACAACGAATATAGGCATAATTAGCCTGGTTGAGGTTTTGCCGCCATCGGTTAGGTTTGTGGTTGATTAATTTTATAATTTACAATTTTAGGGTTACAGATGAAAAAGAGTATTAATTTAAGAGCGGACAGAGTTCGCAATAATTCACGTGCTTTGCTTTTGTGGGCAAAGGATGCGCGAGTAATTATTTTACCAATGTTATTGGTATTTGGTGGTGCAGGTTTGGCTGCCAGTCATTTTACAAAGGATGGTAGAATTGTCGGGAGTTTATTAATGTTTCCGTTTTTTCCATTATTAGAAACGTGGAATAAACAAAAAGATTCTTATCGTAGGCAGATTATAAAACAACGCAGTAAAAAACGTTAGTTGAATTTCACCCAAAGATTTGTTTTTGACAGATGTGATTAGATAATGTGAATTTTAGTTGTTTTTTGGTGATTTGTTTGCTATGGTTTTCATGAGTTAGATGAAAACAAAACAAGGAGTGTTTTATGGTTGAATTAAATGCATTACGCACAGAAGCCAAAGAACGTACAGGACAAACAATTGAAGTTTTAAAAAATGAATTTGTTGGATTGCGTACTGGGCGTGCGTCGATCAATATGTTGGATCCAGTTCGTGTTGATGTTTATGGTTCGTTGATGCCGATTTCACAATTGGCGTCCGTTTCAACGCCAGAGCCACAAATGATTTCAGTGTCAGTGTGGGATAATTCAACAGTTGGTAAAATTGAAAAAGCAATTCGCGAATCTGGGTTGGGTTTGAATCCGCAGGTTGATGGTACTTTGATTAGGTTGCGTTTGCCGCCTTTGACCGAAGAGCGTCGCAAAGAATTGGTTAAAGTTGCAAAAGAATATGCAGAAAATGCACAGGTTGCCTGCCGCAATATTCGTCAGGATATTATGCAAAAAATCAAAAAGGCCGAAGCTGAGAAATTAATTTCCGAAGATGATCAGAAACATTTTTCCGAAGATGTTCAGAAAATATTTGACGAACGTTCATCCGAAATTACAGAAATGGCCAAGAAAAAAGAATCTGATATTTTGTCGGTATAGTTTGTTATTATAGGTCAATAGCGTTACGTTGAAAAACGTTTTTGCTGTTGGCCTTTTTGTGATTAGTTGTTGAGATTGCCGGGTCGTTAGCGCTCGTCACAATGACAGAGAAAAGAAAAGTAAAAGGGGTTGTTAGTGGTTGATAAAAACAAAGTAATTCCAAATCATATTGCTTTTGTTTGTGATGGAAATGGGCGTTGGGCACAGGCGAGGGGTAAAAAACGCACCTATGGACATGCTGCCGGAGAAAAAGTTTTTGAATCAGTTGTGGATGCGTTAATTAAACGCGGTGTTTCTACGATTACTTTTTATGTGTTTTCAACCGAAAATTGGAAACGGTCCAAAGAAGAAGTCGGATATTTAATGGAGCGTTTTGAATATGGGTTAAAAAGCCAATTGAAAATGGCACAAAAACGCGATTTGAGGGTTAGAATTATTGGAACACGCGAAGGATTATCCAAAAAAATAGTTAAATTAATCGAAAATATGGAAGAAAAGACTGTTGAAAATACAAGCGGGACGATTTGTTTTGCATTAAATTACGGTGGTCAAGATGAAATTGTGCGGGCGGCCAAAGATATGGCCAGGGATGCGATTTCTGGTGATGTTGATTTGAATTCTGTGGATGAAGGTGTTTTTTCAACGTATTTGGATTCAGGAGATTTGCTGCCAATTGATTTAATGGTTCGCACATCCCAAGAAATTCGTATTTCAAATTTCATGTTATGGAGTTTGGCATATGCGGAAATGATGTTCATCAAAGAGTATTGGCCGGATATGAATGAGAAGATTATTGATAGAGTGCTGCGAGAATATGCGAAAAGGAATAGGAGATTTGGGAAAGCGTAGCGATATGTATTATAAAGGCGCAACTTTGTCACGAAAAAATCTACGATGCGATTTTTTGAAGTTGCGCGAGGTTGTTTTAAGTGTCGTGCGGATAAATATTATTTAAAGATAAGGTGGTGGTAAAAATGTATGGGTTATTTGGAAAAGAATTGAGTAAAAATACACGCAACAGAATTTTGTCGTCGATTGCGATGATTGCAATTGCATTGGGTGTAATTTTGTTGGGAAAAAATGCATGGATTATTGCATCCGTTATTTTTGGATTATCCATGATGTGGGAAGTTGAAAAAATTTATGTTGGATCGATTCGTGCATTGGTTTTTCCGGCTATTTCGGCGATTTGTGTTGCCGTGTATTTTTATTTTGGAATTAATAATTATTGGTATTTAACGCCATTTGCGGCCGTTATCTTGGGTTGGGTTGCGGCATTTGGAATTCGTAAATATAATTTTGAGCGCGCGATCGCATTATTATGGATTTTTAAATTAATGGTGGCGGCTTGGATTTTGATGGCGGTGCCGTTTATTTTTGTTTGGTTATTTTTTGTTATTGCGGCGGCAGATACAGGGGCATGGTTTTTTGGGCGTTTAATCGGAGGCGATAAATTATGGCCAAGTATCAGTCCAAAGAAAACATGGTCTGGGCAAATTATGGGCGTTGTGTCGGCGGCGATTGTGGGCGGATTAATTGGTTTGATATGTCATGATTTATCGTTCTTTTTTTATGCTTTGATTGCTGTGTCGGTTGCGCTGTTATCGCAGTATGGGGATTTGACGGTATCATATTTAAAACGTCGTAATGGGATCAAAGATATGTCCAATTTAATTCCAGGACATGGCGGAATTTTGGACCGTTTTGATGGTTGGATTTATGTGTTGCCAATTATGGCGGCAATAATTTATTGGTTATAAGGAGAGATTTTTATGATGGGATTATTAGGTTTTTTAATCGTTTTACCAATTGTGATTTTAATTCATGAATTGGGACATTTTTTGATGGCGCGTTTATTTGGTGTGAAAGTATTGGCGTTTTCAATTGGGTTTGGGCGTGCGATTTATTCTTGGGTTGATTCCCGTGGAACCGTTTGGAAATTGGGCTGGTTGCCGTTTGGGGGATATGTTTCGTTATATGGTCAAGAAGATATGTTTGATCGTGAAAAATATAAAAAATTAAGTCTGAAAGAAAAACGCGGGCATTATTTATCCGTTGCGGCGTGGAAACAAGCAATAATTATTGGCGCAGGTGTTGTGTTTAATGTTTTATTGGCTTGGGTTTTATTTGTTTGTATTTATTCTGCAAAACCGATTGTTCATCAGCCTGGGGTTATTGGGTTTGTAGAAGAACAGTCAATTGCCGAAAAAGCCGGTATTAAGCCTGGGGATCGATTGGATTATATAGGAGATGAGTATATTTCAAGTTTTGAAGATATTTTAACATATAAAATGCAAAATGCAGGGCGCGATGTTATTGTTAAAATATCAAATAATGGGATAGAGCGCGAAACGGTTTTAAATGCCGATGAGAAATGGGGAATTGGTCCGGATATTTCCAAAGCGCAAGTTGAAAAAAAGAGTGTTGGTAAAGTTTTGTGGTTAGCAACGTCCGAAGTTGGAAACCAAGCAAAAACATTATTTGTTGTTTTAAAGCAAATTGTTACTGGGGATAGATCAAGTAAGCAATTAGGTAGTTTTTTAACCATTGCCCAAGTTTCAGGCGATGCGTTATCAGCAGGAGTTTTTGCATTAATGACTTTGGTTGCAGTTTTATGTATTAATTTGGCTGTGATTAATATATTGCCTCTGCCGGTTTTGGATGGAGGCTTTTTGTTGATTTTATTAATTGAGGCAATTACTCGTCGTAAATTAAATGGCAAAGTCATGAATTATATTATGTTGGGTGGATGGGTGCTGATTGCCGCGGTATTTATAATGACTATGAAGAATGATATATTCCGAGTATTGGGAATCGCATGAGAATCATGAGCCTCTGAATAAGTTGCTTTATTTTTCAACCCTTATGTATGTTTGTATGCGCAGCGGGCTTGAAAAATGAGGCAATTCTTTACAATCACATAATTCTGATGCGATTTAATTTAGGCTTGGTTGGGGTGGATGTTTTTTAGATTTTTTTGATTAAAAAAGAGCTTGCCTAGATTCGGGTATTTGTACTATCATTTCAGTATGAGAAGGATAATTCCATTTTTTATTATAGCAATGTACCCGATTTTCGGCGGAGCTGTGTCGGTTTCGTTGCCTGCGGTTTCGTTGGACAAGGAGCCTGTGTCGGCGCGTGCTCTGTTTGGTGATGCCGAGGATTATTCCAAAAAGCCGGAACCAATTGCAGAAACAAAATCATCGCGTACTGTTGTGTCAAGGTCGGAACCTGTCGAAGTTGTTGAACGGTTGATGCCAAAAAAAGTATCGTCAGACATTTGGGTTAAGGGCGATGGAATGATTTCGAAAAATAAAAATAGTGACGCAACAAAGTTGGCCTGGAAAAAAGTTGATATGGGCGGTGTTGAATTGCCAGAAGAATTTTTAGAATTAAATCCAAAACAGGTTTCAAAAAAAGTAGAATCAAAATTAGCATTAATTAAACCATCGGGTGTGTCCGATATTACTGTTGCTGCCAGTTTGCCAAAAGTTGGAGTTAGATCTGTTCAAAAGCCGGCGATGGATGATGAAACGCTGTCTATGATTAAGTCTGCGAAATATGTTGATGCGGCCAACAAGAAAGTTGCTTTTCCGGAAGTTGAGGCGCCGATCAAAACAGTTTCCGCCGCGCCAATTACAACAGTGAATGTTGCAACCCCAAGTGTTATTCGTTCAATGAAGCAGGCAAAAGATTCAACAAAGGTCGCAAGTGTTGAAACGCGACCAATTTTAAGTGTGATTGAAGATACAAAAGAAAAAGTTTTCGAAAAAAAAGACACAGGGAGTTTGGCGGATTTGTCGCCGAGTCAATTAAAAAAGGCTTTCTATAAAACATATGTTTCCGAGAATAAACATTTATCCGCGTATGCTGATTTTGATACGGCTAGTTCTATGACCGATGCGTATGAATATGTTGAAACAGAGGGATTTGTTGGACAGGATGTCATTAGTAGTTCCAGCGCAATTCAGCCGCGCCCGCTGGAAATTAAAATTTCGTTTAAGGATGATGATAGTTCTCTTTCCCGTGAGAATTTTCAGTTGTTGTCGGAATATGCCGTTATGATGTCGTCGAATCCAAAAAAAGCAATTCAGATTGCAATTAGCGAAGAAGAAACAAAGTCGTATGAGGGTCGCAAATTGGCAGCCCGTAGATTGGCAATTATTGAACAGGTTTTGCGCGATTCAGGTGTTGCAGAACAGCGTATTATGCCGGTTTTATCGGCCAGGACGGACGATGCATTTGTGTTGAGGATTATTTCGCAGGATCAATTTAAAAGCTTGGTTCAGCAGCGCAAAGATATGTTCGGCGATAATGTTTCGAAAAAATCCAGTCGCAGTTTGTCGTGGTAAGATTTTTTAGTGCGGTTTTAGATTTTTTATTTCCACCAGTTTGTCCTGTATGTTCAGAATCTGTTACCAGGCATGGGGCGATGTGTCATAATTGTTTTTCAAAAATTCGTTGGATTTCAGATCCAAAATGTTCAAAGTGTGGGTATCCGTTCCCAGCAAATATTGATCGCAACGCAAAACGTTTATTGTGTCCGGATTGTTTGGTAAATAAATCCAAAATTGATTGGATGAGAGCTGCCACCGTGTATGACGATGGATCCAAGGGGATTATTTTACCGTTCAAGCATGCTGGAAAAATAAATTTCAAAGGAATGATTTCAAATTCGATGGTTGGATTGTTGAAAGAGTGTCCACATGAAATTGATATTATAGTTCCTGTGCCGTTGGCAAATGCCAGATTGCGACAGAGAGGATACAATCAATCTGCCATAATTGGGTCGGAAATATCCAAAATGACCGGGATTAAGATGGATGTGCGTACGGTTTCCAGAACAAAGTGGACGCATGATATGGGGCATTTAAAAGCCAAAGAGCGCAAGAAAAATATTAGTGGTGCGTTTAGAGTTAATAAAGATTTAAAAGGTAAAAATGTTTTATTGATTGATGATGTTCGAACAACAGGGGCGACATTAGAAGAGTTAGCCAAAGTTTTGAAAAAAGCAGGAGTCAAAACTGTTTCTGGATTGGTATTTGCACGAGTTGTCAGGGATTTTTAGTGTGATGTTTTAATATTGTTGATATTGGTGCGGAGTTGTGATTCCGAAGGATGACATATTATTTATATTGTTGAGATTGCCGCGCTGTGCTCGCAATGACAATATTACATTGCTGTCGCAACGTTTGTTTTGCTGGATCCTTTCGGCAAAGCCTCAGGATGACCAAGGGTTTGGGGTGGTTTAATTGTGGTTATTGTTTTTATTTCCCCCTCTCTATAAAACATGATGATCAAAGATCATATGTTTTATTATCTCTCCCCGTTGGGGCGAGAT